>NZ_JAMYPX010000014.1:0-152178 GCF_040320585.1 Mesorhizobium sp. M0663
CAGTTTCCGCGTCACAGAGGCCCGTGTCGCATCAAAATGGAAAACCAAAAGTCCCTGTTTCCGGACGTTTGAAGAAGAGGTGCAGTATGAATCGGTCGTTGCGGCGGACTGGTATTTCGATTTCTCCGCGGTCATGGCGCTGATGACGCCGGTCATCCTGATCGGCGGCATGACGATGGGCTGGTTCACGCCGACCGAGGCGGCGATGGCGGCCGTGATCTGGTCGCTTTTCCTCGGGCTGGTGCGCTACCGCACGATGACGCTGCGTTTGCTTGCCAAGGCCAGCTTCGACACGATCGAAACGACCGCCTCGGTGCTCTTCATCGTTACCGCCGCATCGATCTTCGCCTGGCTGCTCACCGTCAGCCAGGCAGCACAGCTGTTTTCGAACTTCATCTTCGCGCTCACCGAAAACAAGTGGGTCTTCCTGATCCTGGTCAACATCCTGATGCTGGTGGTCGGCTGCTTCCTCGATACGATCGCCGCGATCACGATTCTGGTGCCGATCCTGCTGCCGGTCGCTGCCGTCTACGGCATCAACCCGGTGCATTTCGGGCTGATCATGACGCTCAATCTGATGATCGGGCTTTTGCACCCGCCGCTCGGCATGGTGCTCTTTGTGCTGTCGCGCGTCGCCAAGCTCTCGGTCGAGCGCACCACCATGGCGATCCTGCCGTGGCTGGTGCCGCTTATCGTGGCGCTGCTTCTGATCACCTTCATACCCGCCATCACGCTTTGGCTGCCGACCGAGATGGGCTTGATCCGGTGAGTGGCCAGGTGATTGCCGCGACGCTGTTCGGCCCGCAGGACCTGCGCGTCGTGGAGCGTCCGCTCGAACCGCTAGCACCAGGTATGGTGCGGGTGCGCTTTGGGGCAGGGGGCATCTGCGGCTCCGACCTGCATTATTTCCGCCATGCCCGTACCGGCGACTTCGTCGTCACTTCGCCGCTTGTCCTCGGCCACGAGATCTCGGGCGAAATCGTCGAGATCAACGGCGCCGCGCCCGGCCTGGGCGTCGGCGACCATGTCGCGGTCAATCCGTCACGCTGGTGCGGGCATTGCGCGCGATGCCTGGAAGAGCGCGCCAATCTCTGCGAAAACATCTACTTCATGGGTTCGGCATCGAAGACGCCACATATGCAGGGCGGCTTCGCCAGTCTGTTCGACGCCACGCCCGCGCAATGTTTCAAGGTTCCATTTGATGTGGCCTACCAGGCGGCCGCACTTGCCGAGCCGCTGGCGGTCAGCCTGCACGCCATCGCGCGGGCGGGCGACATCAGGGGCCGCAACGTCATCCTGTTTGGTGCCGGCCCCATCGGTCTCTTGGCCATGCTTGCGGCCAGGCTTGCCGGCTGCGCTGAGCTTACGGTCGCCGATATCGCCGCCGCTCCGCTCGCCTTCGCCCGCAGTTTGGGCGCGGACAGGACGATCGACCTTTCCGGCGGCGACGCCGAACTCCAGGCGCTTGCTGCCGGCGGTTCGCTTGATGTGGCGTTCGAGATTTCGGGCACCACGGCCGGCCTTGCCGCAGCAATCGCAAGCGTCCGGCGTGGCGGCACGGTGGTCCAGGTCGGCAATCTTCCCGGCGGCCAGATCCCGCTGCCTGCCAATGCAGTGATGGCCAAGGAGATCGACCTCAAAGGCACCTTCCGCTTCGGTACGGAGTTCGGCCGGGCGGTCGATCTCATCGTTTCGGGGGAGGTGGATGTCCTCAAGCTGGTGACCGCCGAGCGCACGCTTTCTTCCGCGCCCGACGCCTTCCTTCTTGCCGCCGACCGTTCACAAAGCGTCAAGGTCGTGCTCACTGCGGACTGAATCGTGGTTTTGCCAGATCGTTAGTAGCCATAACTCATTGCGAACGGACGAAACTCAGAACGTGCTCGACGTATATGCTCCCACCCAGGTCTCCGGTTAAACTCGGGAGCAATACCCGGCAGCTTGCTGTCAAAATTGTTGGCAGCAAATCCGCTCGCGATTAAAGCCCCTTCGTCGCGAGATTTCGCTCAGCTCGGCCATTCCTCGTCCTGCCAATCGCGCGCTGCGTGGATCACCCGCAAAATTGAAATGCTTTCCCGGCCGCCCTTGGCGGTCACGGCATAAGCGATGATGTAGGGCAGGCGACTCAAAGGCTTTTCATAGGTGCCGGATACACGGCCGGGTCGCCCGGTTGCCATTTCCCCAAGCGCGGCCCCTGCGTCCAGAATCCGGTCTGCTACCAGGCGCGCAGCGCGCGGATTATCCTGCGAGATATAGGCGATCTGTTCCTTGATGTCGTCCAGCGCACCGCGAGACCACTGAACGGCTCGCGTCACACCTTGCGGCCCGTGCCGGCATCAATCGCGGCATAAATTTCTGCCATAGCCTTATCATGAGACACGATGCGCCCACCTTCGACATCAGCAAGGCCGCGCTTGATACCTTCAATGATTTCAAGCTCGCGATCGACATACGCTGCGACGGCTTCACCTGCGAGGAACGACTTGCTACGCCGGGTGTCGGTTGCGATCCGGTCGAGCTTTTCCTTTACATCGGGACTGACGCGAATTGTCATAGTGGTGCTAGCGGCCATAGCGGTGTCCTGTGTTGATCTGTGTACACCTTAGCACAGAGCGCGGCGCTGGTCCATTATCCCTTGATCGCCGAGCCGACGATCGAATCCACAAAGAAGCGCTGCAGGAAGACGAAGAGCACCAATGGCGGCAGCACGGCGAGTGTGGCGCCGGCCATCACCAGTCCCGTATTGAGGGCGCCTCTGTTGTAGCTGAGCAGGCGGCTCAGGCTGATAACGATCGGATAGTCGTGTGCATTGCCCTGTAGAACGGTCAGCGGCCAGAGATAGCTGTTCCAGTGGTAGACGAAGGCAAACAGCGCCAGTGCCGCGATTGCCGGCGCCACGCTCGGCGCGACGATCTTGAACAGGATCAGGAGTTCCGACGCCCCATCCATCCGCGCTGCGTCGATCAGATCGTCGGGCACGCCGGCTATGAACTGGCGCATCAGGAAAATGCCGAACGCATTGGCGAGATTGGGCACGATAATACCTGCAAGGCTGGCGTTCAGGCCGATTGATCCGACGAGACGGTAAAGCGGGATCAGCGTGACGATCGGCGGCAGGAACATGGTGGCGATCAGCACCGAAAACAGCAGTGAGCGGCCGGGAAAGTGATGCTTGGCGAAGGCGTAGCCAGCCATCATGCTGGTGACCAGAATGCCGGCGGTGGTGATCGTGGCGATCACGAGCGAATTCCACATCGAGCGGCCGACATTGATGACGCCGGACACTTTCTCGTACGCTTCGAGGGTCGGCGTGCGCGGTATCCACACCGGCGGCACCTGCATGGTTTCGGCCGGCGTTTTCAGGCTGGAGAGCACCATCCACAACAGCGGGAAGGCGGAGGCCACGGCAACCAGCAGCATCAGCGTGGCGAGCAGCGCTCTGCGGCCCGCCAGGCGTCTGCGCGCCAACCGGCTCGATGCTGAGCGGCCCGGCGCGCTCATTCGTCATCCTTCCGGTTGGCGAATGCAAACAGCGCGCACACAATGACGATCAGCGCCAGCATCAGCATCACTGCCATGGCCGAGCCCAGCCCGCCTTGTGCCCGCTCGATACCGACTCGGCGGATATGGTAGGTCAGCACGTTGGTCGAGCCGACCGGCCCGCCTTGGGTGATCAGCGCCACCGGCTCGAACACCTGCACGGCGTTGATGATGGCAATGACGGCGCTGAACAAGAGCGTGCGGCTCAATAGCGGCAAGGTGATGAAGCGGAACTGTTCGCGCCGGTTGGCGCCGTCAAGCGTCGCCGCCTCGTAAAGACTGCCCGGGATCTGGGTCAGCCCGGCAACGGCCAGCACCGTAAAATAGCCGATCTGCTGCCAGACATTGAGGACGACGATCGAGATCAACGCCGATCTTGGCGAGGACAACCAGAGTTGCGGGCCGATGCCGGCGAGACCGAGCACCTGGTTGAGCGGCCCCTCGCTCGGCGAATAGAGCTTCGACCAGACCAGCGTCACGGCGATCATCGGCACCATGTAGGTGGAAAACAACACGGTCCGCAGCGCCGTACCGCCTGCGACATCGCGCTGGTGGACCATCAAGCCGAACACTACCGAAAGGGGCAGGATGAGCATCACCGACAATGCCGTGTAGATGGCGGTGTTGAGCAGCGCTCGCTTGAAATCCCGCCCGACCGAGGTCGGCCCGAATATTTGGCGAAAATTGTCGAAGCCGATGAAGCTCGCATTGGAAAAAGGCGTCTGCGTCGACCAGTCCTGGAATGACAGCCAGATGGTAAGCAGCATCGGCAGCAGGATGAAAACGCCGATCAGTGTCACGGCGGGTGCCAGCATGATGCCCGCCGAGGCACGATAGGTCTTGATCATCGCTATGCTTCCAAAGCGTCGGGCTCTCGAAACAGCGCCTTCGCTATTTGGCGGCACGCTCCAGGATCGAGACGGCATCGGCCTGCGCGTTCGCCTGCGCATCCTTGGCCGAGAGCTGCCCATACTGCAACGCCTCGAGCGTCTGCTGCAGCGATTCGCTGAACTCCTGGCCACCCGGGACGACAGGGAAGGGCTTGGCGTCGGCAAGCACGCTGACATAGCCGGACAGGAACTCGGAACCGAGCTTGTCCTTATGGGCTTCGATGTCGGAGGTCCGCGTCGGCAGGATGCCCATCGACATCAGAATATCCGACATTGCCGATGCGCCGTTCTTGCCGGACTTCGGACTGTTCAGCCATACCAGGAAATCCCATGCCGCTTTTTGTTCGGCCTCACCGGCATTGGCGTTGACGACGGTCATCCATGAATAGGAGATCGAGTGCGGCTTGTCGCCGCTCGGACCGACCGGGATGGGTGCGGTGGCGATATTGGAGAACTTGTCGCCCATGCCGCTCTTCAATGCGCTTTCCCACCAGTTGGCCATGATGATCATGCCGGTCTTGCCGGAGACGAAATTGTCTAGGAAGGGGCCGGTTGTGTTGGCGTCGGCCGTGGCCATCGCCGGATCGCTGGCGCCGGACTTGATCAGGTCCTCGTAAAGCTGGAGAGTCTCACCGGCTTGAGGACTGTCGAGCATCGGTTTGCCGTCCTTGACCAGCTCGCCGCCATTGGAGACCAGCAGCGAGGCGAAGGGATGGACGACGCCCGCCGCCCAGGAATTGATCATGCCGAAGCCTTGCTGGCCGGCATCTTTCCTGGTCAACTTCCGGGCCGCATCCTTCAATTCGGACCAGGTCTTCGGCGCGGCTGTGATGCCTGCCCGTTTGAACAGCTCCTTGTTGTAGTTCAGCGCATAGACGTCGATCTCGTTTGGAATGCCGTAAAGCGTGGCGCCAACAGAGGCCGCACTGACGACACCGGCCGGCCACGCACTCTTGACCTCGCCGGCAACCGCATCGGGGGCCGGCGCGACCAGCTTGTCTCGCGCCAGTTCGGGCAGCCACAAATCATAGATGCCGCCGATCGTCGGCCCGTCCGAGCTGCCGCCCTGGGAACGCAGTGTCGTCAGGAGATCGCCGAAGGGGACGGCGCGCACGGTGACGGTCACATCCGGATTGCTCTTGGTGTAGTCCTTGGCCGCGGCGTCCAGCAAAGCGACCGTTTCGGGCGACCAGTGGGTCAGATAGGAGATGTTGACCGATTGGGCCCAACCAATGGTGGGCGAGGCCAACAACCCTGTAGCCAGTGCCAGTTTCGAAATCCAAGCCAAAGACATCCGACCCTCCGCATAGCCATAGCGATGTCCATGACGTTATGACAACTTGAAGCAACGATGCAAGCGCTATCTTCGTGGAGAGCTCCTGCCGGCGTGGTGGGCGATTTCTTACCGGCCTACGATGGGAACGATAGCTCCTTGAAAACAGATAATTAGCTGAGATCGTTCGAGCTGTTTCTCACTGCCGGATATGCCCAAACGTGCCGCAAAGGCTCTTGCGAAGAAAGTCATGTCGTTATAATGACACTTAGCCGCCCAAAGGAAGCCGATGTCGAATGAGAGACTGATCATGGTTCATCGACGCGCAGCGCTCAGCCTGATCGGCGGCTTCGCCGCCGCGTGCACCGGGGTCTGTATCGCACTGCCGACCAGAGCCGACGACACCGTGTGGAACTGGCGCGCCGGGGACCGGGCGGTGGCCAGTCGGAGTCGCTCTCGATGACACGCGTTCTGGCCATCGATCTTGGCGGCACCAACTTGCGCGCCGCTATCCATACCGGCGATGTTCGCTGGCTGGAGATGCTCAGCCGCGAGCCCGCACCAGCAAGTCTTGATGCCTTCGTCGCCCGCGTCGGTGCGTTGGGCGCCGAGGCCGGTCCGGTCGACGCACTTGGCCTGGCGGTGCCGGGGCTTGTCGAGGGCTCGATCTGCCGCTGGGTTCCGAACCTGCCCTATTTCGATGGTGTCGACGTCGCGACCTTGTTTCCTCGTCTGCCTGTTGCCATTGGCAACGATGCGCAGGTCGCCATGCTGGCCGAGGCGGTCGAAGGTGCTGCAAAAGGCTTGTCCGATGCCATCCTGCTGGCGATCGGCACCGGTATCGGCTCCGCCGTTCTGGCCAATAACCACATCGTCGCCGGCGCACGGGGCGGCGCCTGCTCATTCGGCTGGGCCTGCGCCGACATCGAGGATGAAGGCGAGGACCGCAGCGGCTGGCTGGAGCGCTTCGCTTCCGGGCGGGCGTTCGACGCCGCGGCGCGCCAGATCGGGCTGCCCAATGGAGGCAGGCTTGTCGAGGCCGCGCGGGCTGGCAACACGGCCGCACTTGACGCCTTGGAGCTGCCGGCGCGCCGGCTGGGCACTGCCTTGGCGGGTGCGGTCGCGCTGCTTGACACCCGGGCGGTCCTGATTTCCGGCGGGCTTGCCGATGCGCTGGACGTGGTCGGACCGCCGCTGCTTGCGGCATTGCGGCGTCAGCTGCCGCCGCATCTGCGCGATGTCGTGCTGCGGTCCGGCGAATTCGGCTCCCGCGCCGGTCTCGTCGGCGCCTCGCTGGCCGGTCTCGCCGGAGCACAGTGGAGGCAGATTAGATGAGCCAAGTCAGCTTCCAGCTGCCCGACCGCCGAAGGCCCGAGCCGCTCTGGTATCAGGTGGAAGAGGCCATCCGCGCCATCGTCAAGAGTGGCGAGTGGGCGACTGGCGACCAGATTCCGGCCGAAGACAGACTGTGCGCCCTGTTCGGGGTGAGCCGCATCACGCTGCGCCATGCGCTGCGCAATCTGGAGGAGCACGGGCTGCTCAGGCGCGAACATGGCCGTGGCACCTTCGTGCGCTCCACCACGCTGGTCGCTGGCACCCGCGAACTCACCAGCTTCACGCAGGAAATGGGCAATATGGGCGTGGTCGCCGGCTCGCGCTTGCTCGACTGCAGCCTGACCACCGCCAATGCCGCCGCGGCCGGAGCGCTGGAGATCGAGGAGGGCGACCCGGTGGTGCGCATCCGGCGGCTCAGGCTCGGCAACAACGAACCGATCGGTATTCAGACTGCGCAACTTTCGGCCGCGCGCGTGCCCGGCTTTCTCGATGCCGGCCTGTTGCAGGGCTCGCTCTACGAAGCGCTGGAACGCCATTACGGCATCGTGCCGGTCGCGGCACGCGAAAACTACCGTGTTGGCGCGGTCGGGGCGGCGGATGCCGAGTTGCTCGATCTGCTTGCGGGGAGCCCCGCTTTCGTGGTCGAGCGCATCACCACCGACGAGCGTGGCCCATTCGAATTCACCGTCTCGGTCATGCGTGGCGACCGCTACGAAATCCGCTCGACGCTGCGCGCCGGCCGCGCCCCGCCAAACGCCAGAAGCTGAGCCATACCCAAGCCGACACATAACAGGAGTACCCACGTGTCCGATCTTTACATACCTCGCCTTGCCGCCCTCATCGAACAGGCCTCGAAAGCCAATGCCGAAGCCTTTGGCGAAGCGGCCAGCCGCTTTGCCGACACGCTCGAGAGCGGCGGGTTGGTTCATCTTTACGGCTCGGGCCACTCGGTGTTGCCGGTCCAGGAAGTGTTTCCGCGCTACGGCAGCTATGTCGGCTTCAATCCGCTGACCGACCCGCGTGTCATGTGGCATAACGTGCTCGGCGCCGGCGGCGTGCGCGAACTTCTGTGGCTGGAGCGAACCGAGAAATACGCCGAGAAATTCCTAGACCACCAGCCGCTGAACAAAGGCGATTCGATCATCATCTTCGGCCACAGCGGCCGCAATTCGTCGGGCATCGACACGGCGCTCTATGCGAAAAAACGCGGCGTCTTCGTCGTCGCGGTGACCAGCAAGAACAATCTCGACAAGCCGGCGACACACTCTTCCGGCAAACGGCTTGCCGATGCCGCCGACCTTGTCATCGACACCTGCTCGCCGATCGAGGATGCCATCGTGCCGGTCGAGGGCTGGAGCCGGCCGGTCTCCGGTTCGTCGACCGTGCTTGCCATGATCCTGGCGCATGAGCTGATCGCCCGCACCGCCGAGGCGCTTTCGAAACGCGGCATCGAACTGCCGGTTTTTGCCTCGCCGACAATTGCCGGCGTCACACTGCACGACACCGACGTCATCTATGGCGTCTATCGCGAGAAAATGCTCGAGGCACAAAGGAAGCATCTGCCGAGCTTCCAGGCGACCATGCGCGGCGAATGACAACCGGGGAGGGCACGCAAAACGCCAGGACGTAGACTCATCATCACCGCGTAGCCAGATGCGAGTTGAGACGAGTTTCAGGGCAGCAAGGTAGTTTTCTGCCAGCTTGTCATATCGAGTTGCGATGCGACGGAACTGCTTGGCCTTGTTGAAGAAGCGTTCGACGAGGTTGCGGGCCTTGTAGAGGAAGGGGCTGAAGCACATCGGGTCCTTGCGGTTGGCCTTGGGCGGGATGTTGGCCCATGCCTTTGCTCGGTGACGGCATTGCGCAAGGCGTTGGCATCCTAGCCGTTGTCGGCGAGCAGCATGGCACCCTCGGGCAAATCCTTGATCAAGTCCGCTGCGTAGGCGATGTCACTCATTTGACCTGCCGTGAGCGTCAGCTTGATCGGCCTGCCTTCGGCGTCGACAAGAGCATGGATTTTGGTCGTCAGCCCGCCTCGGGAACGACCGAGACAATAATCTCGATCACCCTTTTTGCTGTCGCGCCTTGCTGATGGACGCGAACAATGGAGGTATCGATCATCTGCACCGTTGCATCATGGGCTTTGGTGATGCCATGCATGAGGCGGTCCCACACACCTGCTTTCCGCCATCGAACGAAGCGATTGTAGCAGGTGGTGCGTGGGCCGTATCGCCCCCTGGCAGATCGCGCCATGGCGCACCCGATCGCAGCACCCAGAAGATGCCGTCTGCCCGCTGTGCCTGAACGGTGATCGTGCCGAAGAAAACCAGTGCTGCAGCGAACGTTCCTCGTAATATTGCGTTTAACCATGAAAGACGACGATTCGCCCAAAGCATGCAAAAGGGCCCATCGGCTCTCGCGCCGCGATGCAAGGCCAGGAAAGCCTTACGCCAGATCAGTTTGTGAAAAGTCATTGCCCTTGTAAAGCAGGGCAAGCCGGTGAGCCTTCGCGCAAGCGTAGGCAAAACAATCGCCGAAATTGAGATCGGCTTTGTGCCCGACTGCTTTGCCGTATTTCATGCTGGCTTCGATCGCCCGGTCGCCGATGTCGCCGGATATCATGATTTCCTTGCCGGCGATCTCGATCAAAAAGGCGTCGACGGTATCACGGGCTTGCGCCAGCATGTTGGCCGTGGGCTTGGCGTTCTTTTTGATGGCTTCGGCCGACGCTCGCGCGAGACCCTGGACTGCCTCGAACCGGACGAGCGGAGAGATATACAGCGGCTTGGTCGCGGCCGCGAGCCGCTTTTCCAGTTCTTCCGCGCCAGGTTCCTCGTTCAGGATGGCAACGATCACCGAGGCATCGACGAACATCAGTCGTCGCTCCACATTTGGTCGGTGAATTTCTTCATATCGAAATCAGGGTTGGCCGGCCCGATCCGCCGCGCCATTTCCTTGACTTTGGCAAGTCTCTCGCGCAGCGGGACGCTGCCGCGGTTGCGCTCGATCTCGTGGCGCAAGGCGGTTCTGACGGCCTCGGTCTTGCTGCGCGCGTTGGTAATGTGCTGCAGCTCGACGGCCATGGCGTCGACGTCGGGATCGCGAATGAAGAGCGGCATTTTGTATATCCTCATGAGTGATATATGTATATCATACCGGAGATATACTCGCCAGCGAATTCGCGAGCGGCGGTTTTGATAAGGAGGGGAGGGAGGAATGCAGCTCGCGAAAATCCGTCGGGAGGTTCGGTTCTGGTGCTCAGTCCTTGGAATTGCTCGGCGTCTGAAACACGTCGCTCCGGCCATGTCACTGTCAACGCCGACATGCCCAAGGCGTATCGACGCTACGTGCGCCGACGCATGCGCATCCCAACATCCGCGGCGACCGATTGATGTCGATAGACCGCCCACGCGCCCGACGAGGCCAGCGCCAGCTGCATCGATTGCGTCAGGTTCATAACGGCCATAATCCCGGCCCAGCGAACTCTCTCGTTAGGGCAGCTCGGGGAATGCTACGGCTGGATGCTCTTGGGAACATCCCGAGCGCATGATCCGGCGGCGAGGATAAACAATCTGAACCACGCGCTGCCTCCACCTGATGGCGCCGGCGAACTCAACGAGGCCGTGCTGCCATTCGTGGTAAACTGGATAACACGGCCTATCTTCTCGCTCGAAAATTCGGCGGCCTCGACAATCATTGCCGGGGTTACCTCGACCGATCCCTTCGCCGTCTATCCGCGTCTCATCGGCTGTCGCGCTGATCCGGATTGACAGCCACCCGCAATTTAAAGGGCCGTTTGCTGACACCTAGGCCTCCCCAGCAGTATTAGTTCACAAAGCAGGTCGGCACCCCTGCGATCCGCTGGATCCGGTCAGCGTGTGCTTCGCGTTCGGGGTGCAAGATCAGGCGGTGCCATTTGCACGGATGGCGGCGAACCAACCACCACGGCAGGGGCGCCAGATTGCTCACCACGTTGGCTCTCTACTTCGCGGCTCATATCTTGGTGAGCAGCTTGCATCTCCGGAACGGTGAAAACCGGCACCTCGCCCTTGAAACCCTGGAGTTCAAAGGCGCCCGCCTGGACGATCGGCATCGGCGCTCCTGCCGCAAAGCCGGGACCAAGCACCAGGGGGATGCCCAGCTTCTTGGTCGTCGACTCGAGCCGAGCCGTGCGGTTCACCGGAGAGCCGATCGCGGTGTAATCGAAACGCCGTTCGGAGCCGAAATTGCCTACCGAGCAAATGCCCGTCTCGATGGCGACGCCGATTGCGATGGAGGGGTGGCCGTCCGCGCTGAAGGCGGCGTCTTCACGCTTCACCCGTTCGATCAGGGCAAGGCCCGCGTCGAGCGCGCGCTCGCGATGGTCCGGCTGATCAAGCGGCGCGTTCCAGAAAGCGAGCACCGCGTCGCCCATGAACTTGTCGATGGTGCCGTCGCGCTTGAGGATCTCATCGGTCGCAATGCCGAGGAAGTGGTTGACCACCTTTGCGATTTCCTGGGTATCGAGCTGTTCGCTCATCGTCGTGAAGCCGCGTATGTCGCTGAGCAGGATCGTGATCTCGCGCTTCTCGCCGGACAGGATCGCTTCGGTGTCCGAGCTTGCGAGGCGCTGCACCACGGACGGCGACAGATACTGGGAGAACTGCCGTGCCAGGGTGGACCGGCGCTGCTCGCTGCGCCTGTAGAGGACATAGCCTTCGAAGCCGGCTACCAGGATCGTCGCCAGCGCCGGCTGCAGCGGGTCATAGAGTGCACCCTGCAGGCTGTATTCGAGAGCGCCGAACACGAACGGCGTGACGGCAAGCAGCACGAGAGCCAGGGCACCAAGCACGACACGCCCGGCGAGCACTCCGGAAAGTCCGATGAAAATGACGGCACCGAGGACAAACCAGAGCCGCTCCACCGTACGCGCGTGCGGCGGCTCTGTCAGGTAGCGCCCGGCAAGCAACTGGCCGATTGCATCGGCGTGGATGTCCGCGCCTGGTCGCGCTGGACGTGTCGGGGTGGGCAGGTACTGCGTCAGTCCCACGGCCGACAGATCGACAATGGCGATGGCGTCCCGCAGCCGCGGATCACTGCCGCCCGAAAGGATAGTGCTGGCAGATATACGGGGCGTATCCGTGGCGGTTTCCCAGAGGCGGATGCTCCCCTCCGGCTCGAGCGGCACGATTGCGCCGGCCATCCTGAGTGCGTCGAACCCGGCGGCATTCATCCGGGCTATGTAGCCGTCCTGCCCGGCGTAAAGGCGCAGAAGCTCGAGCGCGAAGGACGGCCACAGCTGCACGCCTTGAGCGGTATTGCGAAGCCACAGCAGCGGCACATGGCGCAGTACGCCGTCGGGATCGGGCAAGGTGCGAATTACGCCGAGGCCCGCGGCGGCATTGGAGAATTCGGCAAGCGAGCCGGTCAGGCCGGCGAAGCCGGGAAGTGTGTCGGGTACCTGTCCGACGATCGACCAGCCGGCTTTGGGCCCTGCTTCTGAAACCGTCGCCTCATTGCCCAGGCTGACGGCAAGCGCCGTTCGATTTTTGGCCAGCGCCGCTGCCAGGCGCTTGTCTCCGGCGATGCCCTCAGGCGAGGTGTCGGCCTCGGGCAGTACCAACGCAAGCCCGATGACCGCGGCGCCGGACTTGGTGATGCCATCGACCAGATCGGCCAAGAGGCCACGGTTCCAGGGCCATCGCCCATGTGCCTTGAGGCTGGCGTCGTCTATCGAGACGATCACGACAGGATTGCTCGTCGCCTGGCGCGGAGCGAGAAACTGGTAGAAGTCGTACGTGCGTTCGCGCAGGCGCGACAACGGCCCGTCAAAAGCCAAATGGCAAGCGAGCAGCAGGAGCACGACCACAAGGCCGGATACTTTGCGCCTGCCAGCTTGCCGCCAATCAGCCCAGCGCCAACCGACCAAGAGGCTCATGTCGTGCGGCCAAGCCTATTCGCAGTAGTAGCAGCAACCCTCACCCTCACACTCGCCCTTATTCACGCCGCCGCCCACAGGTGGCGTTGGGGTGTCGGGGAACTCCATGACCACTCCTGGCAATGCGCCGTCGCTGGAGTCACAGACTTTGAGCGAGCCGCCGAGTGCCGACGCACAAAGCGCGCTTACATCCAGTCCCGGACCCGGTGCGCCTGGCAGGCCGGTGCCGGCAATCCGGTCGATGCTGTCCAATATCGGGAAGGTGTCGATTCCGCCGTAGCCGGTCAGCAGCTTGCCATCTTCCGATGTGCAGGCGTAGCCCGGGTTTGTGATGACCAGCCGTTTGCCATTGATCGTGCAGGTCATGCGGCCGGCGCGCAGTATGCCGACGGTCTGGCCGGCTGCCACCAGCACTTCGATGATGCCGCCTCTGGCTCCGAGCACCATATGCGGCGTCGCAACCTGCATGACGCCGCCTTTCGAAACCTGGCCGCCATAAAAACGGGCCAGGCCGCTGTTCATCCCGATGTCGATCTTTCCCGATCCGGAGCCCGGATTGTAGACGAATTCATCGATCGTCAGGCTGGTGTTCGGACCAATCTTGGCGCTCGATTCATCCCGGAACACCAGCATTCCAAGACCGGTGGGATTGCTGCGCAGCTGGTCGCCGAGTTCGACGCCGGCACCAACGTTCATTGTCCCGCCGTTGTTGCGGACGATGTTGGTCTGATAGGCCGTCATCGACCCGACCGTCTCAGCGGCGGATGGTGCCGCGAAGGCAAGGCAGGCGATAAAAATGGCGATCTGACGGTACGGGGTCCTCATCGCGGCCTCTTTCAATTGAGCGTCAACGTATAGCTCATGAGCATTTCGAACGATTTTCGGTCGCGGTTGGCGATGTCGAAGTTGGTTTCGCGATAGGCGAGATCGACGCTGATCTTCTGCGCCTCCGTCAGCTGAAAATCGCTTTCGGAGGCAATGCGCCAGAAGTCGCTCTTGATATTTGTGCCGATGCCGACGGACAGATCGGGAGTGTTGCTGTGGCCGGCCGAAAAGGCGATCTGGTGCGACCATGCGAAAAGATCCGGTACGTTCATCAACAGGCCGCCATAGCGGACCTCGCCCGTGTAGCTGTGGCCGATTTCGCCAGATCCGGAAGCGAAGTCATTCGAGCCGACAAAGCGCAGTCCGAGCGCCTGGCCATTGCGGAAGCGGTAGCTGCCGCCTGCCTCATAGAAAACCCTGCTATCGGCGAAAATGCCTTGCGAGGGGCTTAGATCGATGTAGCCGCCACCGGCGAAGAGCGTCGTTTCGACCGTCGGGCGAACGAGAAAGCGCCCACTGACGCCGATGCCGGTCTCGTGGATATCGCTGTCGAAACGATCCGTAACTGTGAACGCCGAAAGCAACAGGCGCAGCGAATCGATCCCACTGTTCGGCAGCCCCTTGTCCCAGGTGATCGCGGCGTTGCCGTGGACGAAGGTCTCCTCGCTACCCGGAACCGACAGGTCTTCCGTGAAAAAGCGCTGTGTCGCCGTCAACGACCCTGAAAGAACGAGAGCGTCGGCGCTTGGCGTGCCGAGGTCCCACCGGACAAAGCCTTCCGCCCGCCCATAGGGGGAGACGAAGCTGTCGTCGTCCTGCGCCCCGCCGGGCTCAAAATCGGTAAATGCGCTGAACACGCCGCCGGTCAGGGCGAGTTCCCAGGTGACGCCACGCAACGCGCGCTCGATGCGGGCGAGCAGGCGAACGGCTTCCTGCTGCTCACTTGCGCTCAGGCCGTCGACTTCGATGCCGTACTGCACCTGCCGCCGGGCCAATTCATAGGAGCCGACATGATAGTACAACCGGCTGGCCGCCAGCCGGGCGCGCGCATCGCGGGGATATTTGATCAGATACTGCTCGATTGAGGAGATCGCCTGATCATATTGTCCCGCGTTGACGGCAACTGTGACGAACTGGGCGAGCGTTCCGTTGTCGGCCGGACTGGCGATGCGGGCCGAAAACGCATCATCATATGCCGTAAAAAGACCTTGTGCGCCAGCCGGCAATACGCCGGTACAAAGCAGCGCCGCGGCGCAGCCGAAGATCGTTCGAAACGAAGATTGCATGCCGAGAACCACCCCAAACCCGACCAGTGCGAAGGACTTAGCACGACCACAAGAAAAAGGCGACTGAACTGTCACCAGACCATGCGAGTCTCAGCAGCTGTTGCAGCTGCGCAACAAACTATCGCGTTTATTCCTATTTCGGCTGCGCTGGTTGTCAAAACATCTTCTCAGCGTTGCTGTACATAATTGAAGTATTCGGCACCAGTGTCAACTAACTCAAATCATCATCAGTGGCGGATCGCGCAGCCGACAAGATTAATATTGTTTGCGCGATTCTGCGCGTATCTGGTCACCGAATGAGGCTTCAAGGTCACCCACGGCTCATCCAAAGGTCTTCCGTCGCGTTGCGCAAGAGGTCGGAGAGCTGCCGGAAGGTGCTTTCCGCAACGGCCTGCGCGATTGCGTGCTGGCCTTCGCAATTTCGTTGAACGCGACGAGGTCAGCTTATTGCCCCCGACTCCCAGGGACGCGTCACCGGACGCGTCTTGCTACAGCACGAGCATGGTAGCCAGCCCCAGCATCAGACCCATGCCTACAATATCGGTCACCGTGGTGAGGAAGATCGCCGAAGCGACCGCCGGATCGGCGCCGACCCGGCGCAGGCCCAGCGGGATCAGCACGCCGGAGATTCCGGACATGAGGCACGATCCGGACATGGCAAGCAGGATCACAAGTGCCAGCATGGGCGCCTGGGCCGCCGACTCCGGTTGCCGCGAGGCGTAGAACCACATCGCCGCAGCCGCAACAAGGCCGACGAGCACGCCGTTGGCGATTCCGAGCGCGCCCTCCCTCATCACCAGGTGCAGCTTCGGTCGTTTGTCCACATCCCCCAGGGCAAGGCCACGCAGCGTCATAGCGAGTGCCTGGCAGCCGGTGTTTCCGCTCTGCCCGGCCAAGACCGGGAGGAATGCCGCCAGGGCGACGATCTTCTCGATCGTGCCTGTGAACGAACTGACCACGAAA
Source organism: Mesorhizobium sp. M0663 (assembly GCF_040320585.1). Lineage (NCBI taxonomy): Bacteria > Pseudomonadati > Pseudomonadota > Alphaproteobacteria > Hyphomicrobiales > Phyllobacteriaceae > Mesorhizobium > Mesorhizobium sp. M0663. Next base: position 16,027 of record NZ_JAMYPX010000014.1, read on the forward strand.
GCAGCCATGAAGGCCGTCAGCAGGTTCAGCTGCAGCCACGGATGCCGCTTCAAGAAGGCTGAAAACAGAGGCGTAAAAGAACGCTCCTCCTTCTGGACGCCCACCATCTGGCCAGACTGGGCAGAAATCTCGATGATTTGCTGCTCGAACAGCCGCCAGCCGCGAACCTGCCCGAGCAGCCTGTTCTCCGCGTCCACCACCGGATAGACAGGGTACTGACGGCGTACTGCTGCCTTGCAGGCGTCGCTCAAAGACAGACCGACATTAAGGGCGAACGGCCTGGGCAGCATGATCTGATCCACCGTCGCGTCCGCTTCGCTCAGCATCAGATCGCGCAGGACCACCAGGCCAACCAGTTTATTGCCCTCGTCCGTGACGTAGAGATAAGTGAGCTCGGTCGGCACCTGGGCGCGTCTGACCGCCTCCACTGCGGCGGCAACCATCGTCGCGACAGGAACGCTGGCCGGAATCGGGTCCATCAGCTCGACGAGCGAGTCGGGGACCGCGAAATCCTTGCCACCGCCATGAGACCTGATGGGCCGCATATGCGGTGGCAAATGCTCCGCCACCTTACGGGCGTGCCCATCCGGCAACAATTTTAGTGTGTCCCGGATGAACTCGGGAGATTCTCGGGCCAGCAATTCAGCCGCGTCATCAGGTGCTCGAGCACGCAGCGTGCGTACCAGCTTCTGAACGTCGTTCTCTTCCTTCATCTGCCGCCGCCCCCAAATTGCTAGTGTCTTGCCTCTGACAGTATGACACGGATCGGATCGCTCTGTCTGGCGCGCAGTGGCCCAAGCGCCTCGATCCCGAAATCTTCGCCTCTCGGGCCCGAGTGGACCGAACCCAGACAGATCTGCGTCATTGCGTGGGTGCATACAGGCGGGCTGTAACGTCAGAGTGTCGCCTAGAATTTGACGTGTTGCGAACTTCACCGGTCTTTTGGGCTTTGCGAGCACGCCGCACCAACTTAAACCCGGAAATTCTGCAGAGGCAGGGTCTCCGGCGTTCGAATTGATTGCCTCATCCGGCGCATCTTGCCAGTTTCACCAGCTATTGACGCCACGGCCGGTTAAGATCTGCGACTGCTTGCATAGAAGGATGTGGAGCACGAGCTCCTTCGAGGACGATTTCATGACGGTCTTGCACCAAGGCAAAAACTTCGGCAAGTTCGTTGCGTCTTGGGAGAGGGCAACAACAATGAAATTATCTCGCGTAGGCATGATGCCGGTCGCGGCAATGGTGATTTGCGCAAACTCGTTCGTTCCAACCGCCGCCCGCGCTAACTCGGTTGCCTTCGATTATGGATATCAGATGGCGGCTTATTTGTTTTGCTCTCAATCGATCTATAACGACAGACGTTTTGGCGACTTTCTTGTTGAGGGTGGGAAGTATGACAAAACGAAAGAGTACAATCGTGGCGTTGCCGCTCTGAAAGCCGGGCTCAAAGGCCCCCACCCTAGGAAAGTGTGCTTCGATGCCGCCCGCGCCAGCGGTTGGTGGACCGACCGCTGACGGCTTTCGAACTCGGTCTTTAGTTGGTTGCTTATCGGCTTCGGCTCACCGCCAATCGGCAGGCCGTCGAAGCCGTGCAACCATGCCTCGGCACGCTCGCTGTCGCGGCGCTGGCAATCCGGCTCCACGATTGACGTCCGGGGACGGATCTCGAAAGCCGGCGACTCGGATGTGCGGCGTGCGCTCTGCGAGGCGGTATCGGGTCTGGTGATCCGCTTCAAGGGCAGGGACAAGGTCAAGAGCTGGGGTGAGGCGACCGCCAAACGCTCCTGCCACTGCAGAGCCAGCATCGCGGTGGCCCCGCAAGCTGGCGGTGATCATCATCGCCTTTGAGAACCTCTTCGCCATGGAACCGGGTCAGTGCCGGTAGACCCCGGCCGAGGTGGCGCAGACGGTTAAGGCGGTCGGCCATCCGAACTTGGTGGCGCTTATCGATTTCAGTCACGCCTATATTGAATCCACCCATCGCGACCTGAACTTCCGCGAGCAGCTGCGGGCCATGGCGCCGGTGGCAGGGCACCTGCATGTCCATGGTTCCTTCGGGGCGCCCGTCCCCATCGAACCTACCTCCTGCAAGAGGATGCAGCACTAGGTTTGGGCGACCTGCACATGCCGCTCGGCTGGGGCCATATCGACTGGGATGACATCTTCAGTGAGTTGGTCTTCTTGCCGGGACCGTCCTAATCATGGAAATCGGACCCAGATATCCCAATGAGCAGCCTAACAGCCTGGCCCGGGCAAAAACCTTATCGCCTTGAACAATCGCGCTGAGCGCGGAGCGGCGGAGTAGGGTCGGAACCGGCGGAAACTGACACCTGCTTTGGAACAAACCGGTGCTTGAACAAGGAGGAGCGGCGGACCGGCTCGAAGGTCCGCCGCTCCTGGCTCTTTCAGATCACAAGGAACGAACCTGCTGCAAGCGACAGACCTGGAGAGAGCGTGGCGAACTGTATTTGAGCTGCGGCGCCGATCCCGTCGCTGTCGAAAGAGAGCGCTCCGGTTGAACTGTTGTAGATGATATGGTCGGAGCTGTCATGCGCGGCCGTGCCAGCGAAGAAAGCATCGGATGAAAGGCCACCCAGCTTTAGGCCGGCAAAAACCGCGTCGTCGAGTTGGATCTTGTCCTGGAGCTTGTTGAAGTCGGTGATCCTGTCGATATTGCCGGCCCCAAGAGCGCTGTTGAACACGAATGCATCATTGCCCCCGTTACCGGTCAAGATGTCGGCACCGCCGCCACCGTTGATGATGTTCGCGCCGGCGTTGCCCTGGATGGTCTGGGCAAAGGTGTTGCCCGTCAGGTTGATTGCAGACGTACCTGACGGGCTGGTGGTGGCGAGAAGCTCGATCTGTGAACTGGCCGAAAGCGCATGGCTCACAGCAGCGAACACCCTGTCGGTACCGCCGCCGACCGCCTCGTAAACTCTGTCGCCGGCATTGTCCACATAGTAGGTATCGTTGCCGCCATAGCCGACCATCGTATCAGCGCCACCGCCGCCATTAATGACATTGGCGCCGGCATTGCCCCCGATGCTCTGGGCGAACTCATTGCCGGTGAGGTTGATTGCCGATGTGCCCGAGGGGTTGGTAGCAAGAAGCTCAATCTGCGAGCCGGCCGAAAGCGTATGGCTCACAGCAGCGAACACCCTGTCTGTACCGCCGCCCGCCGCCTCATAAACTCTGTCGCCGGCATTATCTACATAGTAGGTGTCGTTGCCGCCATAGCCGACCATCGTATCGGCGCCACCGCCGCCATTAATGACATTGGCGCCGGCGTTACCCCCGATGCTCTGGGCGAACTCATTGCCGGTGAGGTTGATTGCCGATGTGCCCGACGGGTTGGTAGCAAGAAGCTCGATCTGCGAGCCGGCCGAAAGCGTATGGCTTACAGTAGCGAACACCCTGTCTGTACCACCGCCCACCGCCTCGAACACCCTGTCGCCGGCATTGTCTACATAGTAGGTGTCGTTGCCGCCATAGCCGACCAACGTATCGGCCCCACCGGCGCCGTTGATGACATTGGCACCGGCATTGCCCTGGATAGTCTGGGCGAACGCATTGCCGGTCAGGTTGATCGCCGTGGTGCCGGACGGGCTGTTGGTGGCGAGAAGTTCGATTTCCGATCCGGCCGCAAGCGCATGACTTACGGAGGCGAATGCTTTGTCGGTACCGCCGCCCGCAGCCTCGATCTCCTTGTCGCGGATGTCATCGACATAATAGGTGTCATTGCCGCCATAGCCGATCATCGTGTGGCCGCCGGCCCCGTGAAACACATCGTCGCCGCTGGTGCCATACAAGGTGTCGCTTGTGTCGACGGGAGGCGGAGCGGTCCCCGTCGTTGCAAGGTTGTGTTCCCGGAAAACGGCCTGCAGTTCCGAAGAGCTCTCCAACGCTGTATCGCCTCGCTGTGAACCCCAGGCGTACGCGTAGTCGAAGGCGGGTGACGGAACCAGCTTGGCCCAGTGCTCCATCATGATTTCCATCTGGGCGGCGGTGGGCACCACATATTTGCCACCCATATCGGTGTTATACTCGCCACCTCCAAACGCCTGGTAGCCCGGAACGATCTGGCTAGTCGGGATGCCCGATGCCTGAGCGGCGGCAACGAACTTATCGATCATGTTGTAGTCGACCGGGCCATCCGTGCGGACCGGATAGACATCTATGCCGTAGTAATCGATACCCGTATTGGCGGGATTGTACGTGCCCCTGAAATCCGGATTCGCTGACGTCCCCAAGCTCATCATTGTGATGTAGGTCTTGGCGCCTGGAAAATGCTCATGGATCCAGTCGGATTCTGCCTTCAGATTTGCGGCAGAGGCGTAGGTACCCCATTGGCCGGTGGGATCCGGCTCGTCAACCAGGAAGAACCCAAATACGTTCGGATTGCCGAGGAAAGGAGTAACCTTGTCGATAAAGGATTGGGTTACTCCGTTGGCCTCGTCGAGGTAGACCAAGCCTTTCATGCCCTCTGGCAGCTCGTTGACCTGGTCAACATATTGCACGCTAGCCAGATTGAATCCGGCTTTTGCAATGTCCGTGCCGGATCCGCCCGACGTGTAATGGAGAGTCGCCATCCATAATCCCTCATTTTGATTCGATAGCGCCCCGCGGATGCCTGCCTACTAGAAGGTGTATATTAGCGCCAAATCACATACCTGAACGCCCTGATAGAATGATTGATCGGCGGCAGGATTCTCACGTTGCGGCGAAAAATATACTTACGGATAGTCGACATCGTGCGATAAAAGCAAATTTAACTTCAGAGATGCCCACGTTGTTTTCCCAGAGATGCTTATTGATATTTTTACGACATTCTACTTGTTGCTGACAGCACAAGATAACATGATCGCTGCCGTTTAAAAAGAAATTGAATTTTATTAAAATTAGTTTGATGATTGCGCCGGGTGCTACCAAAGAGGCGTTGGAGGCGCTGACTTATCTGAAGAAAAGCGACAAAAAATCCGATGTTTTGGATTATAAAAGTCTCAAACTATAAAGATCGAACGCCAAGCCGTGGCAGAAAAACGGCTTTTCTCCACAAGATGCATTTGACTGCCGGCCAATTGAGCCGACATTAAACTAAGATGCCAGCCGCATCGCGCTCTCTGCCGGAGACACCAATTTGTTGTGGACAGATACCGCAGATACCAGTCCGCGACCAAGGTGTCTGCAACTGAGATTACGACTCGGGAGATCGTCAGAATTGGAGAACTGGCTGGGGCGCCAGGATTCGAACCTGGGAATGTCGGTACCAAAAACCGATGCCTTACCACTTGGCTACGCCCCAACAGCCGGAGCATGCCCGCTGTGCGCGCGGCCTTATAGGACGAGCCGGGAGAAAGCTCAATGCCGACATATCGACTATGCGCGACCGATTCACCAGTTTTGCAATCGTCACTTTGACGGACCTATTCACCCCAGACAGCCATTTCATTGCCGGCCGGATCGACGAAATGGAACCGCCTGCCGCCGGGGAATGAAAAGATCGGCTTGACGATGGTGCCGCCGGCATTCTCGACGGCGCTCAATGTTTCCTCCAGCCTTTCGGAATAGAGCACGGGCAGCGGCTTGGCCGGCGCATCTTGGCCATCCGCTTGAAAACCGCCGTCCAGCCCTTCGGCAAAGGCTGAATAGGTCGGCCCGTAATCGGTGAACGACCACGAGAAGGCCGCGCTGTAGAAAGCCTTCACGCTGTCCAGCGTTCCGCCCGTCGCCGGCATTTCCAGATAATCGAGCTTTCCGGTCATTCTCATCGCTCTACCTTTTGTTCTCGTTATGTTCTACAACAAAGCTTTCCAAAAAGCAAGTCTTTTCGGCGCTGCTTTTCATTAATCGATTGTAGAGGCCGGCCGGCTTGGTCGATGCCTTGCCTTTCGCACTGCAGCATCATATCGCTCGATTTGTCAGTATTTCCAATCTCCTGCAACCGGGGAGCAAGCATGACCAAATGGGTCTACACCTTTGGCGATGGAGCGGCGGAAGGCCGTGCCGGCGACCGCAATCTGCTCGGCGGCAAGGGCGCCAACCTTGCCGAAATGTGCAGCCTGGGCCTGCCGGTGCCGCCAGGCTTCACCATCACCACCGAGGTCTGCAACGCTTATTACGCCAACGGCCACGCCTATCCGGCCTCGCTGGAAGCGGATGTGGCGGTCGCCCTCGATCACATCGGTCGGCTGACCGGGCGCCGTTTCGGCGATCCGTCGAAACTGCTTTTGGTGTCGGTGCGCTCCGGTGCCCGCGCTTCCATGCCCGGCATGATGGACACCGTGCTCAATCTCGGCCTCAACGACGAGACGGTCGAAGCCTTGGCCGCCGATTCAGGCGATCCGCGCTTTGCCTATGACAGCTATCGGCGTTTCATCCAGATGTATTCCGACGTCGTCATGGGCCTCGACCATGAGGTCTTCGAGGAGATCCTCGAAGACCAGAAGGGTGGGCTCGGCCATGAGCTCGACACCGAGCTGACAGCCATCGAATGGCAAGGCGTAATCGCGCTCTACAAGGCCAAGGTCGAGGAGGAGCTCGGCAAGCCGTTTCCGCAGGATCCGAACGAGCAGCTGTGGGGCGCCATCGGTGCGGTGTTTTCCAGCTGGATGAATAACCGCGCCATCACCTATCGGCGCCTGCACGACATTCCCGAAAGCTGGGGCACGGCGGTCAACGTTCAGGCCATGGTCTTCGGCAATATGGGCGACACTTCGGCCACCGGCGTCGCCTTCACCCGCAATCCTTCGACCGGCGAAAAGCAGCTTTATGGCGAGTTCCTGGTCAACGCCCAGGGCGAGGATGTCGTTGCCGGCATCCGTACGCCGCAGAACATCACCGAGGCGGCGCGCATTGCCGCCGGTTCCGACAAGCCGTCGCTGCAGAAGCTGATGCCTGACGCCTTCCAGGCTTTCGTCAGCATCTCCGACCGCCTGGAAAAGCATTACCGCGACATGCAGGATCTCGAATTCACCATCGAGCGCGGCAAATTGTGGATGCTGCAGACCAGGTCAGGCAAACGCACCGCCAAGGCGGCACTGAAGATTGCCGTCGACATGGCCAGGGACGGGCTGATTTCGAAGGAAGAGGCCGTCGCCCGCATTGATCCGGCCTCGCTCGACCAGTTGCTGCATCCGACAATCGATCCAAAAGCGGCGCGCGATATCATCGGCGTCGGCCTGCCGGCATCGCCAGGTGCTGCCACCGGCGAAATCGTGTTTTCCTCGAACGACGCCGAGGAGGCCAAGACACAAGGCCGCAAGGCGATCCTGGTGCGCATCGAGACCAGCCCCGAAGACATCCATGGCATGCATGCGGCCGAAGGCATCCTGACGACGCGCGGCGGCATGACCAGCCACGCCGCTGTTGTGGCGCGTGGCATGGGCAAGCCTTGCGTTTCGGGCGCCGGCTCGCTGCGCGTCGACTACAAGGCCGGCACGCTGATGGCGATGGGATCGACGTTCCGCAAGGGCGATATCATCACCATCGACGGCGGCAACGGCCAGGTGCTGAAAGGCGCGGTACCGATGCTGCAGCCGGAACTCTCGGGCGATTTCGCCGCCATCATGGAATGGGCCGACGGCGCGCGCCGCATGAAGGTGCGCACCAATGCCGAGACGCCGCTCGATGCGCGCATGGCGCGCTCCTTCGGCGCCGAAGGCATCGGTCTTTGCCGCACCGAACACATGTTCTTCGACGGCGACCGCATCGTTGCCATGCGCGAGATGATCCTGGCCGATACGGAAAAGGATCGGCGAACGGCGCTGGCCAAGCTGTTGCCGATGCAGCGCTCCGATTTCCTCGAGCTGTTCGAGATCATGGCCGGCCTGCCGGTGACGATCCGCCTGCTCGATCCGCCGCTGCACGAATTCCTGCCGAAGACCGAGGAGGAGGTGGCCGAGGTCGCCGCTGCCATGAACGTGTCGGCGGACAAGCTCAGGCGGCGCACCGAAGCGCTGCACGAGTTTAATCCGATGCTCGGCCATCGCGGCTGCCGGCTTGCCGTCTCATATCCCGAAATCGCCGAGATGCAGGCACGAGCCATTTTCGAGGCGGCCGTGGAGGCCGGCAGGAAGGCCGGCGCGCTGGTGGTCCCCGAAATCATGGTGCCGCTGGTCGGGCTGGTGAAGGAGCTCGACTTCGTCAAGGCACGTATCGATGCGGTCGCCAAAAGCGTGATGGAGGAGACCGGTGTCAGGATCGACTATCTGACCGGCACGATGATCGAACTGCCGCGTGCCGCGATCCGAGCCCAAATCATCGCCGAGGCGGCCGAATTCTTCTCCTTCGGCACCAACGATTTGACCCAGACCACGTTCGGTATCTCGCGCGACGACGCGGCCTCGTTCCTCGAGACCTACCGGCAAAAAGGCATCATCGAGCAGGATCCGTTCGTGTCGCTCGACATAGAGGGTGTCGGCGAGCTGGTGCGGATGGCGGCCGAAAAGGGCAGGGCGACGCGGCCCGACATCAAGCTCGGTATTTGCGGCGAGCATGGCGGCGACCCGGCCTCGATCCATTTCTGCGAAAAGGTCGGCCTCGACTACGTCTCGTGCTCGCCATACCGGGTGCCGATCGCCAGGCTGGCCGCCGCGCAAGCGGCGGTGCAGACTGCAAAGAACGGCCGCGGATAGGAGTTGCAGTCCACCGGCATCTGACCTTACCGATTTGTAACCGAATTCACGCGAACGTGCGTCTGTCGGCTCCAAATCCCGACATCGTTTCTGCCCAGTTTCCGGCCCCCGAACCCGCCCCGGAGCCAGAAACAGATGTTGCAGAACCCGCCCACGCACGTCCGCTCGATTCTCATCCTCCAGACGAAATTCATCGGCGATCTTGTCCTCGCTTCCGCGCTCGCCAGAACCCTGCGCCTCCAATATCCAAAGGCCAGGATAGTGTTCCTTTGCGAGGCGAACTTTGCCAGTTTCCTGTTGGCTCATGGCATCGCCTCGGACGTGGTGGCGTTCCGGCGCGTACGGATGCGTGGCACCCCTGTGCAGCGTGGTCGCGAGCTTTACGCGATGGTGCGCGCTCTGCGCCGGTTCCGGTTTGACCTGACCATCGACCTGGCCGATTCCAAAACCTCACGCATCATCGTCAGGCTCGTCAACGCCAAGACCCGCGTCGGATATGATCCTCCCGAAAAACCGTTGCGCTGGCTGGAACGCCAGCCCGCCAACGTCCTAGCCAAGCCGTTTGGCTTTGGTGGCCAGCATTATCTCTACCGCTATCTTTCGCCGCTTGAAGCGCTTGGCGTGGAGTTGCGTGCGCCGGTCCCAACGATTGAGCCGCTGCCGCTGGAGACCGCCAGGGCATTGGCGCTTCTCGACCGGCATCATCTCCGGCGTAACGCCTTCATAGCCGTTCATGCAGGAGCGAGCTTCCGGGGGCGGCAATGGCAGCCGGAACGTTTTGCGCTGGCGATCGACGAGATCTCGCGGCAGACCGGGTTGGACTTCCTGCTTGTCGGCGGCCCCGGTGAACGGGCATCTGCCGAGCGCATCGTCGCCAAGGCCGCTTCGCCGGTCGTCAACGTGGTCGGGGCGCTGTCGCTGGCAACGCTGCTGGCGGTCCTCGGCCAGGCACGCCTTTTTCTGGGGAACGAGAGTGGCCCGATGCACATGGCCGCTGCCGCGGGAACGCCGGTTGTCGGCCTCTTCGGCCTGACCGACCCGGCCGTCTGGGGTCCTGTCGGCGTGACCAGTGTTACGCCGCGGCCCTCCATGCCTTGCGAGTGCATAGCCAGGGACCTGTGCCGCCGACCCGATCCGAGCAAGGCTTGCTGCGTCTGGCGACTTGAGGTCAAAGCGGTGGTCGACGCGGTGCTCGCGATCCTTTCACGTAAGGTTAAGGACGTGGAGCACGCATTTGACCTCGCGCTTGCCAAAGGTCAGGCCGGCGGTCAAATTGCCGCTGCCGACGCTTTTGCAGGGGCATCGTCCCGATTTCCGCCTTGATGGCGGTCTTGGGGTCGCCGCTTCAACTTTGATCCGGCCGACCTGGAAATAATCGATGCGCCCGTTCCAAAAGTATTTTTGCGCCATTGCGATATCGCTGTGGGCTGTTTCTCCTGGCAACGCCCAGTTGCTCGTCGCACCGACGCTGCACATCAAGGCCGAGGCGGGCGGCGGCCGCGTCGCGCTGACGCTCGATGCGTGCGGCGGAAGGACCGACACACGGATTCTCTCGGCGCTGGTGGAAAACAAGATTCCTGCCACCATTTTCGTCACCGGCATCTGGCTGAAGCACAACGCCGCCGCCGTCGAGATCATGCGGGCGCATCCCGAACTGTTTGAATTGGAAAACCATGGCGGCCGCCATGTCCCGGCTGTCGACACGCCGCAAAAGATCTACGGCATTCGCAGTGCCGGCAGCCCGGAGGCCGTGCTGGCCGAGGTCGAATCGGGTGCTGCCGCTCTTGCCGTGACCGGCGAACCGGCGCCGAAATGGTTTCGCGGCGCAACCGCCGAATACAGCCCGTCGGCAATCGCGATGATACGCAAGCTTGGTTTCAAGATCGCAGGATTCTCAATCAACGGCGATGGCGGCTCATTGCTCGGCGCAAAAGAGACCGCCCGGCGCATTGCCGCGGCGAAGGACGGCGACGTCATCATCGCTCACATCAACCAGCCGACCCATGCGGCCGGCGAAGGCGTGGTGCAGGGACTTCTGGCGCTGAAGGCCAAGGGCCTCACCTTCGTGCGTCTCGACGATGCCGACGGCGTCGGCGATGAAGGCACCACCGACTGATCAGTCGGGCGTGGCCTCGATGGTCACCTTGTTCGGATAGAACGCGCCGTGGTCGCGGATATCGGCCGTCTCGTCGAACGGCCGCTCATAGGCCCACATCGCATCCTTGCCTGCATCGCCGGCGGGCAGCACGCTCCAATAGCTGGCATCGCCCTTATAGGGGCAATGGGTCGAGTGTTCGGTCTTGCCAAGCTGTTTGAAGTCGATGTCGCCGAACGGAATGTAGAAAACCGGGGGGTAGGGCGATTCGGTCAGCACTTTGACCTTGTTGGACGAAGCGATGACGACATCGCCAGCGCGCACCATCACGGTGCCCTTGTAAGGCTCGACTGTGATGACCTTGCCCGGATTCTGCTGAAAGCCGGGTGACCGGTTTGCGATCTGGTCCATATCGGATCTCCTTGCCTCTACCCCAAGATGTGTCTGGCAAGCGCGCTGCGCAATACCTGCCAGCCACCGGCGGGCATCGCCCGCGGGTGGCAGTCTTGCGCTTTCCTCCGGTATCCCGCCTAAAATCAGGCGGCGGCCTGGAAAGCGTCCATCAGTCCGGCATAGGCGGCGGCAATGCCGGCCACCGGATTGGTGCTTTTCGAGGTGGTCTCGACCTTCAGCGCACCACCGCTGGTCGGCAAGGTGAGCAGCAGGAACTGGCGATTGCCGCCGTCGCCGACGCAGGCGGCAGCGACGTGCTGACTTTCGCCCTCGTTCTCGACGCACATCTTGAACAAGAGCGTGCCGCCGACCGCCTCGAGGGCGCCACCGACGACGTCGACGAATTCATCTTCGGAAACGGCTTTGGCGTCAGGCACCAGATCGGCCCGCGCGACGTCGGCCGCCACCAGATCGGCCAGACTTTCGGCAAGCGTATTTTCGAGGGCTTTGTCGTCGAGCTGCGCGTCCATGCGAACCTCTTTCATTCGCCAATCGCGCCCCGCCGTTAATCAACGTTAACGCCGAGCATGGCCGGATTGTGGCGAATTCGGCCTCAATTGGCTCCATGCCCCGCTCCAGCCCGATCCTGGCTGGACAATCCGCCGGTTCGTCCCACAATGGCGAAAAAATAACGGGAGGAACAAGATGCTCGGGCTGATGCAGGAATGGCCGCTGCTTTGCCATAAGCTGATCGACAATGCCGAGCGGCAGCACGGCAGCCGCGAAATCGTGTCGCGTTCGATCGAGGGGCCGATCGTGCGCAGCACATATGCCGAAATCCATGATCGTGCCCTGAAGGTCGCCGAGCGGCTCGAGCGTGACGGTTTCGGGCTTGGCGACCGCATCGCGACCCTGGCCTGGAACACCGCGCGCCACATCGAGGCCTGGTACGGCATCATGGGTGTCGGCGCCATCTATCACACGCTCAACCCGCGGCTCTTTCCCGAGCAGATCACCTGGATCATGAACAATGCCGGGGACAAGGCGATCTTCGTCGACCTGACCTTTCTGCCGCTGCTCGAAAAGATCGCCGGCGCGGTCAAGTCGCTGAAGCAGGTTATCGTGCTGACCGACAACGCGCATATGCCGGAGACTGCGCTGCCCAATGTGGTTGCGTACGAAGAATGGCTTGCTGAAGCCGACGGCAACTTCGCCTGGAAGACATACGACGAAAACACCGCCGCCGGTATGTGCTACACCTCGGGCACCACGGGCGACCCGAAAGGCGTCCTCTACAGCCATCGTTCGAACGTGCTGCACGCAATGATCGCCGCCATGCCCGACGCCATGGGCCTGTCGTCGCGCGATACCATATTGCCGGTCGTGCCGATGTTCCACGCCAATGCCTGGGGCCTTGCCCAGAGCGCGCCGATGGTCGGCGCCAAGCTGGTCATGCCCGGTTGCAAGATGGATGGCGCTTCGCTCTACGAGCTGCTCGACACCGAGCAGGTGACCTTCAGCGCCGCCGTGCCGACGGTGTGGATGATGCTCCTCCAGTATCTGGAAGAGACCGGCAAGAAACTGCCCTATCTGCAGAAAGTCGTCATCGGCGGCTCGTCCTGTCCACGCGCGCTCACGACGAAGTTCCAGGACAATTACGATGTCCAGGTCGTCCACGCCTGGGGCATGACCGAGATGTCGCCGCTCGGCACGCTGTGCACCCTGAAGCCGGATTACGCCGGGCTGAAGGGCGAGGCCCGCCTCGGCGTCCAGCAGAAACAAGGCTTTACACCGTTCGGCATCGAAATGAAGGTGACGGACGACGCCGGCAACGAACTGCCATGGGACGGCAAGACCTTCGGCCGGCTCAAGGTCCGCGGGCCGGCCATCGCGCGCGCCTATTATGGCGGCATCGGATCCGAACAGTTCGATCAAGACGGCTGGTTCGATACCGGTGACGTCGCGCATATCGACCCCGGAGGCTATATGCAGATCACCGACCGCGCCAAGGACGTGATCAAGTCGGGCGGCGAATGGATCTCGACCATCGAGCTCGAGAACCTCGCGGTCGGCCATCCCGATGTGGCGGAGGCCGCCGCCATCGGCATTCCGCATTCGAAATGGGGCGAGCGGCCTTTGCTCGTGGTCGTGCGCAAGCCGGGCAGGGAGCCGACCAAGACGGATATTCTCGCTTTCATGGACGGCAAGGTGGCGAAGTGGTGGATGCCGGACGACGTCGCTTTTGTTGGCGAAATCCCACACACCGCTGCCGGCAAGATCCAGAAGATTACCTTGCGCCAGCAGTTCCGGGATTATCACCTGCCGACGGATTGACCGGAGATGCGGCGTCTTTGCGTCTTCAAGCCGCCGCTGAAAGGCACTATGCCTGTGTTCGGGTTGGGGCAGCGCGGAAACCAATGACGGGAATTCCCGAGCGACAAACGTCGAGGGCTGCCGGTTGGTCGCGGCGCGCCGGCGCGTTTTCGGCAGTCCTGCTGCTGACCGCTCTCATCGGCCATCGCTATGACCTCGTCGAGACCCAAGCTTTCCTATGGGTGCTTGGCATTGTCGCCTTGCTGGCCGCGTTTGCGCTTTTGTTTGCCGGGTTTGCCTTCGCGCGATTGTGGAACTTCGGTGATCGTGGCGGCCAAGACCTGACCGCCGGCGCCTTGCTGGCGTTTCTGGTGCTCATCCCTTACGCTGTCGCGGCCTATTGGGCGGCGACCTATCCGCCGCTGCGCGACATCTCGACGGATTTCGACGACCCGCCGGCGCTCGATATTTCTACGCGGACAAAGGATATGAACGAGCTTTTGCCGCCGACGCCCGGCGAGCAGCGCCTGCAAATCGAAGCTTATCCGCTTGTTACCGGACGCAGCTACACCTTGCCTTTCGATCGCGTTCTGGAGGCGGTCAAAACGGTGCTCGATCGGCGCGGCTGGCAGCTCACGGCGCCGTTTCCAGACGCAGCAGGGCAAAGCGACGTGACGGTCGATGCGCTGGCCAAGAGCTTGCTGCTTGGTCTTCCCGCCGATGTCGCCATCCGCGTGACCGACGACGGCGATGCGGTCATCGTCGATATGCGCTCGGCCTCGCGTTACGGCCGCTACGACCTTGGCGACAATGCAGCGCGCATCACCGATTTCCTTTCCGAACTCGACCAGGAAGTCGCCGGCCAGGTGGGCGTGGCGCCGGCGGAATGATATCCGAAGTGTGCTACGTTGCCGGCGAATAGATGCCGTCGATAGCCGGCGCGCCGTCGGTGTGGACCAGGCCCTGCGCCACCAGGTCTTCCAGATGGGCAAGCACCGACAGGCCGGCCGCGCCATGCAGGCGCGGGTCGGTGTCTCGATAGATCGCGTCCACCATGTCCTTGATTGTCCGGTCGCCGCTGTTGATCCGCTCCAGAATTGCCCGTTCGCGCATTTTGCGATGCGTTTTCAATCCGCGCATGAAGCTGCGCGGTTCGGTCACCGGCCCACCATGACCGGGCAGCAGCAGCCGGTCGTCACGTTCGATCAGCCGATCGAGCGATGTCATGTACTCGGCCATCGCGCCATCCGGCGGCGCGACGATCGTGGTTGCCCACGCCATGACGTGATCGGCCGAGAAAAGGATGCCGGTTCCCTCCAGCGCGAAGGCCGCGTGATTGGCGGTATGGCCGGGCGTCAGCACCGTCCGGATCGCCCAGCCGTCGCCGTCGATCACCATATCGTCCGGCAGCGCGATATCAGGAACAAAGTCGGTGTCGGCGCTGGCATCGAGTGGATTGACCTCGCCGGTGCGCAACGGCCGCGCCGGGCGATGCCGGCCCTCCGCCAGAACCACCGCACCCGTATGCTGCTTTAACCGCGCCGCCAGCGGCGAATGGTCGCGATGCGTGTGGCTGATGAAGATATGGCTGACCGGCCTGGTCCCGATTGCTTCGAGCAGTGTTCGAAGATGTGCCTCGTCATCCGGTCCGGGATCGATCACCGCCAGCGTCTCGCGCCCGACGATATAGCTGTTGGTTCCGTGAAAGGTGAACGGGCTTGGGTTCCTGGCGGTGACGCGTTGAATACCAGGCGCAACGGCTACGCCCTGGCCATAGGCCGGATCGAAGCGTGTATCGAATTTCAGCGCCATGCGAACGTCGCGACCTTTTTTGGGGCGAGGGCAAAACCGATTGCCGCATAGCACGGAAGCCAATATAGGAAAACGCAAGGCCGCGTTCGGCGGCAATCCGGAACGGGGAAGACCATGGCAATTGCAACGACGATGCGTCCGCTCATTTCTCTCGCTTTGCCTGAAAAGGGCGCGGCCCGGCTGGCAGGACAGCTTTTGCTGGCGATCGCCGGAACGTTGCTGCTGATCTTGTCTGCCAAGACCAAGGTCATGCTCGGACCGGTAGACATCTCGATGCAGACGCTCGCCGTCTTCCTCATCGCTGCCTCCTTCGGCATGCGCCTTGGCGTCGCCACGCTGCTTCTCTACATGGCCGAGGGCGCGTTGGGCCTTCCGGTCTTCCAGAGCACGCCCGAAAAGGGCATCGGTATCGCTTACATGCTCGGTTCGACCGGCGGTTATCTAGCCGGCTTCGTCGTCATGGCGGCGATCGTCGGCTGGGCTGCCGACCGCGGCTGGGATCGCCATCCTATCAAGCTCTTCAATGCCATGCTGGTGGCCGAGATCGTCATGATGGCAATGGGCTTTGCCTGGCTGGCGCTGTTGATCGGCCCGGAAAAATCCTGGCAGTTCGGGGTGTTGCCCTTTATCGTCGGTGATCTGATCAAGGTTGCGCTGGCCGCGAGCTTGGTGCCGGCTGTCTGGTCGCTGTTGAAGCGTTCGTGAAGCCGGTCGAGCGGTGATAACCTGTTCTGCGCGACAGTGATTTTTCGCCGTAGTTGGTGTGGCCGTGCAGGATCTTTGTCGCTGGCGGCAGGCTTGTGCGCGACGCCATCCGTCACATTAGCTTCAAGTCGACGGACTAAGTACCAGAACCAACGGGCGATTCGTCACGACCAGCGTAACCAAGCACCTACGTATGGAAATAAATTGCTCGACATAGCAACTCAGCCAGCTGAAAAAGAAAGCGGCTCGATGATTATTTAGGCACAGCTAAATTTCTGGACAATGTTTAGGAAATTCTTAACCCAACCGCCTTGACTCTAGTGGCTTGGTTGCTTGCTGGTATCCACACACTGTCGTAACCGTTGACCTGAGATCATGCCGCCGACCGCCGAAGGAAGACACGTGAGTAGCGCGGAAAAAACAACGAGCAACGCGACCACCCTGTCGCCTGCGCCTACCGCCGTGCCGGCAACTCGCTGGTATGCGGCCTGCGTCTTTCCCGGGAAGGAGCATGTCGCAGAGCGGCATCTCCGGATCCAGGGATTCGAGCCCTTTGTGCCTCGCTGCGAGAAAACCGTGCGTCATGCCCGGCGGCTCGAAACACGGTCCGCAGCTTATTTCCCGGGTTATATGTTCATCGCCCTTGACGTCGCGCTGCAACGTTGGCGCTCGATCAACGGAACGTTCGGTGTGCGCTCCCTCGTCATGCAAGGGGACCGGCCTTTGCCTGTCCCCTCCGGTCTGGTAGAGCGCTTCATTGCATTGACCGGCAGGCATGGCCTGCTCGACTTCAGTGGCGGCCTCGCAGCCGGTGCTTCGGTTCGGATCCTTTCCGGCCCGTTCGCGGAAATGATCGGTCGTCTTGACCGGCTCGATCCAGCCGGAAGGGCTCGGGTTCTGATTGCGATCATGAATGGCGAGATACCTGTCGACCTTGATACCAGGGATCTCGTCGCCATCGCATAGTCGTAAGCATCGAGGTGCGGCGAGGCGATGCAAATTGTTGTAGGATCGGCTCTCGGGTTTTCACCCGGGAGTGCGGTAGCCGTTCTTCGGTGGGACTAGGCGCTGTCTGACGAGATCGTCTCGTCGGCGCTGATGAGAGTACGCGATATGCGGATAACAATGATTGGTGCCGGCTATGTAGGGCTCGTCTCGGGCGCCTGCTTCGCCGACTTTGGCCATCAGGTCTGCTGCGTCGACCGGGATGCGGAAAAGCTTGCCATGCTCAAACTTGGCAAGATACCGATCTACGAGCCAGGGCTCGACGACCTCGTCACCACGAATACCGCGCAAGGTCGCTTGCGTTTCGACGACAATCTGGCCGATGCCGTTTCTCAATCGGATGTCGTCTTCATAGCCGTCGGCACGCCGTCACGGCGTGGCGATGGGCACGCCGATCTGTCCTTCGTCTACGATGCGGCCGCCGAAGTTGGTCGCGCGCTCAAGGGGTTTACGGTCGTGGTGACGAAATCGACCGTCCCCGTCGGTACCGGCGATGAGGTGGAACGGATCATTTGCGAGCAAAATCCCGCCGCCGATTTTGCGGTGGTCTCCAATCCGGAATTTCTTCGCGAAGGATCGGCCATCGAGGATTTCAAGCGGCCCGACCGCATCATTGTCGGGACCGAGGCCGAAAGGGCCAAGGCGGTCATGGGCGAGATCTACCGTCCACTCTCGTTGAATGTCGCGCCGATATTCTATACGAGCCGGCGTACGGCTGAGCTTACCAAATATGCCGGCAACGCATTTCTGGCCATGAAGATCACCTTCATCAACGAAATAGCCGATCTCTGCGAGCGGTTGGGGGCCGATGTGCAGGATGTCGCGCGCGGCATCGGCATGGACAACCGCATCGGCGCAAAGTTTCTTCATGCCGGGCCGGGCTATGGCGGTTCCTGTTTCCCGAAAGATACGCTGGCACTGGTCAAGACCGCGCAGGACGCGGCAAGCCCCGTGCGGCTGATTGAAACAACGGTCTCGATCAACGACCAGCGAAAAAGGGCGATGGCGCGCAAGGTAGTCGAGGCCTGCGGCGGCTCGGTTCGCGGCAAGACCATCGGTATCCTTGGCCTGACCTTCAAGCCGAACACCGACGACATGCGCGATGCCCCCTCATTGGCCATTATTCAGGCACTCCAGGACGCAGGCGCTTCGATCAAGGCCTATGATCCGGTCGGCATGGAGCAGGCGCGCAAGATGATAGAGGGCATTGAATTCGGGGAAAGCGCCTACGCGGTGGCCGACGGCGCGCATGCGATCGTCGTCGTCACCGAGTGGAACGCGTTTCGGTCGCTGGATCTGAAGCGGCTTCGTGCAGTCATGGCGACGCCGGTGATGGTTGATCTGCGAAACGTCTACCGCGGCGAGGACGTCGTGAAGGAAGGCATAGCCTATTCGAGCGTTGGCCGAGAGCGGCATCCTGTCAGGTGAACGTCCAGCAAGAGCCTACTGGAATTTCGAATCTTCGGGGTTAAACGTTCCTGCAGAGAACAAGGTAAGCAGGCAAAAAGCATTTGAAGAGACTTAGAATTCAGTAACTCGCAACAGAGATTTTGAACTTGAATATAGTGATGATGAATCGGCCAAGACAGCGCCACCTCGTGCACAGGGTCAGGTTTCAACTCCTGGGCGGTTTGGCTTTTGCAATCATGCTCCCTGTTCTTGTCAGGATTTTATTTGATCCATCAATTCTATATTATTCAAACCTGCAGATTACCATCTTGGCAGGCGTTATCGCGCATACAATAGGCTATTTTGCTTTTCGACGTATAGGTAATTTCCCGGGCATCGCGGCCTCTGGCTACATATTTCCGACATTTGCTTTTTCTTACGGGATTGTTTATTTGGCGATTTTCCTGTTTAGGATTGAATATAGCGGCTTCCAGGCGGCCAGCAGCTTGACGTTGTCAATTCTCTGGTACTTTGTCTTGACCATCATAAGCCGGCGCCTTGACCCTTACAGTCTTGCTGTGGTTCCAGGCGGTGCCGTTGGTCGCCTTGAGGAGATAGGCGGGGTGAACTGGCATTGGCTTGTTTCCCCTGACATGATCATTGAACGCGTCAACGGCGTCGTTGCCGATCTGCGCGCCGATCTGTCCGACGATTGGGAGCGCTACATAGCCGACCGGGCACTTGCGGGAGTTCCGGTCTACCATGTCAAGCAAATCACCGAATCGCTGACTGGCCGCGTCGAAATCGAGCATTTATCCGAAAACACGCTGGGCTCAATTAATCCCAACCAGGCCTATATCAAGATCAAACAGGCGATCGACTGGGTCTGTGCGCTGTTGGCACTGATCGTGCTGACGCCTTTCCTGTTGTTGATCGCGCTGTTAATCAGGCTGGAATCTCCCGGACCCGCCATATTTCGTCAGGAGCGCCTCGGCTTCGGCGGAAAGTCATTTACGGTCTACAAATTCCGGACGATGACCGTCAGTGAACCTGAGGCGGCAAACGTTCGCAGTCTCGCGGTCACCAAGCCGGGTGACAGCAGGGTTACCCGGCTCGGCCGCTTCCTTCGCAGAAGCAGAATTGACGAACTGCCGCAGCTGATAAATATCGTTCGTTCGGAAATGAGCTGGATCGGGCCTCGCCCTGAGGCGACAGTTTTGTCATCCCACTATTCGGTGGCGTTGCCATTCTACCGCTACCGAAATATCGTCCGTCCCGGAATTTCAGGGTGGGCTCAAGTGAATCAAGGATACGTCTCGGAGGACGACGACGAGACCGAGAAGCTGCACTATGACTTCTATTACATCAAGAATTTCTCGCCGTGGCTTGATTTCGTTATCGTGTTGAGAACGCTGAAAACTCTGCTAAGTGGGTTCGGATCTCGATAGAGACCGTTCCGGATTTTGGCTACCATCGAAATTTATCTATCGAACACTGCGCCGCGATAATGTTTGGCGGTAATGTTTTCTGAAGCTGCCGAAGGGTATGAAATGAGCCGAAAAACCGCGCTAATTACAGGCATCACCGGCCAGGATGGTGCCTATCTCGCCGACCTCCTGCTCGCCAAGGGATATGCAGTCCACGGCATCAAGCGGCGTTCGTCGTCTTTCAATACGGGCCGTATCGATCATCTCTATCAAGACCCGCATGAAACCGGCGTCAATTTTTCGTTGCACTATGGCGACATGACCGATGCGACGAACCTGATCCGCATAATCCAGGAAGTGCAGCCGGACGAGATCTACAATCTCGCGGCGCAATCGCATGTCCAGGTGAGCTTCGAGACCGCGGAATATACGGCGAATGCCGACGCGATCGGCACATTGCGCCTTCTGGAAGCCATCCGGCTGCTTGGGCTGACAAAGAAGACGCGTTTCTATCAGGCATCGACCTCCGAGCTCTATGGCAAGGTGCAGGAAGTTCCGCAGAAGGAAACGACGCCTTTTTACCCTCGCTCCCCCTATGCGGCCGCCAAGATCTATGGCTACTGGATCACGGTGAACTATCGCGAAGCCTATGGCATTCACGCTTCCAACGGAATTCTGTTCAACCACGAAAGCCCGATGCGGGGCGAGACGTTCGTGACCCGCAAGATCACCCGAGCCGCCGCGGCTATCAGCCTCGGCCTTCAGGACAAGCTTTATCTCGGCAACCTGTCTGCCGAGCGCGATTGGGGACATGCGCGCGACTATGTCGAAGGCATGTGGAGGATCCTTCAGCAGGAAACCCCGGATGATTATGTGCTGGCCACAGGGATCAAGAACTCCGTTCGGAAATTTGTCGAACTCGCCTTCGCCGAAGTAGGGGTCCGTATTCAGTGGAACGGTACCGGGGTCGACGAGAAGGGTGTCGATACGAAAACCGGCAAGATATTAGTCGAGGTCGATCCACGCTACTTCAGGCCCACCGAGGTCGACCTGCTGCTCGGTGATCCTTCGAAGGCGGAGCGGGTCCTCGGCTGGAAGGCGACGACGTCGCTTGATGAGATGGTGCGCGAGATGGTTCAATCCGACCTCAAGGTGGTGGCGCGCGAATACGAGCATCGCCGGCTTGACGAAGAGCACAACCGCAAGGCGGCCCAGTAGCTGCGAAAAGTCCCGCGAACATGAAGATTTCCGTTCTAACGGTCTGCTGGAACTCGGCGGCAACAATCCGTCATACGCTCGACAGTTTCTTTGCCCAGGATCACCAGGACAAGGAGCTGCTCGTCATCGACGGAGCCTCGACCGACGAAACGCTCGCGATTGTCCGCTCCTATGCTGGGCAAGGATTGCAGGTCATCAGCGAGCCCGACCGCGGCATGTATGACGCGTTGAACAAGGGGCTGGCGCTTTGCACGGGCGAGGCGATCGGAGCCCTTAACGCGGACGACGCATTTCACGACGCTTCCGTGCTCGGCAAGATCAGCGAGGCGCTTGCTGAAAGCGATATTGTCCACGGCCACCTCGACTTCGTTGAAAACCATGAAAGCAAGCGAGTGGTCCGCCGCTGGCGAGCAGAGCCAAGACCCAGTGACGGGTTCCGCTCCGGCTGGATGCCTGCCCACCCGACTTTCTACGTTCGCCGCGCCGTTGCCGAAAAGAACGGGCCGTTCGATTTGGCGCTCAAAGTCTCCTCCGACTACGACTGGATGCTGAGAGCCGTCGAACTCCATGGATTCAGGATCGCGACAATCGATCAGGTCCTGGTCGACATGATGATCGGAGGCGCCAGCACAAGGAGCTTGCGTTCGCATATCGGGCACAACCTCGAAGCGTTGCGTGCCAGGCGCCGTTGGCTCGGCTCCGGCGCTGTCGACTATGCGCTCATTGCCAAACCGGCGCGGAAAATCCGGCAGTTCGTTTTCGCGCGGCGAGGTTAGGCGAGGATGAGTGCTGTCTTCCTGGGCGAGGAAGCTAGTCACGTGGCTTCTCGTCACTTGCAGCGGGGCGGTCCGGACTAGTGCAATCAGTCGCTTCCTCTAAACCTGGCAAGGCCGAATGTTTCGAAGCATCTTGACGGTCCTGTCGGGCTCGGTAATTGCGCAGATCATTGCAGTTGCTGTTCTGCCCGCGCTGACACGACTCTACGATGCGGAAGCATTCGGTCGCTATCAGATCTATGTTTCCATACTGAACGTAGCGGTCATCTTTGTCGCCTTCCGTTACGAATTGGCGATCCTAAGCGCGAGACCGGGGCCAATTTTGGAGAACCTGCTGAAATTAACATTTCGGCTCTGCATGTTGACCAGCATCATTGCATTTTTCGTCGCCGGCATCGTCGACTTGTGGATGCCAGGCGTCGCATCATCTTTGAAGGGCGTTCTCTTCTTCTTGCCGGCCGCGATGGCAATCGCGGGAATCTATCAGATGCTCAGCTATTTGCCGATCCGCGAACGTGACTACCGCCTCAGTGCACGTTCGAAGATCTCTCAATCGGTGGGTTTCTCGGTCGGTGCCCTTGGATGTGCCGTTCTGTCTTTCGTAGGAGTTGGCCTGGTTCTGGCCGACACGTTCGGAAGAGTCGTCGGAAGTATTTCTATCCTCCTTGGTAGCGGCAAGCTCTGGCGAACGTTGATCTCTCCTGCCTCCTTTCCTGTAATGAAAATTACGGCAATTCGCTTCCAAAAGTTCGGGTTTCTCACGTTCCCGGGAGCCCTTCTATCTGCGCTCAGCGCAGCTATTGTGCCGTTTGCCTTTTTCGCCCTATTCGACCTCACAGTTGCTGGACAGTACGCACTTGTAGAGCGGTTCATTTTGATGCCCGTCGGGATCATCGCGATGGCGATCTCGCAAGTCTTTACAGGGGAATTCTCTACGCTCTATCGCTCTGACAAAAGGAGCTTGAATCGCGCATTTCGACGTTCGCTCCTCTACTTGCTCGCCGTCGGCCTTTTGCCAACGATTTTGGGAATGCTGCTCTCGGCGAAGGTGGTTCCCCTCATCTTTGGAACAGACTGGGCACTAGCCGGAAAACTGTGTGCCATCGGATTTCCGATCGCATATATGCGTTTTGTGGCAATCGCGGTGACCATGACTCTTGTCGTTGTCGATCGCCAATCGCTTCAGTTCACCTGGGAACTGAGCAGGTTTGTCTTTACGCTGTGTGTCTTCGGCTGGGTCTGGTGGGTGGATCCGGGCAGTCCAGCAACCGTCATGGTCTGGTATGGTCTGGCAACTGCCGTCAGCTATGCTCTTCACTTGGCATTTTGCGACCGGGCGACGAGAGCGGTAAGTCTGCAGGCAGAGATGAGCGAACGGGTAATGGCATGAATCTAAGGATAGCAATGTAGATGCTGTCTCCCAATCAAACAGTTGGCACGAAGGGTGGTGCGGTGGTTCTCAAGAGGTTTATCGGTTGGAACAGGTGCGCCGCCGCCTGGCTCGAACGCCGCTTGCCCAGGGTTTTCGGCGCCCCGTCCTACAAAGCGGAGCTCGAGCGCCGTATCGCCGACGACATTGCACGGCTCGGGCCTTCGGCAATCCTGGAGGTCGGCGGGATCGACCGGCCACTTCTGCAGCGCGGTCACGGCTTTAGCTATATTGGCCTGGATATCGAGGAGAGGCCTGACTGCTATACCGTCTACGATCGATTTATCGTCCAGTCGATCGAGCAGCCAGTCAATGTCGAGGCAGATATGCTTATTTCCATCACGTTGATGGAACACGTGCCGGACAACAAAGCCGCATCGGGCTCGATGTTTTCCGCATTGCGGCCAGGCGGTGCGATGCACCACTACATGCCCTCAAAATGGCATCCTTATTCGATCGCGCTGCGGCTCGTCGGGCCAGTCATGCAAAAATGGCTGATTCCATACCTCCGACCGTCGGCGGTGGGCGTTACCGGGTATCCGGCCTTTTTCGACCATTGCTCGCCCTCGGATATGGCAAAGGTGTTTCGCCAGCAAGGATTCGAGAAGATCGACGTCATGCCATTCTACCGTGCCAGCGATTACTTCGCTTTCTTTCTGCCTGCCTATCTTTCCGTCGCTCTATTCGAGAACCTTTGTGCGGCCTTGAACTGGCGCATCTTCTGTTCAGGTTTCGTCATCAGCGCCATAAGACCCGCAGACTAGCTGCGAGCAAGAACGAGGCCATGCGACTTTTTCAAAATTCCGGAATCAATCCTGTCTATCAACCGCGGCTGGCCGATCTCGTCGGCAGCGCCAGCGGATTCGAGCAGCAGAAGGACGTATTTCTGAACGATCGCTACGGCGCCGCGCACATCCTTTTGCCGGTGCTCGACCGTCATCCGGAGGCATTCTTTACGAACGGCGACGACGAATCGCTGCAGCGGGCGTGGGCACGCGAAAACGGGCTTGGCGAAGACACGCCATTGGACGACATCCTTCTTGCCCAGATCGAACATCACAAGACGGACGTCTTCTACAATCTCGACCCATTTCGTTACGGTGCCGCTTTTGTGCGCCGCTTGCCTGGGCACGTGAAACAAAAGATTGCCTGGCGCGCCGCACCAGGCAAGATCGACTTTTCCGGTTATGACCTCGTGCTTTGCAACTTTCCGTCCATGCGGCAGATATGGGAAGAGCGGGGCGCCAGGACGGCGGACTTCTTTCCGGCTCACGACCCGGAACTCGATAGAGTGGCTGCGAATCGGAACAGAGACATCGATGTCCTGTTCTTCGGCGGCTATAGTCGCCACCACCAGCGTCGGCGGGAGATCCTGGAGACGGTGGCTCGTCTTGCCGGCCGCCGCCACATTGTCTTTCATTTGCATTTGTCACGCTATACGCCGCTCGCAGAGACGCCGCTTGGCTGGTTCGGTCCGCTGAGCGCGGTGCGCCGCCCGCCTGCGATCCGCAAAGTCAGCGCGCCTCCCGTATTCGGTCGCGCCATGTATGCAGAGCTTGGAAGGGCCAAGGTCGTGATCAATGCCTCGATCGACATGGCAGGCCCGGATCGTGGCAACATGCGCTGTTTCGAAACGATGGGCGCTGGAGCTCTGCTGGTTTCCGACTCCGGTAACTACCCCGGGCCGATGCGCGATGGCGAAACCATGATTGTCTATGAGCAGCCGCAAGACGTCTCGAAAAGAATCGAGCAGCGGCTGGACGATGGGAGCTGGGACAGGATCGGCTGGGCCGGCAACCGCGCGATTCGTGAAGAATACAGCAAGCAGCGCCAATTCGAGCGGTTTGTCGAACTGGCCTAGCCGCCCATTGACTTCACGGCCAATAGCGACGTTGTGTTTTGATGGCTGGGAATCCTCTGTGTGCCAACGAATTTTTGGTATGCTTGCTCTGAACACTGCAGGAATTTCTTGTCATAGCCGGCCCTTGAGGCTCCTTCGTGGGAGGCGAGCCTTTGTCAGACGATTGGTTTTTTTGGAGATACGCACATGTATGGAAAAATTGCCGACGAGGTCGAACGGCGCCTGGCAACCTTCGGGTTTCGTATCGCCACCTGGGACGATGCGCGATCGTGCGGCAAGCTCTACGCGGGGCGGCTGACACGCAATCTCCCTCAGTTCGATACGCATATCGGACTGACGCCCTACAGCCCGTCACCTCGCAACATCAACCACGATGTGACGCAGCCGATGCCGCTAAGGGAATGCATCGATATTTATCAATCCGAGGATGTCTTTGAACACGTAGCGTACGAGAAACTGCCGCAGATTTTTGCGCACATCCATACCGTGCTGAAGCCGGGCGGATTGTTCCGGATGAGCGTGCCCGATTATCGTTTCGATGTTTACCGGGATCGGTCCGTCAAGGATGGCGATCGGTTCGTATTCGACCCTGTCGGCGGCGGCAGATATGAAAATGGCGTCGTCACCGGCGGCGGGCATTTGTGGTTCCCGACATACGAAAGCGTCACTGCACTCGCAGCCGCAAGTCCATTCTCGAAATGGGAGGTGCTTGAAGGTTACGATCCGGACGCCAACGCGATCATCAAGCCCGTCGACGAATCATATGGACGGGTGCTGCGCACTTCATATAGAGACCCCCGTGTCGCGAGCCGCCCACGCCCATTGTCCATGATCATGGACTTGTGGAAGTAGCTCGACCGCTACGGCGCGGAAGCCGGCTCGCAAATTCCATATGGGCATTCGGTTGCCCGAGAACCGCGGCGTGTTACCGGATCAAGCTTAACGGCAACTTTAGCCAACATGTATGATGAGCCGGTGCCAACCGTTGTCTCAACTCGACAAGGCATGGTATCGCTGTTGCCGTTTAACTAGTGAACCTCCAGCACAATGTACATCAGCAAACACGTTCCGATCTACAAGGACTTATGGGCCTGGAGTTTCGCCCTGGCGGTTGCCGGTTATCCACTAATAGGAGTTTTCTCGTCTGCTACGGGGCGGGAGGACGCAAAATTATCGATCGCCTTCCGCATCTTGGTAATTGCTCTAAGCGCCATCGCATTTTTTTGGTCGGACCGGCACAAGGCATGGCGATTCGGAGATGTGTGGCTATTTGCCTTCGCCGCGCTCTACCTAACAAAACTCGGCATCGATGCCGATTACAACATCGATGGAGCGTCGGACGCGCTCGTATTTGCCCTGATCACTTCGGTTGTGCCAGCTGCTCTTCTGGCGTTATCGACAAATACGTGGTCGGAGATCAACGTGGCGTGGGCACTTTTCACCGTCGGCGCATTGAGTGTGGCGGGTATCGTTTGGCTCCAATACAGTGGTTCAAATGCGGTGCTGGTCGATACGACGGATCGTGTTTATTTCGAAAGATTGAATCCCATATCCGTAGGTCATGCCGGCCTGACTACACTTATAGCGTCATACACCCTGCTTAGGTTTGATCAAAGCAAGATCATAAAGATTGTTATCCTGAGTGTAGTGTCTGCCTCGGCAGTCGCAATCTATCTAGCGGCGGCCCGCGGGCCGCTTGTCGCTTTGGGGTGTTGTATCGTTTTATTTCCCTTACTCCGTCCGAATTTCACGACCATGCTCGTGTGCTTGTTGTTTGTTGCCGGAGCGGTATTGGCGTTGGCCATCACTGACATAACGCCGCTGCTCGACAAATTCCATCTGACGGTGATCGGGAAAGACAATTCGACCACCGAACGGCTCGGATCGATTTCGCTCTCGTGGGGACTGTTTCAGCAAAGCCCTTTGTTTGGCTGGGGCACGCAATTGCCTCTGTTCGTATACCCCCACAATATGTTCATGGAGATCCTTCAATCGGCTGGTCTTCTCGGTATGGCAATATTTATCCCGGTTTTCGTTAAACTGGGAATGGCGATAAAATTCCTAGCCGACAAACGCCTGGTGCTTTTGCCGCTTCTGGCCACGCAAGCCATCGTCGGCGCGCAGTTCTCCGGATCCCTTTGGGGGTCAGCATTCCTCTGGATCGTCGTTACGGTCTTGATTTTCCGTGTCAATGCCATGAGGTCATTTGACCAATGGTCGCAGCGGCGCATGGCGTGGCGTACCCCTGCTCGATTTGCTGTGCCCGGCGAGGGTTGGGCAGCGAGTAATGTTGCCGCTCGGAAGTGAGATGCGCGTTCGCCTGCGATACCGTTTTTTCGGCACTATTGCGCTTCGTCAATCTCGCTCAAGAATTTCAAGGTAGCCTGCCACCACTCGGCTTTTTCATCCCATTTTACGGGCCCGTCGCTTAGACCGCCACGCATCGTACCCCAGATGACGATCCCGTCTGCCAATCTTCTGCAAGTGTCTAGTTGAGCATACCAGAAGTCGCCGGGCAGGAAAGCTAGGGTCTTTTGAAACTGCGGCCATAGGAAGCAGTAAACCGGTTTTCCTTGCGCGACCCGTCGGGCTTCACCGATGTTGGCTTGCGCATAGGCTATCCAGGCATCCTGATCCCCATAAAACGTGTAGAGGGATGGAAACAGCGCGTCGACGTAGGGGACAAGAGCGGAGGCGATCCTGGTGTTTTGCTGCTTCCAGTCCTCCTGAGCCGCGGCACCATCATGGCCGATCGCTCTCCAATGATCCCTGATCGGCATGACGCCGTAGAAGCCGAGCTTGACGTTCGGGTCTGCCCTTCTGAAAACGCTCAAAGTTTGTTGATATTTAGCAATTGAAGATGCTTGATCGGGGCCTTCCAACGGCCAGTTTTCGATGTCGATCACCAGGAAATGGTTGCTCCTTGGCAGTTCTAGAGCTTGCCACACCTGGTTGGCATTCGGCACGTCCAATCCCAGGACGTGTGGATCCGCAATCGTGAGATGGTCCAGGCCGAACGAGCGGAAATCTTTTGGCCCGTTCTCAAACAGCAAAGTCTCGAAAACCTTGAACGGTTGGCGAGCCTGCGGCAATGCGGGCCACGTGCCGGCCAAAAGGCACATCACACAGGAAACAGTCTTGAAAAACGAGACGTTGCGCATCCGGCCTCGCCAATTCGCGAACGTTTGCGCTGGTGAAAATCGCATGGATTGAATTCCTCATGACCTGAACTTGACGAGTCAAGAAACGGTAGCGTAGCTGGAAAATTCGAACAACGTCCTGGTGAAAGAGGGATGCATTGTCGCAGGGTGACTGGGGCCGGCCGTGCTTCTTAGCAGCCGGAAATTATCCGCGGTGGAACAGTGGACGAGCGAAGCACGCAAGCCTATGACCGAGGCGCTGCTGCACGCGCCAATCTGGGCCTCGCGGCGGCTGTTGTGGATGCATCTGACAAATCTGACGAGGAGATCGAGATCGCTGTGACCAAGAACGTGCCGCCTCACGCAGTTGCCGAACATCCGGCGCGGATCATTCAGCACGTGGTTTCTCTCGATGCCTGAAATGGCCATGACTTGGGAAGATGCCGTCCGCTGGTGCATGAGCGAGCCTTCGATGAAGGATCTCGCCCGCGCCGCCTATTTCGATGATCCGGTCGCCGCGGCGCAGCGTTACCACGAAAGTGCGGAGTTTCAGGCGGTTCGCGGCATGATCCCGCGCAAGGCCGGCCGTGCTCTCGATCTCGGCGCTGGCAACGGCATCCTCTCCTATGCCCTGGCGCGCGAGGGCTGGTCGGTTACCGCTGTCGAGCCCGATCCCAGTGCACTTGTCGGTGCTGCTGCAATCCGGACGCTTGCTGAGAAGACAGGCACGAACATCGATGTGATCGAGGCATTCGGCGAAGCTATTCCGTTGTCCGCCGCCGGCTATGATCTGGTCGTTGCCAGGCAAGTGCTTCATCATGCGCATGACCTGCCGGCATTCTGCCGCGAAGTTGTGCGGCTCGCCCGCAATGGCGCGACGTTCCTGTCGTTGCGCGACCATGTGATTTCCGGACCGAAACAACTGGAACCGTTTCTGCGCGCTCATCCGTTGCATCATCTCTACGGCGGGGAGAATGCCTTCACGCTGGCAGACTACCGCGCTGCTCTCGAAGGGGCAGGGCTGACGATCAATCGTGAAATGAACTCTTTCCAATCGGTTGTGAATTATGATCCGATGACAGCATCCGAAATTCGCGAGAGGCTCGCTGCGGCCTTCGGTCCCCTGTCGGGGCTCGTGCGCGTGACTTTGTCCCCGCTACCCTTCGGTGCCGTTGCCGGAGCTGCGGCACTGCTTGACCGTCGGCCCGGGCGGCTGGTGTCTTTCCTTTGCCATAAGCAAGGGAAGGGCTGATTTGGTGGCGCAATTGAACGAGGCGAAGCCTGTCTGGGTGACTGGAGCCGGTGGCTTCATCGGCCTGCACCTGTCGCGATTTCTTGCCCAGCAGGGCCACGTTGTCCTTGGCTTCGGCCGAAGCGAAGCGCCTGGGTTCGCCATCGCAACTGGCGGCGCTTTTTTTTCCGGCGGCGTGACCGCGGAAACAATGGGCGCTGCTCTGGCCGCATATGGTCGCCCGGCAGCCGTATATCACCTGGCAGGCGGCTCTACGGTAGGCCGGTCGATTGCCGAGCCGCTGAAGGACTTTGAACAAAGCGTCGGTTCCACAGCTTGTGTCCTCGATTTCCTGCGTCGCCACGCACTCGGGGTCTCCGTCGTTCTGGCATCCTCCGCTGCCGTTTATGGCGGCGGCCATTTCGGCCCGATCGGGGTCGACGCCGCGCTCGATCCCTATTCCCCTTATGGCTATCACAAGCGAATGGTGGAGGAACTCGGCCGGTCATACTGCGCGGCATACGGGCAGCCGGTCTCGGTGGCACGGCTTTTCTCTGTCTACGGCGAGGGGCTGCGCAAGCAACTTCTCTGGGACCTCTGCGGCAGGCTCGCGGCAGGCGAAACCGACATTGTGCTTGGTGGCACCGGAGCGGAAATGCGGGATTGGCACCATGTCTCGGATGTCGTGCGATTGATCCATCGCGTCTCGCCCGCCAATGCAGCAAGCTTCGCGGTCTATAATGGCGGTGCCGGCGCCGCCGCGTCCGTCAGCACGATTGCCGGGATGGTCTTGGAAGCCTGGGGCGGGAAGCATCGCCTCGCGTTTTCGGGAGAATCCCGGCCGGGCGACCCTGTCAATCTGATCTCGGATCCCTCCGGCGTCCCGGAGGGACTTCGGTTGCAGATGCCGCTTGGCAAGGGCATTGCGGGATATGTCGATTGGTATCGCGCCGAGGTTCTCGGCGAGCCGGTCGGCGATTTGCGACGCTTCGCGCCTTGATCACCGTCGGCTTCACGCTTATCGGCCGTGGAACCTGGTCCGGCGGCGAATCCTATCTGCGCAACATGCTGAGCGTCATCGCCTCCGAGTTGGGCGGCAAGGTCCAGGCGAAGCTGTTTTTGACGCCCGAGCAGCATGCGAGCGTTGGCACGTCCTTTGATCACATGTTGGCCGCGCCTGCCATCGTCGACGACCGGGTCACGGGCGCCGGGCTTGGCAAGCGAGGGCTGATCGCACTCGCTGGCGGAAGCGATCGGGCTTTTGCGAATCTTGTCGCCGCGCACGGCATCGATCTTGTGTTTGAAGTCGCTCAGTGGTTCGGCAACCGATTTCCGCTACCGGTCATTTCCTGGATTCCGGATTTTCAGCACCGTCGCCTGCCGCATCTGTTTCCGCGTCGCGCCTGGTGGCGCAGAGATCTCGGGTTCCGTCTGCAGACGTCCGGCAACCGCACCATAATGCTCTCTAGCGAGGATGCGCTCGCCGATTGCGAAACATTCTACCCGGCCTCGCGCGGCAAGACCGCCGTCGTGCGCTTCGCCATCGATCTCGATCCAGGCACCGTCATGGCGCGCACCGAAGCCGCGCGCCGGGCGCACGATCTGCCCGAGCGCTTCTTTTTCCTGCCCAACCAGTTTTGGATCCACAAGAACCACAAAGTGGTCGTCGAGGCGTTGCAGCATATAGCCCGGCTCGGAGCGTTGGACGCCTTGCCGCCAATAATTATGACGGGGCGCACCACGGATCCACGCGATCCGACCTTGTTCAAGCATCTGATGGACCTTGCGCAAGCACATCGGCTCGAAGGCCATTTTCGACACCTCGGATTGATCCCCTATGAGGATGTCGTTGCTCTGATCGGTGCGACAGACTGTCTTTTGAACCCTTCCCACTTCGAGGGGTGGTCGACCACCGTTGAAGAGGCGAAATCGCTGGGCGCGCCCATGTTGCTGTCCGACATCCGGCTGCATCGCGAGCAGGCTCCGGACGCGCTCTTCTTCCCGCCTGACGATGCGGAAGCCCTGGCGCAGCGTCTGCTCGAAATCGGGCAGTGCCCACGCTTTGTCCGCGACAGCATCGCCGTGCTGCAAGGCCGGCAACAGCTCCGCCGACGGGGTTACGCGGCAGCACTCCTTGCCTTATTTGAAAAGACCAAAACCGCCGCGCGTTGATCGTTCAATCGGGAGTGGGAATTGTCGATCGGGAAGGTAGCCGCACTTGCATTCATAGCGCTGGCGTTTGCGGGCGGCTTTCTTTTCATCGTCATCAACAAGGGAACAAATATTCGCGCACCGGCGCCGAAGCCGGTGGAAGTCCCCACATCATTCGATGGCAAGCTTGACGTCCAATCAATCGACGATCTGCGGGTCGCCGGCCGCAAGATCGTGCTGTGCGGCGTCGCATTTGCCAAGCCCCAGTCAATGCGGGTCATGGTCACCGAGGCCATGCGCCGGGACTATCAAGGACTCGCATTGACATGCAAACCCGTAGGCTTGGGGACACCGTGCGACGGCAATGTCGCGCCAAAATTTCGTGACGCCGTCGTCGTGCAGTGTCTCACCTTGGGCGGAACGGATCTGGCTGCGAAGCTCGTCGAGGCAGGCATTCTGTGCGGGCAGCCCGCGCAGGCGGGCTCGACCTATAAACCTTGCGTGCCGGGCTCGTAGCTCCTGCGGACCCGTGGCGTAGCCGTCGAAACGAAGGTGACGCCGGTGCCCCAAGGAACGCCGGATTGGCTCGCTGGCAAACGCGCTGTATTGCGGCCGACAGTAAAGATGATACATTTCGATATTCTAATGGTGTGTTCAATCAACCACACCGAAACCAAAAATTATCTCGCATTTGCGAAATGGGTTGGAATTGGCGCAGAAAGCTGTTACGCGCTTTTGAGTACCTTAGCGGTTGGGTGGGCCTCAGGTAACGTGGGACAGAAGGATTGATGCGGATGAACCTAGTTTTGAAAAGTGCGTTGGCCGGAGTTGTTGTGTTGGCCGGCTTCGCACCGGTGTCGTCTTTCGCGCAGGATGGGTCGTGCACCTGTGCAACCGCCTATAACGGCGTAAATCCGATTGGATCGCTCGGCAGCGTCAATGGCGACGTGATGATCTCGCAGGTGGCTGGCTATGGCCCGGCGCAAGCGGGCGGCGCGCTTGATTTCGGCAGCCGTGTCGTGGTTGGCTCCAAGGGCTCGGCTTCGGTTCAGGTTGGTGGCTGCAATGTGAGCGTCCCGGCGAATTCGACGCTCGATATCTCGCGTGTCGAGAATAAGATCTGCCTCAATGTCTTGGGTTCTGAGAAGACCGCCCAGACGGGCAATACCAACAGCACCAACTACACGCCGGCCCTTATTTTTGGCGGCATGGCTCTTGGGGCTGGTGTTCTGGCTGCAACGGCGGACAAAGATCACGGCCACGCCGTTAGCGACTAAGTTGACCGCGTAGTAAATAAGGCAACGGCAGCAGAGGCGTATGGCGCTGCTGCTGTGTGTCTGTTGTTCGCGGTGGAGCGCACTTGGCGTGTATGCTGGTGTCGCGTCGGTCGGGTCGCCTAAGCCAAGGCGGCATGCGGATGTCTGAGGCTGGCGAACATGCCGGGATGAGGGGCGAAGTGCCGGTCTATCCAGGCAGATGGTCGAATCGCAATCTGTTGCTGCTGCGTGTTGGTGCAAGTTTCGGATACGGCAAACGCGACGATCAAGGTCAATCCTGCGGAAGGGCGGCATGTGTGTAGCGCTCGAAACATCAGGCGCAGCTTTTGCCGCCGGTGCGGCGCTGATCATCGGCCTGCATGATGACGACGACTCTGTCCGCCAGTAGCCGGGACCTAGCATCCATCGTATCGCATGAACTTGACAAATGCGTCATTCGCTGTCTTGCGGATGACGCATTTATACTTTTTGGGGATGACGTCGCCACGTTGCTTCGCTGCTGTCACAAACGCCCATGATCGATCTACATTCCCATATCTTGCCCGGCCTCGACGACGGCTCGCCCAGTCTTGCCGAATCACTGGAAATGGCTCGACTGGCGGTGGCCGACGGAACGACCCATATGGCGTGCACGCCACACGTGACGCCCGGCGTATACGAAAACGGAACATCGAACATCGTTCGGGCGGTTCAAGAGTTGCACCAGGCATTGCGCGGCGCCGCAATACCACTTGCTCTCTACGTCGGTGCAGACGTTCACATAGCGCCGGATCTTCCGGACCAATTGGTGGCGGGCAGCGTGCCAACCTTAAATAGGTCGCGCTATTTTCTGTTCGAACCGCCGCATCATGTTCTACCTCCACGAATGGAGGATCTTGCTCTACGCCTGATAAATGCCGGCTTTATCCCGATTCTTACTCATCCGGAGCGTTTGACCTGGATCAAAACGAATTACGACGTTATCGAGAGGTTGAATGCGGTCGGCTGCCTCATCCAGCTTACCGCGGACTCGATTGTTGGTGCTTTTGGACGCACGGCGCTTTATTATTCGGAAAAGCTGATTGACGAGGGCAGGGTGGATATCATCGCATCGGATACTCATAGCGCAACGCGCCGCCGTCCTGGGCTTTCCAAGGCGGTTGCTGCTGCTGCCAAGCGGTGTGGGGAAGACGAGGCCCGCAACATGGTGTTGAAACGTCCAGGCGAAATATTGGCGAACCGCCCCATTGAGCCGATCGGAAAAGCACGTCCGAAAAACCCAACCGCCGGTAACGCCGGCCGTTTTGGAGGATTGGGCCGCCTATTCAAGGGCGGGACCGCGTGATGGGCATTTTTCATTTGGTAAAAAGCCACATAGGCATGGCACTCGTCTTGCTAGCTTCGCTTGCAACGTCGGCATGCACGAGCACCTCGTCGACGACACCTACTTCCTCGAGTGCGGTGGATGCGCTGCAATTGACGTCGTCATCGACGCCACTTTCAGGCGGCGGCGCGCTGAAAGTGGTGAAGGATCTGCCTCCGCCGCAAAACACCCAGAACGGCAACGAGCAGCCTTTGTCTCCGAACGATGTGCTCGAAGTGAATGTATTTCAGGTCGACAATTTGAGCCGAACAGTTCAAGTCGACTCCAGCGGCCAGATATCGCTTCCGCTTATCGGAACCATTACCGCGGCAGGCAAAACCGTTCGTCAGCTGGAGCAAGAGATAGAGACGGCCTACGGCGCCAACTACCTGCAGTCACCCGATGTGACGATCTTCGTAAAGGAGTCGATTGGGCAGCGCATAACCGTCGATGGCGAAGTCAACAGGGCCGGTATCTTTCCGGTAACGAGTAATTCCTCGCTTCTGGACGCGATCGCTCTGGCAGGAAATTTCAGCCCGGTTGGGGACGCAAGCAAGGTCTTCGTCTATCGCAATATCGGCCAGAATACCTTGGTCGCAAATTACAACGTGGAGGAAATTCGTGCCGGCAAGGCCCGTAACCCGCGGATCTACGGTGGGGACAAGGTCGTCGTCTTTGCCTCAAAATCGAAGATTGCCGTGAACAATCTCAAGGACGCGCTAGGCATAGCCTCCAGTGCCGCGCGAATTGCCGTCATCCCTGGGATATAGTTCGTAGCCGGTCAGTCGAATAGGATCACTTCGCACCATGCTCGATCGCAACAGGCAGCATCAAATTGCAGGTCCAGGACATGGCCAAGCCTTGTCCGCCGACCTCTATTATGACGGCGGGCAAAACTACAGCCCTTACGGTCGCGATTATTCGGAGCAGGAACAGGGCTTCAATCCGCTCAAGCTGCTCTTCTACGTCGTCCAGTATCGGTGGCTGTTCGTCATTATGGCGGCAGCCGGGCTTGTCGCCGGTGTCATCATCACGATGATGCAGACGCCGAAATACCAGGCAACGACGCAATTGGAAGTGCTGGTCCCTTCGGCCAAGGTCTTCCAGGACATCGAGGTAGTTTCTGAAAATGCCGACGTGCGGGCTTTCCTGACCGCACGTGAAAAACTCAAAAGCCGCGCATTGGCGCAGCGTGTTGTGTTTCAACTGGGTCTCAGCGAAAAGCCGGATTTCCTTTTTCCCACGCCAGCCTTTTCCCTCAGCAATATTTTCTATCGCGCGTTCGGTATCTCCAAATCGCCTTCCTTTGAGGAGAAGACCCCAGAGGAGCGCGAGGAAATTGCTATCAAGCGTGTTTTGGACGACCTCACGGTCAACCTGGTCACCAACACGAGCCTGCTATCGATCACCTTCGTCGATCAGAAGCCGAAATATGCAAGCGATATCGCCAACCAGGTCGCGCAAAGCTTTATTGACCAACGCCTCGACCAGACCAGCGAAACATCCGACCTTGCACGACAGTTCATCCAGGAACAGGTTCTGCAGGTGAAGCAGAAGCTCCAGAAATCGGAGGAGGATCTGGTCGCTTACGCGAAGGATGCCGGCATCACGATAACCGGCGACGACAAGTCGCTGATAGGATCGAACATCGAGGCGCTGAATACCGCCCTTGCGACAGCGATCCAGGACCGTCTCGACGCAGGACGTGTTGTGGACCAGATAGATAAAGGTCGCGGTTCGAGCTTGGCCCCAGTTTTGGAAAGCGAAGGTCTGCAGAAGCTCAATGAAAAACTGGCGGATTTGACCAGCCAGTACCAGCAGAAGCTGGGCATTCTCAAGCCCGGTTTTCCCGAAATGCAGCAGCTTCAGTCCCAGATCAAGGAGTTGCAGCGGCTCTATAACAACGGCGTGCTTGCTATAACGGATTCACTGCGGCTGAAATATCAGGAGGCGCAGAACAAGGAGGCCGATCTCAAGTCCAAACTTGCTGAGATGGAAAAGCAGCAGGTCATCTTCAACGACAAGAACATCAAATACACAATTCTCAAGCGCGATGTCGATTCGAACCGGTCGCAATATGACAACCTTATCGCCAAACTGAACGAAGTTGGTGTCAGCTCCGAGCTCAAGACGCAAAGTGCGGCAATCGTCGATTTCGCGTCATTGCCGGATCGGCCATATTCCCCGCGCTTGAGCATCAATCTTGCAATCGCGCTGGCCCTTTTCATGGCTCTGAGCGCGTCTGTCATTTATGTTATCGAACTGCTGAACAACACCTTCACCAATCCCGAACAGGTTGAAAAGGAGCTCGGCTTGGCAATGCTCGGCATCTTGCCGCTCGTCGATGACCGGGAACTCATGGCCAGTATCGCCGATCAGAAGTCCGGCCTGTCGGAAGCCTATCGTTCGCTTCGAACATCGCTACAGTTTTCCGGTGCGGAAGGCGCCCCACGATCGCTGGTCGTCACGAGTTCGGAGCCTTCGGAAGGCAAGTCGACGACATCGTTTAAACTCGGACAAGATTTTGCAGCACTCGGCGCAAGGGTTCTCATTGTCGACGGCGATCTCCGTAAACCAAATCTTCATCGCCTGTTTGGTCTCGACAATACGATCGGGCTAAGCAATCTCCTGACAAATACCGTGCGCAAGGAGGATCTGGCGAGCATCTTCAGGGCGACGAAATATCCCAACGTGACCGTTCTAACTTCGGGAACAATCCCTCCAAATCCTGCGGATCTGCTCTCCTCACCGAAGATGGCTCTGATAGTAACCAATCTCGGCAAGCGCTTCGATCTTGTCATTATCGATGCGCCGCCGATTGTCGGCCTTTCTGATGCTCCTATTCTCAGCCGACTCGCTGAGGGCACATTGATGGTCATCTCTACAAATCAGGTGACGCGCAAGTCGGCCAAGACCGCGTTGAAGCGCCTGCGAGCTGCTGGCGCGAACGTGGTCGGAGCCGCGATGTCAAAGTTTGCGGTGAACAAGTTCGACTACAATTATGCCTACAAATATATGAACTATCAGTATTATAACTACGGGACGGACACGAATACTCCCAAGATTGAGGGCAAAGTCGATGATGGAGCAAGCCAGCCCGCTTATGCAAAGTCTCCGACATTCAGTCGTTTGGTTCGTCGCATCCGTTCTAGTGTTGGTGGCTTCCTCGATCGGGCTAAGTCGATTTCTTGAAACAGAAACACCGGCTGTTTCTCTTGTGCTGGACCCGCTCAACACCGACGCATTGACAGCTGAAATCAGCAGTGACCTGAACGATACGAATAATGCTACCGATCTTGATGCCTTGCTTGCCAAGGCCAAGCGCGCGCTCACCTTCGATTTGGCCGATGCACGTCTCTATAGCCTGATTGGTGAGATCAAATACCGGCAAGGCGAAAAAGACGAGGCCTACCAGCTCTTCGATCAAGCCCGAAAATTGTCCAAGACAGAGATCCATGCACTACAGAGGTCAATTGGCCGCAACATCGAAGCAGGTGATTTGCCCAAGGCCGTTGGCGAGATCGACATCTTGCTGCGCCGCTGGCCGGACCAATTTCCGGCGATCGCCGAGGGCATGCCGCCAATTCTCTCGAATCCCGATGGCTATCAAGCCGTGCTGATGGCCATCAGGGCGCAGGCGCCCTGGAGAGCCAGTCTGATCTACGCTCTTATCAAAACTCCTGAGCAGATCAATTTCGCAAATCGGCTGCTGCTCGATTTGACCGGATCAAGCGCACCACCGAATTCGAGTGAACTCACAGCCGCGATCAGCGGCTATATTCGTCAGAAGCAATATGAACCAGCCTATCGGCTGTTTCTTTTCACCCTGTCTGAGCAAGAGCGAAAATTAGGCGGATACATTTTTAACAGCACGTTCGAGCCGGTCCCCAGCGGCAAGCCTTTCGATTGGCAGGTTCCCGGTCAATCTGGCTTGGAAGTGACATTTGCAGCATCCCGGGATGCTGTGGAGGGCGAGGGTGGGGCAACGGTCCGGTTCTTGAATACCCCGGTCAAGAACACTGCCCTTCAGCAATATGTTCAATTGCCTCCAGGCTCGTATAAGATTTCCCTTGTTGCCTCTGCGCGAAACCTGAAGCTTCCAAAGGAATTGTTCTGGTCGATCAAATGCTTGGGGCCGGCCGGCGAAATAGCAAGGTTCAACATCCCCGAGGGCACATATAACCGACAAAAGCTGAGCCAGGACTTCTCGGTTGTACCGACTGGCTGCCCCATGCAACTATTGACGCTGCAGACCGCCGCCATTGCCGAGAGCTGGCGATTTCGATATGTCGGCACCTTGATAATGCACAAATTGAGCGTTGAGAGACTTCCATCTTGAACGACCGGCCGTCGGAATGGGATAAATATCTCCTCGGCACGGTCTTGTTTGTATCGCTGCTGATCGGTGGTGGTACTGCGAGCGGCCTTTACACAGACACTCTGATCGAGGTCGCGGCGATAGTTTCGGCCGCGGCCGTCTTTTCGCAAACCCCCGGCCAGAGAATCGCCCGGCCTGTTCTGTGGCTGCTGGTCTTCGCTATGGCGTTGATCGTTTTGCAAATCGTCCCATTGCCGTCAGCCATATTCAACGGGTTGCGGCCGGAGCTGTTGCTCGGAGATCCCTGGGTTGGAGAAAGCCGATTTCGTTTCATCAGCGTAGGGGTCGGCCGGACGGTCGAATGCCTGCTTTATTTTCTGGCCGCCACAGCGTTTTTTTTGGCCGTATTGCGTTTGCGTGCCGAGCAGGTCAGCGCGCTCCTTCCGTTTTTCTTCATGGGTGTTATCTGCAATGGTTTGGCGGGAGCGATTCAATATTCGCTCTCCGACGACGTCGCTATTGTCGGGCTGTTGCCTTTTACGATCAATGCCGGCCTTTTTGCCAACGTAAATCATTTTTCGGCGTTGCTTTTTGTGTCTATTCCCTTCGTCGTCTATTATGGTCTGTTCCGCGGGCATCTCTTGTCCGGATCCTTCGGCTTGATCGCGCTTTTGCTGCTTCTTTTGGCCGCCGGTTCTCGCGCCGGTGTTCTGATCGGGTTGGCGATCACCGTATTGTCTGTAGTCTTTCTCTCAGCTCGTTCGAGGGCGAGTGGGTTCGGCGTTCTCCTGATCTTTATCGCACTTTCGATCTACACGATAAGCGCCTGGACCAAATTGGATGCACAGGCGCTTGATCCGGCGTTCGGGCGAGGAGAATTTGCGCGAACCACAATCGAGGGCATCAAAGACAATTGGGCGAC
The DNA here is from genome assembly GCF_040320585.1 of Mesorhizobium sp. M0663. Classification (NCBI taxonomy): domain Bacteria; kingdom Pseudomonadati; phylum Pseudomonadota; class Alphaproteobacteria; order Hyphomicrobiales; family Phyllobacteriaceae; genus Mesorhizobium; species Mesorhizobium sp. M0663. The sequence continues at coordinate 55,464 of NZ_JAMYPX010000014.1, forward strand.
AGGCATTGGATTCGGGAATTTCCAGAAGGCCTATCAGATATACGAAAGAGCAGGCATGATTTTCAGGGAGTATGTGAATCATGCTCACAATGAATACCTTGAAATTACCTTCGAAGGGGGAATTCCTGCGATTTTACTTATGGTAGGCTATTTCGTGTTGCTATTCGCTGCATTGGCTAGGGTTCGCCGTGACCCCTTTCAGAAGGCGGCATTCCTCTCGGTGTCTTTTCTTCTCATTCATTCGCTGGTCGATTATCCGCTGCGAACCGGGGCGCTGGCGATGACCTTTGCCTATATGAACGCCATCATCTTCCACAAAGGATTTGCCGAACGCTTGAGCCGCAAGAGCGAGATGATCGAGATCGATCACAACGGTGACAAGCTGTTTGTTCCCATCGGAACTTCGTCCTAGCGACCTCGTCGCCACGGCTGGCGTGGCCAGAACATGGCGGACCGCTGTGAGGCGAGCCGGCTCCTGGCTCTCGGGTTCCGAGGCTCAGGCAACATTTTCCTGCCCCTACCAAGTGCAATCGCTCGCTGAGCAGAAATTTCCCGATTTTGCTGGCCGTACGGAAAATTCATTCCCGAACCATTCGGCCGCAAGCCTGTCTTGCATTGTTCTGGACCGGAACGATCTGCTAGAACGCCCGCACGAGAATAGATTGTCCGGAAGTGCAGTTTGAATCGGGCGGCTGAAGGTCGCCTCCGATGCAGGCCCTTCCGTGGATCGGTACGAAAGAACGCTCGCAGTCCATGAACATCGCACTTACGCACCTTCAGCGGCTTGAGGCCGAATCCATCCATATTTTTCGCGAGGTGGCCGCGGCTTTCGCCAAGCCGGTGATGCTCTATTCGGTCGGCAAGGATTCGTCCGTGCTCATGCACCTGGCGATGAAGGCATTCTATCCGGCCAAGCCGCCCTTTCCCTTTCTCCATGTCGACACGACCTGGAAGTTCCGCGAGATGATCGCCTTTCGCGACCAGATGCAGCAAAAGCTCGGTTTCGACCTCCTGGTCCATGTCAACGAAGACGGCGTGCGCGACAACATCAATCCGTTCGACCACGGCTCAAACACCCACACGCATGTGATGAAGACGGTTGCGCTGCGGCAGGCGCTCGACAAATACGGGTTTGACGCTGCCTTCGGCGGCGCGCGGCGCGACGAGGAGAAGTCGCGCGCCAAGGAGCGCATCTTCTCGTTCCGCAACGCCCAGCATGTCTGGGATCCGAAGAACCAGCGGCCGGAGATGTGGAAGATTTTCAACACCCGCATCGCTGCCGGTGAATCGATCAGGGTGTTCCCGTTGTCGAACTGGACCGAGCTCGACATCTGGCAGTACATTCTTCAGGAAAACATCCCGATCGTGCCCCTGTATCTGGCCAAGGAGCGGCCGGTCGTCGAGCGCGATGGCATGCTTATCCTGAGGGATGATGAGCGCATGCAGCTGCGGCCCGGCGAAACAGTGGAGAACCGGATGGTGCGGTTCCGCACGCTCGGCTGCTATCCGCTGACCGGCGCGATCGACTCGGACGCCGACACTCTGGAGGCGATAGTCGGCGAAATGCTCACGGCGCGCACTTCCGAGCGGCAAGGTCGCCTGATCGACCGCGACGAAGCCGGCTCGATGGAAAAGAAGAAGCGCGAGGGGTATTTCTGAGCATGCACCATATCATGGCCAAGAGCCTCGCCCCGACCGACGGTGTCCGCGACTATCTGGCGGCGCAGGAACGAAAGTCGCTGCTGCGCTTCCTGACCTGCGGCTCGGTCGACGACGGCAAGTCGACGCTGATCGGGCGCCTGCTTTCCGACACCAAGCAGATTTTCGAGGACCAGCTGGCCACGCTCGAGCGCGATTCGCGCAAGCACGGCACCACCGGCGACGACGTCGACTTCGCGCTGCTGGTCGACGGCCTCGAGGCCGAGCGCGAGCAAGGCATCACCATCGACGTCGCCTATCGCTTCTTCGCCACGCCAAAGCGCAAGTTCATCGTCGCCGACACGCCCGGCCACGAACAATACACGCGTAACATGGCGACAGGTGCATCGACGGCGGATCTCGCCATCGTACTGATCGATGCCCGCCAGGGCGTGCTGCGTCAGACCAGGCGGCATTCGATCATTGCCTCGCTGCTTGGCATCCGCCACATTGTGCTCGCCGTCAACAAGATCGATCTTGTCGGCTTCGACGAGGCGGTTTTTAAAAAGATCGTCGCGGATTACGCGCAATTCTCACGTGAGCTCGGCTTCCAGACAATCGTGCCCATTCCGATGTCGGCCCGCTATGGCGACAACGTTACCGGCCGTTCCGATAGGACGGACTGGTATTCCGGCCCGACGCTGATCGAACATCTCGAAACCGTCTCGGTCGACGAGGCCGCGGTCGAACTGCCATTCCGGTTTCCGGTCCAATATGTGAATCGGCCCAATCTCGATTTTCGCGGTTTCGCCGGCACCATAGCCTCCGGCTCGGTTGCGCCGGGCGACGAGGTGGTCGTCGCCAAATCCGGCAAATCCTCCCGTGTCAGGCGCATCGTCTCGCATGGCGGCGATCTTCAGCAGGCTATCGCCGGCCAGGCCATCACCCTTGTCCTCGACGACGAGGTGGAAGTCTCGCGCGGCAATATGCTGGTATCGCCGGCGGCGCGGCCGCAGGTCGCCGACCAGTTCGCCGCCAACATCGTCTGGTTCGACGAACATGCGCTGCTGCCTGGCCGCTCCTACATCCTGCGCACCGAGACCGACCAGACCAGCGCCACCGTCACCGACCTGAAATACCGCGTCAACGTCAACGACTTTGCCCATGAGGCGGCCAAGTCGCTTGAAATGAACGAAGTCGGCATCTGCAACATCTCGACGCGCTCGCCGATCGCCTTCGATCCGTTTGCCGAAAACCGCACCACCGGCGCCTTCATCCTGATCGACCGCATCACCAACGCCACGGTCGGCGCCGGCATGATCCTGCATTCGCTGCGCCGCGCCGAAAACATCCACTGGCAGTCGCTCGATGTCGGCAAGCGCGCGCGTGCCGATATGAAGAACCAGCGGCCGGCCGTGTTCTGGTTCACCGGGCTTTCGGGCTCGGGCAAGTCGACCATCGCCAATCTGTTTGAAAAGAAGCTCTTCGCCACTGGACGGCATACCTACATTCTGGATGGCGACAACGTCCGTCACGGACTCAACCGCGATCTCGGTTTCACCGACGCCGATCGTGTCGAAAACATTCGCCGCGTCGCCGAAGTGGCACGCCTGATGGCCGACGCCGGGCTGATCGTCATCGTGTCGTTCATCTCGCCGTTCAGCGCCGAGCGGCGCATGGCGCGCGAATTGATGGCCGACGGCGAATTCGTCGAGGTGTTTGTCGATACCCCCTTCGAGGAATGCGCCAGGCGCGATCCGAAGGGTCTCTATGCGCGGGCGTTGAACGGCGAGATCAAGAATTTCACCGGCGTCGATTCACCGTATGAGGTGCCGGAAAAGCCCGAAATCCATCTCAAGACCCTCGGCAGATCGGCCGGGGAGATGGTGGACGCCCTGGAACACTGGCTGAACGAGCGGGACATTGCCGAAGACCAATATGATAGCGGCGGCGGTATCTGACGACGAAGCGATGCTCGCCGTCTTCGAGCACCTTGCCTTGGCGGCAGGGCGCGAGGTGATGCGTGTCTTTCGTGTCGGCTGTGCGGTCGACAGCAAATCGGACAATTCGCCAGTGACGGAGGCGGATCGCGAGAGCGAAAAGATCATCCTTGCCGGGCTACGCGCCGCATTTCCAGAGATTCCATGCGTGGCAGAGGAGGAAGCCTCTGCCGGCATCATGGCGCCGGATCTCGGCGACGCCTTTTTCCTGATCGATCCGCTCGACGGCACCAAGGAGTTCGTCAACCGGCGGACCGATTTCACTGTCAACATCGCGCTGGTTCGCCATGGCGTGCCTGAGATCGGCGTCGTCTTCGCGCCTTGCACCGGCCGCTTCTTTTCCGGCCGGCCGGGCAAAGCGGAAGCGATCGCGATCAATGACGACTACGAGATCGTCGACCGCCAGCCGATTTCGGCAAGGGCCGGTATGGTGCCGCTGACCGTCGTTGCCAGCCGCTCCCACAACACGCCGGAAACCGAGGCCTATATCCGCGCGCTGGGCGCTGCGGAGATCGTTTCGGTCGGCTCCTCGCTGAAATTCTGCCTCGTCGCCGGCGCCGAGGCGGACGTCTATCCACGCTTCGGCCGCACCATGGAATGGGACACTGCCGCGGGTGACGCAGTGCTACGCGCTGCCGGCGGCATGACGCGCACGCTGGATGGTGCGCCGCTCGCCTACGGCAAGCGCAACCAGAGCGATGACGCGGATTTCGCCAACCCGCATTTCATCGCCAGCGGCAAGGTTGCTGGATTTGGCTAGACGGTGATTGCGCAGTTCCAGACCCGTACGAAAGTGCGGGTGTTGCAAGTGACTTATGCAAGCGACCTCAGATACTGCTCGAGATCTGTAAACACAGCGGTACGATCCCTATCCAGCCGACAGTTGGGTCGGCGTGGCCGATTCGCTTCGTGTCCGGTCGATGCTGCGGGGCCTTCACACGGGTGTATCCAAATTGCTGTATACCGAAACACTTGAACGGCTATACGAGCGAGTGATGGCGTTCCACATCTAAAATCCCGAGACCGACGCACTGGCCCGCCGGGTCGCCGCACTTAAGAGGACTGGTCTGACAGAGGCCGTCCATGCCGCGCTCAAGCATGAGCTTGAGCGCGAACAGGCTAGACCGTCCCTCGTAGAGATCGGCGTCAGATTCTGCCGTGATCTGCGAGCCCCCGGGGCAAGCCTGATCACGGCAGGCCCGCCGACAAGGCGTTTCGCGACAGCCTGTACGAGAATGACTGATGTTCATCGACGCCTCGGCCCTGACGGCGCTGATGACCAACGAGGATGATGCGCGCGAACGCCTGGCCGGGACCCGGCGCGGCTGAACGGTGTTGAACCGGACTTTACTTGGCTGGCCACGGTCCAGATTGGATCACGTTCAAGAACCTAAAATGCGGCGGGCTTGCTTCGGATGGTTAAGGCCAGGAGCGCCTCCGAAAGTCGTTTCTTCGCCCGCTCCACCCCGTTCTCGTCGATTGCCTCAACATCGAGGAACAAGTCGAGACCAGTCGCATGCTCGCTGATGACCTGAGGGCGCTGGGCGAGTTCACCCAGGAGGCCCTCGACTTCGTAGGGGACAACCTCCCGGCTGATCCCCTTCATGGCAATCGGGGCTAACGGACGCGCCCGGACAAGGTCGCGCACGAGCGCGTAAGTCTCATAGCTGAGGCAGATGCCGCCGGGCTCGGCAATCGATTGCAGCCGGGCCGCCAAGTTCGCTTCGGCTCCAATGATCGTGTAGTCCATCCGATCATCGGAACCGAAGTTCCCAACATTGCAATAGCCCGTGTTGATGCCCATGCGAGCTCGGAAGGGCCGTTCAACTCCGCGGTCATGCCACACCCTGTTCAACTGCTCCAGCCGACGCTGCATGTCGACAGCCATGCGCAAGCAGGCTCTCGCGTCTTCCTCGACGCCTTGTGTCTCGGGGTCTCCGAAGAACACAAGAAGCGCGTCGCCGATGAACTTGTCGACGGTGCCGCCGTGTTTGAGCGCGATCGTCGACATCTCGGTGAAGTACTCGTTGAGGAGAAGCGTCAGGTCCTCGGGCTGGAGCCGTTCCACGATCGCGGTGAAATCCTTGACGTCGGAGAAAAAGATCGTGAGCTTCTTGCGCTCGGTCGCGATGGTGACGTCCTTCTGGCCGCTGAAGATGCTTTTGTAGATTTGAGGCGAAAGATATTTGGCGATCTTCAATGAAATCGCGGCCAGGAAGTCGTTTGCCTCGGAAAGCTCCTTGTTGATGCCCTGAATCAACGCGGACTGCCGACGCTGCAGGAGAATGAACGTCAGGCCCGCCGCCGCCGCGAAACCGAAATATAGGAGCAGATACTTGAAGGTCAGCACGTTCGCGGCGATAGGCTGATTGACTGATATCTCCTGGATCCCTCGGACATCCCCTACCTTCCAGTCCGTCTTGGGGCTGTCCGGGTGTGAGTTATGGCAGGTCACGCACACTTGTCCCATTATGACAGGGGCCGCGGCGCGGACCTGCCGGTCAAACAGTGAACCCGAGACCTCGATGATCGGCTCCTTCGGGTTGGCGCGCAAAGCCAAGATTGCATTCCGCTCGAACGCATCGAGCTGGTGGGGCGCGCGACCTTTGAAAGGCAGATCCGAGACGAACCGATATTTGACCGACCCGTCATGAGCGCTGATGCGCTTGCCGAGTTCGATCGAGAGGGTTGCTGGAATAGGGATCGCGCCTGGCACGTCCCGGTAGTTGTGCGTCGCAGTCACAGCGCCGTTAGCTTGCAGCACGCGTCCCACGACGTCGCTGCCGTAGAATCCGCGCATTTCGTCGATGATGCGGCTGATTTCGCTGGCTTGCCTGCGCAGCATCCGTTCCGACAGGTCTCGGAGGTCGAGCCAGGCTGCGACGGGCAGACCGACAAGGCCGATGCCCACTGCCGCCACCAGGAGCGGTCCCATGGTGCGCTGCTGACGCGCAATCTGTTCACCCAGTCCAGCCATTGTGCAAGCGCCCGGCCGTCTTAGTATGTGAACTATAGCTCATTCCCGGCACGGTACCAGAGTCAGTCTTGGCTCGATGAAAACACGTCAGCCCTGCAATGACGGAACGACCTTGAGCGGTTGTCGCGAGGCCCCGACCCTCACAGCGGATTTCGCATTCTGGCGCTGGACGGGCAGTGAATCAGTGAAGGGATGTCGCAAAGTCGGTTGTGGCCCGGAATGCGCTCCGCGATTAACCGCTCAGGGGTCAAAAATTCACCTCTGGCAAGGTTGAGACTTCTGCGGTCGGAGAGCGGGTCGGAAAAGAAAGCGTCCCGCAAAACGTATCCGCGCTTCGGCCGCACTATGGAATGGGACCCTACGGCGGGTGACGTGGTACTGCGCGCTGCCGGCGGCATGACGCGTACGCTGGACGGTCAGCCGCTCGCCTGCAGCGCAACCAGAGCGACGACGAGGATTTCGCCAATCCGCATTTCATTGCCAGCGGCAACGCTGCTACGGCCGCTTAGGCATCATGATGAACTCCAATCCCGTTCCCGGCTCGTCGCCCCCCAATGACGCCGTCGCGGATGCGACGCCTGAGTGAGGCACTTGTTTTCAGGCGAACGCTCGTGGCAGGGAGCAACCATCCGGTGTGGATCGTGCAGCGGCGCTTTCGCGTGTTAAACTGCTTGCATGGAGATCGACACCGACAAGATCGACGATGCCGTTATGGGCCTGCTTTGGCTGACGCTGCATGAAGAGAGGCGCGCCTGGAAGGGGTTGGATTGGAATGCTCTGGATCGCTTGCACGAGAAGGGGCTGATCGCGAATCCGGCAAACAAGGCGAAGTCAGTGGTTCTGACAGATGAAGGACTGCGGCGTGGTGAGGAGCTATTCCGAACCCTGTTCACTCGCCCGGCGCCCTGAGCCAGAGCGCTGGACGGGCGCCTGCGAGCTGATAGCGCACATGGCTGAATTTCAACACCGGCGGCGCGCTGACCGCAGGCGGGACGGGCAGTGCTCTCGCCGTGGCGGCCAAACTCGTCTTCGTCACCTACGCCAACGGGCGCCAGTCTGTTAAGGCAGTGGCAGGGAACACCGCAGCCGCGACATGCTTCTCCCGGCGAATGGGCGTTCCCGGGCCGAGTTGCAGTCAGCAGCGGGTCGGCGCCGCTGCTGACACATGGGATGTTAGTGGGGCAGATTGCCACTGGCGATGCGAAATCTCTATGGCTGCGGATTTCCTAGGGTGGGTTTCTCAAGCACCAGCACATGACTACCAAGAGGCGACGTGTGAGTGCTCCTAACCTGGAAACCCTCGTCAGAAAGCGTGTCGATAAATTCGCCATCCGTTCCAGGCGGAACGCGGGCAACAACGTTTGAGGTGCGCCTCACAATATTGGAAAGCACCCTTCGCGCCTTGCCTGGGCCGATGTTGCGCTGCATGTGCTGGTAGACGGCCAGCAGCAGGACGATATCGTATTTCGGTAGAAGGATATTGCCGAGGCGCCGGCTGCCGAGGTTTAGGCGATCGAACCTGGCATGTACCGGGGAGCCACTCAATAACATTTTTGCAGTCTCGATATGCGGCTTGGCAATGTCGATCCCATGGATCGAGCTGGGTCTCAGCTTGGATATCTCATAGGCGACAACACCCATATTGCAGCCAACATCGAGAATGGATTTTCCGGCGTAGTCGACCTTTGCGGAGAATAGCCCGTCAAGTCTGTCGTCCCACGTTCCTGCAAAACCCCTTTTGAATCTTGACCACCACAAATCATCAGCTCCTTTGGGAAGAGCCCCCTTGAGCGCCTCCTACCACGAGAGAATTAATGGTCGATACCCATTCAACTGGAATTGATCACATTGACGAACCAAGGCAGGGATGTGTGCGGCGGCGTTACAACCCCATCACCTTGAGTGCCGCGGGAACCGGATAGCGGCTGCCGTCATAATGCAGCCGGTAGGTCCGCTTCACAGCCTTGCCGGGATGGGAATGGCATTCGCCATCCTTGTCGGGGGAGGGATTGTCGGTATCCGTCCGCTCGACCGCGGTGATATCGTGATAGCCATGATGGCGCGCCGGGCTCATCGCCAGGCTGACCTGGCTGGAATGAAACGATCCGGCGCAACTGGCATCGCTATCGCCGCCATGGCCGGCCACCACGAGGCCGTCGAGCACCAAGCGAAGCGCATCGTCGGCAAGGGCGTAGAGCCGCAGGTCGGTTTCAGTGAAGGGAGTGGCCTGCGAATGGTTTGCCATTTCGATGCGCAGGCCGAAGGCGGTGACCTCAGGGGCCAGTGCATAACGGCCGGTGTCGAATTCCACCTTCTCGATGACAATCGCGTCATCGGTCATCAGTCCAGGCTGGAGCAGGCGCTGGCGCACCCGCAGGCTCTTTCTATCGACGACCAGTAGCTCGATATCGCCGACATGCAGGTGGTCGCCGTTAGCCCTGTCAATCAGCGGCACTGCGACCAACAGCAGGTCGACATCGGCGGGCCAAATCTTGCAGACCAGGCCGAACGGCGCATCGCTCTCCGGGAGCGTTGAGGTGATGCTAGTATGAGGTTCAAGCGTGAACGAGGTGCCGTCGGCGCTCTTTCGGGCCTCGGGATAGGCCTGCTGCACCAGCGCGGCGGCATCGCCGCAATCGCCCGCCGCGGCCTTGGCGGGCGACAGGCCGGCGGAGGCCAGGCCGAGCAACAGGACAGGCAACACTATTCGCATGGAGTTTCTCGCCTCGCAGGGCCGGGTTAGGCCAGGGGCTTTCTACGCGAGATTGGTGGCGGCGCACAGTGCCGATCCAAGGCAAGCACCTGCCCCATTTGCAGATGGATGTTCGGAAGGGCGTCCCTACGCAGGAAGAGGCGGATATGCTGGCCTATGCCACGAGGCGCGCAAGGTGAACAGATCATGGCCTCGCTCGAGGCCGAGCAGAAGCAGAACGCGCTGGAGGGCGGCATTCATATCACCGGTAAGGCCGAGGCGCTCAAAAACCGAAATTTCAACATTCCCGTGGGTGTCGGTCCGGTTGCGCTGAACCTAGACCTTCCCGACAGATGATCCCGCGGTCAGCCTGAACTTTTCGGGTTATCCGGCACGGGAACGCTCTCGCTGCCCGATCGAATCCTGTCGCCCGACTCGAGCCTGAGTTCCGGTGAAGTCAACCGAGTGCGCTAGAGCCCCAGATCGGCGCCGAAGCCACGGTCGAGATTGCAAGGGCGAAGAAACGCGGAAGGCTGGCATCTGATTGACGGTCGGAAAAGCGCGGTCGCGCCAGTTGTCGCACCTCACTAGACGGTTTCGAGCCGGCTGAACCGAACCGGGATGAGTTTCCGGGTCTCGAGCTGCCCTGCCGCATCCTTGTCGATGACGGTCAGAAACTGTGCTTCTTTAGCTCCCAAAGGCAGAACCAGCCGTCCCCCCGGCTTGAGTTGCTTCAGGAAAGCGGGCGGTGTCTGCTCGGCCGCCGCCGTGACCAGGATCTTGTCGAATGGGGCGTGCTCGGGCCAGCCGCGAGACCCGTCTCCGACACGAATGCCGACATTGGATAAGCCTAGCTCCTGCAGGAGAGCCTCCGCACGGCTTACGAATTCCTCGATGATTTCTACGCTCCAAACCTGCCCGGCGAGTTCCGCGAGGATTGCGGTTTGATAGCCCAGGCCAGTGCCGATCTCGAGCACCGCCTCGTGCGGTTGGGGAGCAAGGAGATCGGTCATGAGAGCGACGATGAATGGCTGCGAGACGGTTTTATTGAAGCCGATCGGCAGCGGCATGTCCTGGTAGGCATAAGGTGCAACCGAGGCTGGCACGAAGAGATGCCGCGGCACTCGCCGCATCGCTGCCATCACCCGCTCATCGAGCGCCGCCTTGCCGAGTTCTTCGCTTGCAAGGTCGGTATGGATTGCAATCATCTCGACCATGTGCCTGCGTAGGACCGCGAGGTGCTCTTCGTTCATTGGCTTCATGACGGTGGGGCTTTCCTCAACCAGCTTGCTGCCGGTGAGTATTATATACTGTTCGTCACGGTAGCGCCCGCCATCGTTTCCATTACGGGTGCCCAGGGCAAGCGTGGGTGACCGTCTTGGCAGGCTATCGCCGGCGGCGACCCTGGAGCTTCTGGGCGCTATATCGCCATAGCGGTGTGTCCCCCATGCGGCTATCTCGCGCATCAGCTTCGCCAGCACCGGCCGGGAGGGCGAGGCGCCGGAGCCGTGCTCCTGGTGGACGAGGCGGCAGCCAGCCGCCTTGACCTCGTCGACTTGGGCGTCGGTCGCCCGATCCTCGGTCGAGACGCGGGGTTCGCCAATGGGCGGCCGATCGGGAGAACTGGACGTTGTGCGTGCATTTGGCCGGTTTCGGGGCCGTTTTTTGGGGTTTTTGTACACACAAGGAATGTGCCAGAACACGAACGTGTGAATGCGTCTGGTGAGGCCTCAACGACGTCTCATCAGCCAGCCGAGGCTTGTAATCCGTCGCTAATGCCATATCTTATGCACAAGAAATGTGTTTCTGGATATGGCAAGGGGGACAGGGATGATCCAAGCGTTGAAAGTTCCAGTTCAGAACGAACCGTTGGTGCTGTCCTATATGGATCGGGCTGGGAAGATCGCTGTCGCCCAGGTTGCGGATGGATTCGGTATGTCCAAAGGTCAGCTTGCCGAGACGGCGGGTCTTGCGCGGGAAACCCTCTATAGGGCTGAGCGTAGCCGTGCTGCAAAGACGCAAGGTCGCCTTCGTGAAATGCTTGAGATCATCAGCAGGGTGATCGACTGGGCTGGAGGCAAGGAGCAGGCGATGGCCTGGTACCGGGCCCAGCCGATACCGGCATTCGGCGGGCGGACGGCGGAAGCTCTGGTTAAGGAAGGCAAGGCCAGCGCGGTTCGCGACTACCTGGATCATGTCGCCGTTGGTGGCTTTTCTTGAGGTTTGCCGGAATTTGCCACCGCGCCCATGATCCGCGGTGGTCCTTCCAGCCTATCTCAGGCGACGGAGCGGCTATTCGGGGTGCCAGGTTCAACCCGAAAGGTGTGCGTACGCTTTATCTGGCGCTCGACATCATGACGGCCGTGAAGGAGGCCAATCAGGGTTTTGCAAATCGCATTCATCCCTGCGTGCTTTGCTCATACGAGATCGATTGCGATGACATTGTCGATCTGAGGACGGCGCAAGGCCAGGCCGACGCCGGGATCCGGTTCGAAGATATGGCTTGTGCCTGGATGGATTTTCTCGCAGATGGCAAACGGCCGTCGTCATGGAGCATCCATGACCGCTTCGTTGCTGAAGGGAAGTTCGGCATTCTCGTGCCCAGCTTCGCGCCAGGTGCCGGCACATCCGATCAGAACCTCGTGCTATGGAGTTGGGGGGAGGTGCTCCCGCACCAGGTCAAGGTGATCGATCCGGGACGCCGGCTGCCTCGAAACCACTTGTCCTGGAGCTAACGCCGAAAGGGTCGGATCGAATTGCGACTCAGGCGATTATCCGCGCCGCCCGCCCGAGCGTGCGTTCCGTCATTGTAGTAGTTCGAGGCCTGCTGCGGCGTGCGGTTTCGGTGAGATAGCCGGAGCGCAGGCTGTGGGCGGAGAAGGCTTGCGGATCGAGCCCGGCCTCGGCGATGCGCCGCTTCAGGATCAGATTGACGGCCTGCGGCGTCAGGGCGCGCGCTTCGAGATTGCCACAGTGTCGATGCCGCCAAACACGGCGCCTTCAGTGGTGCCGGCGAGACCGTCCATGCAACACTACTCGGCACCGTGTTCGTCGCCGCCGTCCAGGGAACATTGGCTGGCCTGATGTTCTGGTGGCTCGGCCTGCCGACGCCAATCTTTTGGGGCCTTGTCATGGGGCTTCTTGCCATCGTGCCTGTTCTCGGGGCATTTGTGATCTGGGTGCCCGCAGCGGTCTATCTCGCACTGCAGGGAGCTTGGGCCAGCGCGGCGATATTGACCGTCTGGGGCGGCGTCATCGTCGGCGGCATCGACAATCTGCTCTATCCGATGCTTGTCGGGAACCGGTTGCGCCTCCACACGGTGGTGGCCTTTATCGGCTCGGTCGGCGGCATCGTCCTGTTCGGAGCATCCGGCCTTGTCCTCGGCCCCGCGGTGATCGCCATCACCGTCAGCCTCATCGACGTGCTGAAGAATCGATTGACTGATCAGCTCGACACGGCGGCAACGCCGCCTACCGAGTTACCGCACCACTCAGTAACGGATTGACAAGTACAAGTACGTTGCATGACCGTGACCCTATCCAAGACCCAGCGCGCCGCAAAGGCGGGCTGGCTGTCCAGTGGTAGCGGGACCCCTTCAGTCGAGGCAATGCACATCAGCCAGGCTGCTGTATTGCGGCGAGTTTCCACTCACCGCCGTCCTGGCGCATGAAGGTCCACAGTTCGGTTGTCTCCGTCGGCCGATCGGCCTGGCCCTCAACGATCTTGCCGCTGATGCGATCGCGGGTCACGTCGCGAGATTCATAGCGCAAAGCAGCCGTCGCGTAGTCGCGATCACCCTCCCGCCAACTTTCCGCAATATCGGCCTCCAGCAGGCCCACATCCGATACCTCGTTCCTGAGGCCCTTTTTGGCGTTATCGGCAAGTTCCTCGGACAGATAGGACACCATCTCGGGCGTCACCAACCGGCGCAATGCAGCATGGTCCTCACGCCCGAATGCTTCCTGAACTTCCGTCAGCCGCTGTTGGAACGTGTCGAGATCGGTTTGGGTGAGTGTGATCTCATCGGAAGCACTGGCTTGGGAAGGATTGCCTTGGCTCGTTCCGCCATATCCTGACCCAATAGCCCGAATGGGGAACGCTGTGGCGTTGCTTGGCTCGGGCCGGGCTGCTGCGTTGCGCCCAAAGCTCGCTGTACCGCGCGAGACACCCGCCATAGCGGGCGCTGGGCTTTGCGCCGCCTGCGAGCGGAAAAAGCGGATCGCCAGCATGATCGCGCCGCCGAACAGCAGTACTTGGAGCAAAAGACCCAACATGCCGGCCAAGCCGCCGAACCCATGGCCCAGAAGAACGCCGATCAAACCGCCGAGAAGCAGCCCACGCATCATCGATCCGCCTAGACCGTTGAAGAAGCCCGGGCGCTGGAATGCCTGCGGCTGACGGGTCGCATTGTTCGTGGCCGCATTGGGCGTCATCGAGCGCTCGACCGGTGCGGCCGGTTGCGGCGCAACTCTGGTCGGCGGGACCGGCTGGAAAGTGCGCATGCCGCGACTGCCGAAGCTGCCGCCACGGCGCGCATCGGCGTGATCCACAGCGACTATGGAAAACGCCAGGAACAACCCCGCAAACAAAACTGCAAACCGTCCCCAACGCGAAATCAGCATAGGCAAATCCTCAAGCGATACCCTGTCCACCCATATGGGGTGCGTCGATCGAAATATCAGTGAATCGTCCGCCGAGATATTTCGGGCGGCATGGTCGGCCGCCCGCCGGTGTTCACGACGAGAAATCCAGCCCACCCAAGCGAGATGATCGCCTGTTCGATCCCGCAGGCGCCGCCCCGGCCGACCGGCCTCCGTCGCGTCAAGAGCATCGGTCATGCAAGCTCTGGTCACCAGTTCCCGGCGACGATGGCCACTGGATGTTGACATACAGCTTTGCTAAGTACTAACGGCACATCTAGAAAACCTGCCATACAGGTTTGCCTTGAACTGGAGATTGCGTGAGCACGGCCGTACCCGCAACACATTCCGACGCAGCGAGCCTGGTCAGCAATACGATCAGCGAGATCACGCGCCATATCCGCGCGAATGAGCTCGGGCCCGGCGACCGGCTGCCCAGCGAGGCCGCGCTTTCGAGACAATTGAGCGTCTCGCGTACCGTGGTTCGCGAGGCCTTCAGCTCGCTCGCCGCCATGCGGCTTATCGACCTGAGGGCGGGCAGACGGGCTACCGTCGCCGAGCTGGATTATGGCGCCATGTCACTGGTGATCGAGCATGGCGTCCACACCGAGCAGATCACGGTGCAGCAAATCTACGACGTGCGCCGCACGATTGAGACCCGCACCGCCATGCTGGCGGCCTTGCGCAGAACAGCCGACGAAGTGGAAAGGATCAGGACGCACGCGCTCGCCATGCGCGAGAATTTCCAGCGGCCGGAACAGGTCATGGAGCACGATCTCGCCTTTCACCTCGAAATCGCCAAGGCTGCGAAGAATCCGGTTTTCAGCCTCATCGTCGGCGCGTTCGAGCGCGTATCGCGGCAGACCTGGCCGATCGGCTGGCGGAGCCGCCCTTCGGATGCCAAGCAGTTGGAGATGATCCAGATCCATATCGACCTCGCCGAAGCAATCGAGACCGGTGATCCTCAGTCCGCTCGTGACCTGATGGCAAGGCATTTTGACGAGAGCGTCAAGGCCCTGCTGGCGGCCGGCATCGCCTGAGGAGCGAGGGCGCAATGAAGATCACGAAACTGGAAACGCTGCGGCTCAAGGAGCGGCCGAACCTTCTCTGGGTTCTGGTTCACTCGGACGAAGGTCTCGTCGGACTGGGCGAGACCTTCTTCATGGCTGAAACCGTCGAGACCTATCTGCACGAATACGTCGCGCCGTGCGTGATCGGGCGCGAC
This sequence comes from Mesorhizobium sp. M0663, assembly GCF_040320585.1. NCBI lineage: Bacteria > Pseudomonadati > Pseudomonadota > Alphaproteobacteria > Hyphomicrobiales > Phyllobacteriaceae > Mesorhizobium > Mesorhizobium sp. M0663. The sequence continues at coordinate 70,637 of NZ_JAMYPX010000014.1, forward strand.
CCCTTGCAGATCGACCTGCTTGCCACCGACCTCGTCGGCTATCTCGGTTTCCGATCGACGGGCGCGGAAGTCAGGGGCAACTCCGCTTTCGATATCGCGCTTTGGGATCTGTTCGGAAAGGCGACGGGTCAGCCGATCGCACAGCTCCTCGGCGGTTTCACACGGCACGAGATCAGGACCTACAACACCTGTGCCGGAACCGAATACATCAAGAAGGCCACCGGGCAGACGACGGCCAACTACGGGCTCGACAAGGCCGGCGACGCCTATGATGATCTGAACGGCTTCCTTCACTGCGCCGACGAACTGGCGCATTCGTTGTTGGAGGAAGGCATCACGGCCATGAAGATCTGGCCCTTCGACATGGCCGCCGAGAAAACGCGCGGCCAGTATATATCGCAGCCCGACTTGAATTCCGCGCTGGCGCCATTCGAGAAAATCCGCAATGCGGTCGGCGACAAGATGGACATCATGGTTGAATTCCATTCAATGTGGCAGCTGCTGCCGGCCATGCAGATCGCTCGCGAGCTTGCCCCCTACAAGACCTTCTGGCACGAAGATCCGATCAGGATGGACAGCCTGTCCAGCCTGAAACGCTATGCCGAGGCTTCGCTGGCGCCAATATCGGCCTCGGAAACGCTCGGTTCCCGGTGGGCCTTCCGCGACCTTCTCGAAACCGGAGCGGCCGGTGTCATCATGCTTGATATCAGCTGGTGCGGCGGGCTCTCGGAGGCGCGCAAGATCGCTGCCATGGCTGAAGCATGGCACCTGCCGGTCGCGCCACACGACTGCACCGGTCCAGTGGTGCTCGGCGCATCGACCCACCTGTCGCTGAATGCGCCGAACGCGCTTGTCCAGGAGAGTGTCAGGGCCTTTTACAAGACCTGGTACCGCGACCTTGTGACCGCTTTGCCGCAGGTGAAGAACGGCATGATCACCGTGCCTCCCGGACCGGGCCTCGGCATGGAACTGAACCCGGAGATCGATCGCGCCTTCACGGCGCTTCGACGGGTGACTGACGCATCTACTCTCTGAAAATGAACCTGAAGCAGCTTTCTACGGAGGAGGAGAACCATGAAGAAGCTACTTATCTCGGCAGCCTTGGGAGCAGTACTGGCTGGAGGCTCGGCAATCGGCTCACGCGCACAGGAGCCGATGAACATCGTCTTCACGCATCATTCGTCGGCGTCGAACCCGTTCTGGCAGGCGGTGAAGAAGGGGTTTGACGACGCCTGCGCCAAGATCCAAGCCAATTGCCAGATGGTCTTCACGCAGACCGAAGGCTCGATCGAGCAACAATCGGCCAACATGCAGGCGGCACTCGCGGCAAAACCGGACGCGCTGATCACCTCGATCGTCGACAACAATGCCTTCGACCAGATCATCGCCGACGCCCGCGCTGCCGGCGTCACGGTCATCGCGTCCAACGTCGACGACACCGAGGGTGCAGCCGGCAATGCCCGCCAGGCTTTCATCGGCCAGGGCTTCATTCCCGCCGGCTACGAACTCGGCAAGAAGATGTCCGAGTTCTTCCCCAAGGAAGGCAAGATCAGGGCGCTCGTCGGCGTCTCCGCGCCCGGTCAGAACTGGTCGGAACAGCGCGCTGCCGGCGTCATGAAGTTCCTTGAGGAATACAAGGCCGCGAATGCCGGACGCGAAGTGGTCATTGAACGGCTCGACACCGGCACAGATGGCGCCGTCGTCGCCGATCGTGTTGGCGCCTATCTGTCTGCCCACCCGGACACCACGGTGTATTTCGACACCGGCCTTTGGCATGCCTACGTGGCCCAGGTCCTGATCGATCGCGGCATCGAGCCGGGCAAGGTGCTGATGGGCGGCTTCGACATCGTCTCGGAAGTCCTGCAACAGATGGAAGCGGGTTACATCCAGGTCCAGGTCGACCAGCAGCCCTACATGCAGGGCTTCATGCCGGTGATGGAAGCCTATCTCGCCAAGACCGTCGGTCTGCTGCCGGCAGACATCGACACCGGCAAGGGCATCATCGTCAAGGAAGACGTGCCAAAGCTCAAGGAACTGGCCGCACAAGGCGTGCGGTAGGCGCGAAGCCGGCGTCCTCTCCTCGTTCTTTACGCGGAGAGGGCAAGGGGGAGGGCCAGGCAGCACGGCCCTGGGCGTTGGGTCCGTCCCATCCTCCAACGGCATCTCCCCCGTCAAAGGCGGTAGAAGACACACTGCCGCCATCCCCCTTGCCGATGCGACAAGCCAGCGCAAACAATCCCAAGCCGGAGCGAATGATGAAGCGCTTGATGAAGATTTATCTGGAGAAGCCGGAGCTTGCGGCGGTTGTGTTCCTGCTCCTCCTCCTCCTCGTCTTTCAGATCCGCTCGAACGGCGTATTTCTGAACACACAGAACGTGCGCGGAATGCTTGGGCTGCTGCCCGAAATGGGGCTGGTCGCGATCGGCGTGACCCTGCTGATGATATGCGGGGAGTTTGATCTTTCCGTAGGCTCGGTCTTTGCGCTGACCCCGATGACCATGGCGGTGATGCTGGCGGCAGGCGTGCCGTTCGCGCCGGCCTTTGCCGCCGGGCTCGCGATCGCCGCCCTGATTGGCTTCTTCAACGGGTTCATAACGATTCGTTTCGCGATACCAAGCTTCATCACCACGCTCGGCATGCTGTTCATCGCGCGTTCGCTGACAGTGGTAATCTCCGGTGGCTTCCCTCCTGTTATCCCAGCCAACGCTCTGCCCAAATGGCTGTTTACGATCTATGTGGGGCCGGGCGACCTCTTTCGCATGTCGTTCTTCTGGTTTGTCGCCGTGGCAATCCTGGCGACGGTGCTTCTGTCACGCACGAATTTCGGCAACTGGGTGCGCGCCACCGGCGGCTTTCTACCCGCCGCGCAATCGATGGGCATCCCGACGGCCCGGGTGAAGGTCGCCTGCTTCATGATCTGTTCGGTGCTCGCCGGCTTTGCCGGCACCATTCAGGTGATGCGGCTCGGCGCGCCGCTGCCTTCGATCGGCGAGGGGCTGGAGTTGCAAGCTGTGTCGGCTGCCGTCATCGGTGGCGCCTCGCTGGCTGGCGGCATCGGCACCATCTTCGGCGGCATCATCGGGGCTGCCCTGATCCGCGTCATCGACAACGGACTGGTGCTGAGCCAGGTTGACGCCAACTGGTTCAAGATGGCAATCGGCTTCCTGACTATCTTCGCGGTCGTCGTGAACGCCTGGCTTCGAAAGCGGGGCAGGGCAATGAAGGTGGAGACCTGATCATGGCGGCACCCATCATCGCGATCAAGGGACTCCAGAAATGGTATTCCGGCGTCCACGCCTTGAAGAACGTCACTCTGGACATTTATCCAGACGAGGCGCTGGGCCTCGTCGGCGACAACGGCGCCGGCAAATCGACGCTGATCAACATCTTGTCAGGCACCCAAAAGCCCGATGGCGGCGAGATCAGGATCGACGGTGAACCGGTCCGCTTCTCGAACCCGCGCGACGCCATGGATCGCGGCATCGAGACGATCTACCAGTACAATTCGATGGTCCCGACCATGACCATCGCCCGCAATGTTTTCATCGGACGCGAGCCGGTGAAGGGCTCGGTTTTCGGCATCGGCATCCTGGACCAGAAGCGCATGCGTGACGAAAGCGTCAAGGCGATCGCCGACGTCGATCTGCATCTGAGGTCGCCCGATGCGCTGGTCGGCGAACTGTCGGGCGGCCAGCGCCAAGGCGTCGCGATCGCCCGGGCCATGCACTTCAAGTCGAAAGTCATGATCCTCGACGAGCCGACCAATCATCTCTCGGTGAAGGAGACGCGAAAGGTGATCGGCTTCGTTCGCGCCCTCAAGGCCCAGAACATCACCAGCGTCTTCATCAGCCACAACATGCATCATGTTTTCGAATGCTGTGACCGGGTCGTGGCGATGGCGCGCGGCGAGATCGTTCTCGACAAGCGGATCGGCGAGACTTCGATCGAGGAAATCCACGAGGTTCTGTGACGCGAAGAAGCGATCACTCGCGAGCCGCTCTGCTGGTAGAGGTCAGTCTGCGCTACGGCTTTTCCGCAAGGATCGCCTCAGCGGTTTTCTCGTCGGTGATCAGCACATCGACGACTCCCAGACGCAACACGGCGCGCAGCACCGGAACCTTGTCGAGGCCGCCGGAGGGCAGAATCACAGTGTCGACGTCGCGCAGATGTTCGGGGGCGAGGCCGATGACACGGCTGTTTAGCGGGTGATCGACGAGTTGTCCGTCGGCGCCGATCCAGTGGCCGCAAATATCGCCGACGGCTCCGGCTTCGCGCAGCGATCTGAGATCATCGTCTCCTACCAGTCCGATCCGAAAGATGGTGGCGTCCTTGTGCACCGCGCCTACAGAAACGAAAGCGGCGTCAACGTCGCGGGCATGGGTGAAGGCGTCTTCCAGAATGGACTGGCGCATAAGCAGATCGCGCGTGGCCTCCGTATCCGTGAACACCGGTGCCGCGATGTAGAAGCATTCCGCATCGAAAAGCGCCGCGAGCCGCGAGGCGATTTCATAGATGTTGATCGCCGATCCACGCGTGAGCCCGCCGAGCAGGGAAACGACCGACATCCCTCTGACGGGGCGTACGGTCACTGACCGCAGACTAAGCTGGAGCGTCCGTCCCCATCCCACGCCCACCGATATCCCGTCACGGATTCTATGCGACAGGGCTTCACCGGCAGCGGCTGCGATGACCTGTGGCACCAGGGTAGGATCGGGCGGTGTCGGAACCACGATTGGGTCGGAAACGCCATAGGCGTCCCGCAGCCGGTTCTCCAGCTCGATGCAGTTCGCCACCTTGGAATTGATGCGAATCTGAACGATCCCCCGCTGACGGGCATGCGCCAGCATCCGGTTGACGCGAAGGCGTGTCAGGCCAAGAGACTTGGCGATTTGCGCCTGGGTGAGGTCACCGACATAAGCAAGCCAGGCGGCGCGCACGAGCAGCCCTTCCTCGCGATCGGACGTGACGGAACTCGTTACGGCTTGGCGGCCGTCGCGTTTCTTTCGTGCGGGTTTCTCCATCAGATCATCCTGTCCACTCCGCGGCAGCGGGTCCAGAGCGGCTCGGCGGAGCCATGTGCTCATCGATATGAGGCATCAATCGAGTTTCCCGGCTCCGCTAGCCTCGATGATAGCGGTCGAAGGACAAAACCAGCGGAGCATCATGGCAAATTGCGTCGATGATGGCAGTCGTCAGCGGCAGGCGATCGTGGGGAAGCACACCCCGGGCCATCATATTCTTCAAAGTCGGACCAAGGTCCAGCGCCAGTTGCGCGCCCTCGACCGTGTCCGAACTCATATGTTCGCGCTTCGCCACCGAATATGGCAGGCCGCGGCCGAGCAGGCGCCCCATGCGACCGTTACGGCCCGCCTGGCAGGTCACATAAAGATCGCCGGAGCCGGCCAGCCCCAGCACTGTTTCGACCTTTCCACCCAGAGCTTCGACCAGAATCGCCATCTCGGCGAGGGACTGCGAGAAAAGCGACGAGGCTAGGTTGTGCATGAGTGCGCCATTGGGCGCCTTGCCGTCGCGCTCGAGCAGCCCGACGGGAGCCCCAACGGCGAGTGTGTAGAAATTCTTGAAAGCGGCGCAGATCTCGACGCCGACGAGATCGGATGACGATCGCGCATGATAGAAAGGCGCGCGCAGAATGCGCGACGCCGCGGCGACCTGGTCGGGATCATGCCCGGCCACGATCACAGAGGTGTCGCGCTGCGCCGCCAGTTCGCCGGCAATGCACGGTCCGCCGACGGCCATCACCGGGACAGACAAGCCAGTGCGTTGCTCGATCTCGTGGGCAAGCAGATGTGGCAGGATTTCCACGCCTTCGTCGCTTGCTGCAAGTCCTTTCGTAATCATCAGTATCGGCACGGGCGACTTGATGCTTTCTGCAATGCGGTCGATCGCCCAAGGAATGCCGGCCGACGAGACGCCGAGTACAAGCAGATCGGGTCCATCGTTCATCGCCGCCCCGAATTCGGTCCAGGAACAGGCGGTTACCACATCAGGCAGAGTGATGTTGAGGCGTGGGTGATGACTTGTGCTGGCCACCGAGCCGACGATCTCCTCATCGAGATGGGTCCCGACAAGAGTGATGCGGTTACCAGCGTGAGCGGCCGGAAGCGTCATGGCAGAGCCCATGACGCCGGCGCCGAGGATGATGATCCGCGCCATTCAACTTCTTCCCTTGTCCAGCCGCTCGCCGCTGCCTTGGTCGAACAGGTGGATTCGCTCAGGCGCCGGCTCCAGATGAATCACAGCTCCAGGAGAGAGCTCCATGCGGTCATGCAGCACCGAGCAGATTGCGACGTTGCCCATGCTGGCAAAGATGTGGATTTCGGGGCCAGTCGGCTCGACAACCGCAATCCTCGCCGGAATGCCGCGCCCGTCGGCCACTGGTCGAAGATGTTCGGGGCGAATGCCGTAGATCACCTTTTGGCCGGGCCGGACCGCAGCCCCTGGCGGGAGCGGGAGGGATAGCTCGTCGGTCCGCACCACCCAGGCGTCGCGCTCGGAAGCCACCTCGCCATGGAACATGTTCATTGCGGGCGAGCCGATGAAAGAGGCGACGAAGAGGTTTGCCGGGCGATCGTAGACATCGAGCGGGCGCCCGATCTGCTCGATATGGCCGTCGCGCATGATGACGATGACATCGGCCATGGTCATGGCCTCGATCTGGTCATGCGTGACATAGACGGTGGTGGTCTTCAGCCGCTGGTGGAGTTCCTTGATTTCGGTGCGCATCTGCACCCGCAGCTTGGCATCGAGATTGGACAGCGGTTCGTCGAACAGGAACACAGTTGGGTCCCGCACGATGGCGCGGCCCATGGCGACGCGCTGCCGCTGACCGCCCGAAAGCTGGCGGGGGTACCGTTCCAGATAGGGGGTCAGATTGAGGATCGCCGCCGCCCATCCGACCTTCTGTTTGATTTCTTCGGTTGGGCGTTTCTTCAACTGCATGGAAAAGGCCATGTTGTCGAAGACGGTCATGTGCGCATAAAGCGCGTAATTCTGGAAGACCATCGCGATGTTGCGGTCTTTGGGATGGAGCGTGTTGACGACCCTGTCGCCTATGGCGATCTCACCGGATGTGATGGGCTCGAGACCGGCTATCATGCGCAACAGCGTGGACTTGCCGCAGCCGGACGGCCCCAACAGAACGACGAACTGGCCATCCTCGATCGAGAGATCGAGTCCATCGATAATCGAGAGGGCGCCATAGTCCTTCTTTATGTTGCTGATGGTGACAGACGCCATAAATTGCTACCCTTCGATTGCCCTTGCCGGTTGGATCGCATTTTCGCCATGCGAGCTATTGGCGATCGGATGCGCTCTCACCATTCGCTCTCCAGAAACTCTTCCAAGAGTCCCGCATCGGCGGCCAGATTGATGAAGGACCATCGACCGCGGATTTCCCGCGAATAGCGAACGGCGTCGTGCCAAAGCGCGCGCGGCAGGCCTAGTTCCGCGCCGGTGACCGGCCCTCCCGCAGCCTTGAGTGCTGCCTCCATGCGGGCGACCGGCATTGCCATGGGCCGAACCTCCTGGCGCAGCGCCGGCCAGATTTCCGCAAGCCTGCGGTTGAAGATTTCCGTCTGGCTGGCGTCGAGTGCCGTCTTCTTCGTCTCGGCAATGCAAAGTGGTCCAAGCTGCGCGCCATAGCGGGCCAGCATCGCCGCTTCGTCGATGGCGGTCGGCTTCACCTGCGGCGGCTCTTTCATGTCCAGCAGCCGCGCTTGCAGACGCGCCATGACCAGCGAGGCAACCCCAACCTGCTGGCCGTGCGTGGTGCCGGGATGATGGTCTTGCGCGAACATGTCGACCCAATGGGAAATCTGGTGCTCTCCCATGGACCCGGGATGGGAAACGCCGGCAAAGCACACGCCCATCGAGCACAGCGTCAGGACGCGCTGGAGATGCCCGACAGCGGTGACGTCATGCCTGGCAAGGCCAGGCGCATGGGCCAGCATCGGCTCCTCATCGCCCGCCTGCAGCAGGTAGGGCACCTCAGAATAGTAAGTGTCGAACAGCCGATGCGAAGCCCACCAGTCGATCTGGGCGGTGGAGCGGCAGAGGCTGTCGCCAAGCCCGGCGGCGCTGAGCCAGGCGGGCGCTGCGGCCGACACGCCAAGGTCCAGGAAGATGCCCCGGGGCGCGTGTGAGGGCAGCGAGATCTTGAGCCCGGAGGCCAAGGTCACCGACGCTGTCGAGGCGCCGTAGCCATTCATCGAGGCTGCCGTGCCGAAGACGGCATAGGGCCGCTCGTCGAGGAAGGTTGCATGCTTGCAGCTGTCGTTGAGGACACCCGACCCGACGGCCACGATCCCGTCGGCGTGACGCGTCTTCTCCCTGACCATCTGGATCGTTGCCTCATCGCAGTCGAGGCCTTCAGGCAGCACGATTTCGTCGATGTCGGCGATGGCACGCAGCGCCTTCGCGACGCGCCTGCCCATCACATCGACGGTGTTGATATCGGACACAACTGCGATGCGGCTGCCTAGCGCCAGGGGTGTAACGAGATCCGCCTCGCGGCCCTCCGTCGTCTCCAGCAATTCGATCGTCTGGAACGGCAGGTCCGCTGCCGCGCCTGTCTTGGGATCTGTCCAGCGTCCCGCGACAACGTCCTCGATCAACGCGTTCCAGTTGGTCGTTTCAGCCATGATCGGCCTCCATGAAGGCAGCGAGGCGCTGGTTCCAGGCTGAAAGCGTTGGCCAAAGATCGGCATGGATCGCAAGAAGTTCGGCGTAGAGCGCGGCCCGTTTCGTGTCCGGTTCGAAGGTTTTGGCCGGCTCGCTGGCCATTGCGAGCGACGCTTCGGCGATGGTGGAAAACCAGCCCACGCCCTTTGCCGCCGCCATCGCCGCGCCAAGCGAGGAGGCTTCGACGGTCGTCGAACGCTTTATGGGACGATCGAGTGCATCCGCCAGAATTTGCATCCACAGGTCGGACTTCGCTCCTCCGCCGATCGCTATGAACTGGTCGATGGTCTGGGCGGCAGCCGCAGCCGCCCGCTGACTTGTCGCGGCCTGATGCAGCGCTATGCCTTCCAGCACGGCGCGATAGATGTCGCCGCGGCGGCTGGAGCCCGAAAGCCCGGCAATCACACCACGGGCCGCACTATCCCAGTGTGGGTCCATGACGCCCTGCCAGTAGGGCAGGAGCATTATGCCGCCTGCGCCGATCGGGCTGGCAGCGGCTTCGGCCTCGAGCGTCTCCAGGGCATCATTTGCGCCATGCAGATCGACGCCAAGCATCTCGCGCGCCATCCAGTCGACGAGAAAAGTGCCGGCGCGAAGGCACGTCTCGTAGATATAGCCATCATCGGCGACCGCCGTTTCGGTGCGGAAGGCCTGGTCGTGGACGTAGTCCGTGCCGAAGCTGCCGGAGACGACCGCCGTGCCGAGGTTGATGTAAGCGCATCGCGGCTGCAACACACCCGCGCCCGTGCCGGCGCATTGACCGTCGCCGCCGCCGGCGACGATCGGCGTGCCTTCCCGCAAGCCCGTCAGCATGGCCGCTTCCGAAGTCAGTTGGCCCAGAACGGTGCCGGGCCGCGCCAGGTCCGGCATCATGCGCCGGGCGACGCCGGCTGCGTCCAGTATATCGTTCGACCAGTCCATAGCTCGCATATCGAGTATTCCCATCGGGTCCGCGGATGCGGTGGACGTCACCCACCGGCCGCTCAAGCGAAAGACCAGATAGCCGTGGACTTCGGCCATTCGCTCCACCCGGGCAAAAATCTCGGGCTCTTGCTCGCGGAACCAGATCATGCGGTAAAGGCAAGGAATAACGTCCAGCGGCTTGCCGGATATTGCGTGGACGCGTGTCGCGCCGAAACTCTGGCCGAAGCGCCGTGCTTTCCCACGGGCGCGCTCATCGAGCCAGAGCGTTGCGGGCCCGACCGCCTGGCCCTGCTCGTCGAAAAGGCCGAAGCTCTCGCGTTGGTTGGCAATCGCAAGGGCGGCAATGCGTCCCGGCGAAACTGTTGCCGCGACACCACGAAGCGCCGTGACCGTCGAGGCCCACCATTCGGCCGGATCCTGCTCGAAATAGCCCGAACGCGGGTTGGACATTGCAAGCGGTGCACGACCTTCGGCTACGGCCAGACCATTGCGGTCCCAGGCGATCGCCTTGGTTGCCGAGGTCGAGGAATCGATGCCGATGACGAGATCCGGAACCATTGCCGCCACATTACCAAACGGCGAGGGCGGCCGAAGCCGCCTTCGCCCAAATCACCGATTACCCGCTAAAGACCGGCGTCCTTGACTTTGCCGTCGACAATGCCGGCAATGGCATCCAGGCATGCCTTGGCATCACCGCCATAGTCTTGGCCCGTAAGCAACTTGCCGAGCTCAACCGGAATGTCGTTGTTCGATAGATCCGCCCAGATCGGCATGTCCGGCTCCGATCCCATCTGGTTGTCGATAGTGTATTTGATCGCGTCGAAATGGCGTGTCGTTCCGGGGCCGACAACGGCCTTCGCCTTGACCCGAGGATCTGTAAAAGAGGAATTGCGCATCGGCGAGGCGCCGCCGCCGAGCGTCGATACCCGCGCCATCACATCCTTCGAGCAGACCCACTGCATGAACAGCCATGCTGCTTCCTTGTTCTTGGAATACTGCGACAGCGAGATCGTCGAGCCGCCCTGGTGGCCGACGGCCGGGATTTCGTTGAAGCCGCAATCGGCGGCGGCGCGACGGCCAGGAACCTCCTTGGGCGCGGGCAGGGCCTCGAACAGGCCTTTGACCTTGGAATCATTGGCGTCGAAGCCGGGGAAATCCTCGCCCCAGGTGATTGCCATGGCGGCCTGACCCTGTGTCAACGCCTGCCCCTGACCGTCCCAGGTCCACGTCGTCGCCGAGGGCGGCGAGTTCTTGACCAGCTCCTGATAGAATTGCAGCCCGGCCACGCCGCGTTCGTCATTGCCGACAAACTTCTTGTCTTTGTTGAAGATCGAACCGCCATGGCCCCACAATGCGAAGGTCCAGTCGCATTCCAGCGAATAGTGGCCGGACTTCGCCTGGCACGCGGTGCCGAAGATGCCGTTGCTTTTTTCTGCCTCTGTGAGCGCCTGCACGGCCTTGAGGTAGGCGTCGAGGTCTGTCGGCAGCGCAATGTTGTGTTTGTCGAAAAGATCCTTGCGGTACATCAGGATGAAGATCGGAATATCGAATGGAATTCCGCACTGTTTGCCGTTGTACATGGCAATGCCGTCGACCAGCGGCTTGGAGAAATCGTCCCAGTCGAAGTTGGGCATCGCCAGTTCTTTGTTCTGGTCATAATACTCGCGCGGATCGACGACATCCTGGGCAAACGTCGCCATCCAGGACTGGTCGAGATAGTAGACGTCGTAGGTGCCCAGCTGGCCCTGTACGTCTTGCGTCGCCTTGGCGAGAACCTGCTCCAGCGGCACGATCTCGACTTCCACCTCAATGCCGGTTGCCTTGGTGAATTCACCCGCGACAAGCTGGTTGGCAACGATCGTTGGCGGCGTCGCTTCCGAGGTGTAGCGGATTTTGGTGCCGGCATATGGTTTGCCGACGTCGGCCAGCCACTTCAGCATATCGGCGTCCTGGGCGCGGGCTTCCTCAACCCCGAGGCCCAGCATCCCCCGACTGGTGCGGCCGCCACCTAGCATGGCTGATCCGAAGGCGGAAAAGCCGACACCAGCGAGCGCCATCTTCCTCATGAAGTCGCGTTTGGTTATCCGGCGCGCCGTAAAGTCATTGCAGGTATCGGCGACGAATGTCTTCTTGTCGTGTTCACTGAAGCTCATGATCGTTCCTCCATTGCGTTTTTGTCGTCGTTCTTCTCGTCTGCGCCTCACTCCTTCAGCGATCCGAGGGTGAGGCCGCGGACCAGATGCCGTTGAACCAGCAGGATAAAGATGAAGCTGGGTATGATCGCGGACGTGCCGAGCGCCGTGATGTAGCCCCACTCGGTCGCGGTCGAGGTGACAAAGGTCGAGATCTTCACCGGCACAGTGCGGATCGACGTTGTCAGGAACAGTGAGAGCAGAAACTCGGTCCACGAAAAGATGAAACACAGCACAGCCGTCGCAGCGATGCCGCCCTTGACCATGGGAAGGACGACGCGTCGAAACGTCTGCCAGCGCGTCGCGCCGTCGATCAGCGCCGCCTCATCGACCTCGCGCGGAACATCGTCGAAGAACGACTTCAAAAGCAAAACCGCCAGCGGCAGGTTAATCAAACTGTGAACGAGGATGAGCCCCGTATAAGTATCGCGCAAGCCGAGATCGCGGAACATGAAAACGATCGGAATGACGATCGCGATTGGCGGCATGAAGCGTTGCGAGAGAATCCAGAACAGGAAGGACTGCTGGCCGCTGAACTGCATTCGCGACAGGCAATAGGCGGCCAGCGTGGCGAGCAGCAGCGTCAGCGCCGTCGATCCGACGGCTATGATGGCGCTGTCGAGCAACGACTGGCGGGAATCGTAGGAACTGGCGCCCCCCTTGATGACCCCGGCCGCCTCGCCGCCCTGTTCCATGCCGATGTCGACGCGCGAAACGCCAAGCAGCGTCACACGGTAATTGTCCGGCGTCGGCGTGAAACCGGTGTAGACCGGTCCGCTGCGATCGAAGATCGCCGAATAGGGTTTGATGGACGACAGGGCCCACCACGCGATCGGGAACATGAAGATCGCCACCACCAGGACGGCAAGCACGTCACGGGCGATCGTTTGGGCGCGCGACGACTCCATCAGAACCTCACCTTGAACAGCCTGACGAAGAGGTTCGACACGACGATCAAGACGACGAGCACGATCAGCGACAGGGTCGCGGCATAGGGAAAGTCTCCGGTGAAGTAGATACGGCCAGCGTAGAATGAAAGCGTCTCGGTGGCCGTGCCAGGCCCGCCGGCGGTGATGATGTAGACGTAGTCGTAGATGCGAAAGAGATCGACGCCGCGGATCAGCACCGCGACCGCTATCACCTTGCGCAGCATCGGCAATGTGAGGCGCAAGAACGTCTGGATGCCGTTGGCACCGTCGATCGCCGCGGCCTCGAAAGGTTCCTTCGGCAGCGCCCTGAGCCCTGCCAGGATGATGAGCACCATGAACGGCGTCCACTGCCATATGTCTGCCAGCAGGATCGCCGCCAATGCGGTTCCGGGCTGCGTCAGGATCGGCTGTGCCGGCGAGATCAGGTCGAGGGCATAGAGGTAGAACGACAGGACACCGAAAGAACCGTCCTGCATCAGCAGGAACATCATTCCGGTCACCGCAGGCGGCACCACCAGCGGCAGTGTCATCAGCGCCCGGAGCACGCCGTAACCTTTGCGATCGGTGTCAAGCAGAAGCGCGATGAGGATGCCGAGCGCAAGCTGAACCGCAAGCGCGACGAAGGTGTAGATCAGCGTGGTTTCCAGCGAATGCCACATACGCGCATCCGAGAAGGCGCGCGTCCATTGGTGGAGCCCGGCGAAGTCGAGCTGCCGGGAGACGACATTGCGTTTGTGAAACGACAGCCAAACCGAATAGGCGAGGGGATAAATGCCGAAAACGAGAAGCATCACCGTGATCGGCGCGAGCCAGGGGAAAGGATGCTCGGCCGTCATGAACCGGGGCAGGGCCCATCTGGGCGTTTCGCGGGTCACGGTCACCGTGCTCACGCGCAAATCTCCGCTCGGTCACAGAGACGCATCGGCCTTCTCCCTATCGGCCAGATTGTGCCAACTTGAACTTTTGTAAGTTTGTTGTGCCTTTTGTTAAGAACGTGTCGGACGGCCGCCGATTTGTCAAGTGTCGGTTCCGTCAGGCTCAGGGGTTTTGGTCGTAGTCCCAGAGGATGCCGTGATCGCCGGGTACGGGGTTGTTTTTGGAGGGAGCGCCGCCGGCAAATGCCGTGTACCAGCATCAAAAGCGCTCAGGGCCGCCGTCAGCCAGCCTTGGCTGCCCAAGAAGCTACGCAACGCATTGAGGAGATCGGGAGGACAGCCCGGGGGCTTTGGAACTCGCCTTAATCCCGCAATCGGATCTGAAGCTTTACGTCCGCCGGCCGGGCTTCGACTGCGCGGTCGAAGGCGGTGATGGAATCTTCGAAGGGGAAGGTCGCCGAAATGAGTGGCTTTAGGTCGACCCGGCCCGACCCCATTAGCGCGATTGCCCGCTCATATTGGTGGGCATATCGGAACACAGTCTCGATGCGAACTTCCTTGGTCGAGGCGGTGGCGACATCGAATGCGATCGGCGCCACCGGCAGGCCGACCACCACCACCGTGCCGCCGGGCCGCGGCAGATCGAGCAGGGTCTCCCATGCCTTGGACGAGCCCGAGCATTCAAACACAACGTCGGCGCCCCAGCCATCGGTCAGGCGCTTTACCTCCGCCGCCAGGTTCTTGTCGCGGACGTTGATCGGGATCACGCCTTGATAGCCGCCGGCGATGTCGAGCTTGGGTTGGGCGAGATCTGCAACAACGGCGCGGGCGCAGCCGCCGGCGAGCGCCGCGATCGCCACCATCGTGCCGATCGGCCCTGCGCCAATCACCACCGCCGTGTCGCCCGGCGCGATCTTTGCTTTGGCAGCCGCCTGCATGCCGACAGCGAAGGGCTCCACCACGGCGCCTTCGGCGAAGCTGACATTGTCGGGCAGTTTGAAAGTGTAGTTGGCGGGGTGGACGACATAGGGCGTCAGCACGCCGTGGATCGGCGGCGTTGCCCAGAACCTGACCGCTGGATCGATGTTGTAGAGGCCGAGCCGGCTCGCCCGCGAATTGGGATCGGGGATACCCGGCTCCATGCAGACGCGGTCGCCGACCTTCAGATGCTCGACGCCTTCCCCCGTTTCGACGACGGTGCCGGCGGCTTCATGGCCCAAGACCATCGGCGCTTCGACCACGAAAGGGCCGATGCGGCCATGCGTGTAGTAGTGCACGTCGGAGCCGCAGATGCCCACCGTATGGATCTTGATGCGAACTTCGCCCGGGCCGACGGTCTGTGGCAGATCGATGTCACGCAGCTTGAGTTCGTGCTGGCGTTCGAGGACAAGGGCGCGCACGTTCGTCATCGACGTAGTCTCCTCTAAAGCTGATTGTAGGGGCCTTCGTGACCTTCCACGGGTATACACACCGTCCATTTCGCGGCAAGCGAAAGCGACCACCCGTCCGCAAACGAACATGTGAAGCACTGCGCTGCCCGGAGAAGATAGAGATCGGCTGCTATCCGTAGCGGGCGGCGGGAAGTTTGAGGGAAAGGTTAGGCATCATTATTCTCCGGGCGCCCTCGTATGGGTCCCAATCGGCCGCATCGGGGAGCGAGGAGATGGTGATCGATTCACCTTGGCCGAAACTTGCGAATGCAGCGTCGACCATTGCCTCTGCCTTCATGACGACTTCGCCGGGAAGATGGTCACGCGACATTCCGGCTGTTTCCCAGAATCGGCAGCCGTGGCCCCCGGAAGCACGGCTTGAACCCGGACGTTTCTCTCGCCGAGTTCCTTGTGAAGCGAGAGCCCAAGGGCAAGGACGAAAGCCTTTGAGGCGCCGTAGACTCCGTTCAGGATCTCCGGGTTATGGCCAGAACGGAAGCGAGGTTGATAATCGCCCCGCCACCCCTGCTCACGAGTGCTGGGGCAATGGCATAGGTGAACCGCATCAGTGCAACAACGTTCAGGGCGATGATGTCGTCCATCCGGTCCACATTTGACGCGAGCAGTGGCGCTGTGGCGCCGATAGACGCGATCGAGTGCAGGCGGGTTCAGTTGGTGCTGGTTGTGGCGGTGAACCCGCACTGCTTCTGTTCCATATCGATCTGCTTCGTGATGCGGACGGCGTTCTGTGCGTAGGCCTCCGTCACGGAGCCACTATTCACAGTCTTGGCCTTCAGCGGGCTCACGCCTGCACAGAGGTGGAAAACATGCGGCTCGGTGGACTTCGCGGCTCCGTTTTCGGGCGCGATCCAGTAGACGACATCCTGACCGGCGGGGTGGCTCGCGTCCCGCGTCGCCGCCGTCACGGCGGCGGTGTCCGTCGCGATCGCCTGCGCCTGAGCGGCGACATCGGGCGAACAGGCGGTGGTGGGCTGCCCCGACTTGATCTGGGCTGCGCATGCGTTCATATCCTGGGTGTACTGTTCGACCGACGGGGGTTTGAAACTGATCCCCATGACCGTCGCGAGCACGGCCAGCGCAGCGCCGACGCCGCCGGCAACCTTCTTGGTCCGCGGATCCATGTTTTTGTCGGTGAGGATCAGGAAAACCAGCGGGAGGAAGGCAATCAGTGTGATGATTGCGCCGAGCTGGTTTTGGAAGAAGAACCTGGCCGCGTCGGATGCACGAGCCGGATCGTGCCTGTTGGCCGCCTTCCATAGCAAGTTGCCGGCGATTGCGAAAATCGCGATGCCGACCAGAAGGCCGATGACCAGCGGCAGGTGTTCCTGGTCGAACTTGTTCTGGCGAAGCAGCATAATTCCGTAGATCTCGCCGCCAATGGCGACGACCCACGAGAGTGCGGCGAAAAGGCGAAGACGCGTGGCGGAGGACTTCTGGCCCTGCGTCGCTTGCCAATCCTTGGTAACGTCTGGCTTGTTGTCGGTCATTGACCAGATCCCCTGATATCGACACTTCTGCGGGCGGCGTTAGACCAGAAGGCGAACCCGCCCTGCGCAGCGTCATTGAACGAGCATCACCTGCCTCAGCGACACGGCGAAAATGTGAGCGCCACGGCAGGCCTCATCTCCATTCATAATTCATATTGCGCATGAGTGAATCCGTCCATACCCACGCAGGCAGACGCCTATGCGGCGATGGCTTCGTTCTTCTTAATCTCTGGCTCGAACTTGACGTAGCGGACTGACAACTTACGGCCCTATAAACGCGACGTAGAGTATCGGCTTGGCAAAGAAGCCTCCTGCGCACCTCCGACGTCGCATATCTGCGGTTCGGATGTCAGATGAAGAATGGCGCGGTGAGAGCCGATAATCGTCGATAGATGGGTTGTGGAAATCGTTAGAAATTTCCCAACTACGAGGCCGACTTGGTCGCGCAGATCGCGTAGCGATGCTGCGTCGAGCGTTCCAGCGCCCTGAGGAAGTTCATGTGCCGTGCCTGCGCGCGATGAATCGCGCCGAGCCGGGTGTCGACCACAGGCATCTCAAAGCCAGCCTCCACGAGAAGCGCGCAGACCTCGTCCGCTTTGGCGCCGTGCGAAAAGTGCAGCCGCGACAGGATGCTGCGATGGCGGTCCGCCATCACCTGATCCAGTCCGTGGACCGGCCCGACTGTCCGGCCAACGGCCCTTTCCAGGACTTGTCGCAGAGAGGTTACCCAGGTCTTACTGGCGAAATCACCATCAATGATCAGCAGCCGTCCGCCAGGCTTGAGCAGCGAGAACCATTCGGCGAATGCCGCTCGCGGATCCACCAACGTCCAGACGAGATGACGAGTGACGAGGACGTCATAGCTTTCTCCGTTTTCAAGGGTGCGCTCGGCGTCGCCGATCAGAAACCGGATGCCGCTTTCCCTCTGCATCGCCTTTGCACGCGCGCGGGCAAGCATAGTCTCTGACCAATCGAGCCCGGTCACGGCATAACCCAGGTCGTGCATGAGATGAGATACGACCCCAGTGCCGCAAGCGAGGTCGAGCGCGCGACGCCCATCCCCGCGCCCCAAGTGCTTGAGTATCAGCCTGTGCCAGGCCAAGCGTTCCCGCGGTGAGAAGATTTCATGCCCTACCGAAAGATCGAATGTTCCGGCGCGCGTCGACCAATAGTCGCGTATCTCGTCCCGCAGCGAATAATTGGGCTCGCCTGCCATTCCTGACCCCTTGTCGTCGTACCAGTCTGGAATGGCTCTAAAAGATATTTCTTGAGAATTGAAGTCATCTTTTATAAGGCACCTCTGGCTAATCCACTTCAAAAGAGGGCGCGATGAATTTTGGAAAGATCCCAGCACGGACGATGTCGGCCGTTATCGTCGCCCTGTCGATGACGCTGGCCGCCAGGGCCGAAATGGTTGCAGTGACTGACATCACGGGCCGCCAGGTCGAGGTGAACGTCCCGGTCGAGAAGGTAATCCTGGGTGAGGGCCGGCAGGTCTATCTCGTCGCGGCACTCGACACCGAGGATCCGTTCAAGCGCATCGCTGGCTGGCGCGAGGATTTCAGCCAAGCGGATCCGGACAATTACGCCGCCTATCTGGAAAAATTCCCCAGGATGGCGGAGATCCCGACTTTTGGCGGCTTCAAGGACGGTACTTTCGACGTCGAGCAGGCGGTGTCGCTCAAGCCCGACGTCATCCTGATGAATATCGAGTCGAAGCAGGCTACGGAAGACGGCAAGTATATCGAGAAGCTCGCCGCTGCCGGCATTCCGTTGGTCTATGTCGATTTCCGCGAGCGCCCCTTCACCAACACCGAACCCAGCATGCGCCTCTTTGGCAAGCTGTTCGGCAAGAAGGAGCGCGCCGAGGAATTCATCACCTGGCGCGCCGCCGAGATCGCGCGCGTTACCGATGTCATCGAGAAGGCCAAGCCGGAAAGGCCCAAGGTCTTCATCGAACGCGCCGGCGGCTATTCCGATGACTGCTGCATGAGCTTCGGCGACGACAATTTCGGCAAATTCGTCGAGATGGCAGGCGGCGACAACATCGCCAAGGACATCATCCCCGGCACGTTCGGCACGCTCAATCCCGAACAGATCATCGCATCCGACCCGGATCAGATCATCGTCACCGGCGGATGGTGGGAAGCCTATGTGCCGGGCGGTGCCTGGGTCGGCGTCGGGCCCGGCCGTGATCAGGCAGAGGCGCTGCGCAAGCTGAAGGCGCTGACCGAGCGGCCGGCGCTGACCGGCGTGAAGGCCGTCGAGGACGGCGCGGTGCATGCCATCTGGCATCAGTTCTACAACAGCCCCTATCAGTTCGTGGCCATCCAGCAGATGGCGAAGTGGCTGCATCCGGATCTTTTCGCCGATCTCGATCCCGAGGCGACCTTCAGGGAGTTGCACGAGAAATTCCTGCCCGTCGCATACCGGCCCGGCCACTGGGTCTCGCTGACCGATGTCGATTGAATCGACGGCCGTCAACACCGCGCTCGACAGCACCGATGGACGAGGGCGTTACCGCGCTCTCGTCTGGCGGCGGCAGTTGATCCTTGCCGGCCTCGGCGCTGCCCTGCTCTTCAGCCTGTGCGTCGACCTTGCGGTCGGTCCCGCCCGCTACGGACTTGGCGAGGTCGTGCGGGCACTTGTGTTCCCCGACACCGTGCCGCACCAGGTGCGCGTGGTGCTCTGGGAGATCCGCATGCCCGTAGCCCTGATGGCCATTGTCGTCGGGGCGGCGCTCGCCGTGGCCGGCGCGCAGATGCAGACTATCCTCAACAACCCGCTGGCGAGCCCCTTCACCCTCGGCATATCCGCCGCCGCGAGCTTCGGCGCCGCGCTTGCACTTGCCTTCGGGGTGAGGCTTCTTCCCGCCGCAGTCGAGTATGTAGTGCCGATCAACGCCTTCGTGATGGCGATGCTGGCGGCCTTCCTTATTCACGTGCTGAGCGTAAAGCGCGGCGTCAGCGCGGAGACCATCGTGCTGCTCGGCATCGCGCTGGTTTTCACCTTCAACGCGCTGCTCGCGCTCGTCCAGTTTTTCGCGCCGGCGGAAGCGCTGGCGGCGGTCGTCTTCTGGACAATGGGCAGCCTCACCAAGGCCACCTGGCCCAAGCTTGCAGTCACCACATTCATTCTTCTGGCAGTCTTACCCATTTTCGCGCGGCGCGCCTGGGCGCTGACGGCGTTGAGGCTCGGTGAGGACAAGGCGGCCAGCTTCGGCGTCAAAGTCGGTCGCCTGCGGCTCGAAACGCTCATCCTGGTGAGCCTCCTCGCCGCCATTCCCGTCGCCTTCGTCGGCACCATAGGTTTTATCGGTCTCGTAGGCCCGCACATTGCGCGCATGGTCATCGGCGAGGACCAACGCTTCTTCCTGCCCGCTTCGGCCCTTGCGGGCGCGCTCATCCTGTCGGCTAGCTCGGTCGTCAGCAAGTCGCTTATCCCTGGGACGGTCTTTCCGATCGGCATCGTCACCTCGCTGATCGGCATCCCGTTCTTCATCTCGCTCATCCTGTCCAGCACGAGGCGCTCATGGTGACGATCCGGCTCGAGGCGCTCGGCGCGCGCTACGGCACGAGCCTCCGGCTTCGCAATGTTACGACGCCTGCGTTCGAGGGCGGAGACATCGTGGCCGTGATCGGTCCGAATGCCGCCGGGAAGTCGACGCTCTTCAGGCGCATCGCCGGCCTCCTGGACGGACCGGGAGCAATGCATGTCGAGGGGGCCATTCGCGGGAAGAGTGGCATCTGCTACATGCCACAGGAAACGTCCGCCAACGCGGTGCTCACCGTCTATGAGTCAGTGTTGCTCGCCCGTAAGCAGGGTATGGGCTGGTCTGTGGGCGACGATGATCTGGCTCGCATCGATGAGACGCTGGCGGCGCTCGGCATCGCCGACATCGCTTTCCGCAACATTAGCGAGCTTTCCGGCGGCCAGCGGCAACTGGCCAGCCTGGCACAGACGCTGGTGCGCGAGCCGGAGATCCTGCTGATGGACGAACCGACATCAGCACTCGATCTGTCGCGGCAGGTGGAAGTGCTCGGCCTCGTGCGGGGACTTGCTCAGGCGCGAGGCATGGTCGTGCTGATCGCCCTGCACGACCTCAATCACGCCCTGCGCTTCAGCGATCAGACAATGGTCATCGCGGACGGCCGGCTGATCGCATGCGGGTCATCGCCGGACGTCATCACATCCGATCTGCTGCGGGACATTTATCACCTCAACGCCCGCATCGAGCCGTGCTCGCGCGGCATCGGCCATGTCATCGTGGATGGCGTGGCGGATGGGCGTCGGACGGCCATTATGTCGGCAGCGGAAACTGAATCCTGGATTAGGAGCAGATTCGAAGCGGCAGCCGTTCCGGCCGCGTGACGGCAACCGCATTATGCCGGTGGATCGACGCGCGCACTGATCGACCTGATTCTCTGACCGCTGGTTGAAGGCGACAGTATGCTTGCATTCAGCTCAAGGCGTGGCCGGCCAATCCATAGACCCAAGGCCCATTGTCTTGCCGGTTCAGGAAGCGGCGCCCTTTGGACATGGTCGTAACGGTCTCGGCAATGCCGAGGCCGCACTGCTGGAGAAACGCGGCAAACACGCCATCCTTCTCGCGGGTGTCGACGCGGGCGAATCGTCCTGCCAGTTCCTTCAGATGCACGGCTGTAAGATGGACTGCGTCGAGATCGTTTCGCGCGACCATGGGGCCGATCACGTGACCACGCCCGAACTCGCGACACATGGAATAGCCGACGATTTCGCCGCCGCGGCTCAAAGTGCAGATTGAGGCATCCGCTGCGAGCAACGCGAGCAGCCTCTCGCGGTTTATCCCTAACGCGCGCGTATCCAGCGGCGTGATGTCCTTAAGCCTGTCGCTCGACAGCGCCTGCAATTCACCGTTCAAGGCCGGCATAGCCGGGAGTGTTTGTGGGACCTCCCCCTGGCGCTGGTATACGATCGCCTCGGTCGTGAAGCCGAGTGAAACGTAGAGGGGGTAGGCAGCATGGGTCGCGTTGAGCGCCAAATTGCGATCGCCGCACTGCTCAAGGACTAGGTCCATGAGCCATCGGCCGCCTCCTTGCGCTTGTGTGCGTGGCGTTGTGATCACCAGGCCAATGGTGGCAAAGTCGTCCCCGTGGGGAAACCACATCGCGCTCCCGAAAACGCGTCCAATACCATCAACGGCAACAATGCCGCGGCCGGCACGGCGCAGAAAGTCCCAATCCTTCGGCCGGTGAGGCCAGCGGACTGAGATCGACAGCGCGTGCAGTAGCTTGACGTCGACATCATCAATGTCCCGCGCGACCAGTTCGAAGGATTTCAGGCGTACTGATCTCTGCATCTCAATCGATCCGCTTCTTCAACGAATGCGCAAGGCACGCGGTGTTGATCCTGTCATCGATCGCCATGTCGCGACATACCTCTTTTGCCGCAGCATTATACGGGAAAGCCAGCAGGTTTCGCTGGTTCGAGGTGCTTTTTCGCAATCTTCGGCCAAAGCACGACGCAATTCGGCAGGGAACACTGCTGCCTGCGGATAGGCTGGTTGTACCCGGTGATAGTGTGCAAGCAGAGCGGACCGCCATGAACGTGGAAGAAATCCTCGCGACCCTGGTTGCATTTCCCTCTGTTGTGGGCACGCCAAACGGCGCGATCGTCGATTGGATCCGCGACTATTGTCAGGCAGCCGGAGCCGAGGTGACGGTTCTCCCCGGTCCCGAGGGCGACCGGTCCAACCTTTTCCTCACGATCGGCCCGCGCCAGGGTCGGGGCTACATCATCTCCGGGCATATGGATGTCGTCCCGGCCGGCGAGCCGGAATGGAGCTCGGACCCGTTCGTTCTGCGCCGCGAGGGCGGCAGGCTTTACGGCCGCGGCACCTCCGACATGAAGGGCTTCCTCGCCTGCGCATTGGCGGCGCTCCCAGGACTTGCGGCGATGAACCTGCGGCAGCCAGTTCATCTCGCATTCTCATATGACGAAGAGGCGGGGTGCCGTGGTGTGCCGCATCTCCTAGCCGCGTTGCCGAGCTTATGCGAGAGGCCGCTTGGCGCGATTGTCGGCGAGCCGAGCCGGATGCAGCCTGTGCGCGCGCACAAGGGGAAGGCCGCCGCGCGGCTCGAGGTGATCGGGCGATCCGGCCATTCCTCACGCCCCGATCTCGGACTCAACGCCGTCCACGCCATGGCCGGCGTCATCGCGCACGCCGTGGCCTATGGCCGATCCCTCGCCGACGGGCCGCTCGATGACAATTTCGAGCCCCCGTATTCTTCCTTGCAGGTGGGCGTCATCGCCGGTGGACAGGCGGTCAACATCATCCCTGGCCACTGCACAGCCGATATCGAGGCGCGCGCCGTGCCCGGCGTTTCTCCAGCCTCCCTGCTTGAGCCGGTCAAGGCCCGGCTTTTCGCCCTGCGAGACAGCGGCTTCGATGTGGCGTGGCACGAGTTGAGCACCTATCCCGCCCTTGCGCCCGCCAACGGGAGCGAGCTAGCGGCCGTTCTGACGGAGCTGACGGGGCAGGAGCCGCTGACAGCTGTGAGTTACGGCACGGAGGCCGGACTTTATCAGCAGGCCGGCATCGATGCGGTCGTTTGCGGACCCGGCGACATCGGCCGTGCCCATCGTCCCGACGAATATATCGAGATTGGTGAACTCGCCGCTTGCCGGAAGATGATCGAGGGGCTCGGCGCGCGTCTTGCGGCCTGAAGGAAGGGCGGTCACATGGCGTTTCTTTTCAATTCCGATGCGGCGCGTGCTGCGGTCTTCCGCGAGATCTTTGCGCGCCAGCTCCCGGATCTGGAATTCGTCCATTCCGGGGACGAGATGGAGCCGGAGAAGGTGCGCTATCTCATCACCTGGACGGTGCCGGACGAGATCTCGCGCTACCGCAATCTGGAAGTGCTGTTTTCCATCGGAGCGGGCGTCGACCAGTTCAAGCAGGACGTGGTGCCAAGCCATGTGAAGCTTGTGCGCATGGTCGAGGACGGCATCATACGCATGATGCAGGAATACGTCGCGCTCGGCGTGTTGGCGCTCCATCGGGAGATGCCCGCCTATCTCGAGCAGCAGAAAAGATGCCTCTGGCAACCGATTGCCGCTCGACAGGCGGCCGAACGCCGGGTTGGCTTTCTCGGCCTTGGGATGCTGGCGCAGGCGGCTATCGAGCGCTTGAAGCCCTTCCGGTATCCGCTTGCCGGGTGGAGCCGCAGCGAAAAGCGGATCGAGGACGTCGCCTGTTTTCACGGCACGGACCAACTCGCGGGCTTTCTGAAGCAAACGGATATTCTCGTCTGCCTGCTTCCGCTCACGGAACAAACGCACGGCATGCTCGATGCAGGGTTCTTCGACTTACTGCCCGTCGGGGCGCAGCTGCTGCATGTCGGCAGGGGTCCGCAACTGGACCAGGCCGCGCTGATCAACGCGCTCGACACCGGTCACGTATCTGCGGCGATGCTTGATGTCACCGATCCAGAACCGCTCCCGGAAGACCATCCGCTGTGGTCGCATCCGAAGGTGATGATAACGCCGCACATCGCCTCGGTGACGCAACCGCATACGGCGGCACAATCCGTCGTTGACAACATCCGGCGCCACCGCGCCGGAGAAGAACTGATCGGCCTCGTCGATCGGACACTCGGCTACTAACCAGGAAACATCACATGTCACTTCTGATCACGATCGACACAGTTCCAGACTTCGCGCCGAAGGAGGCACTACCGGCTCCGGAGCGGCTCATTTCCGGCAATCCATCCTTCAAGACCTGGGCGCAGGATGCCTCGAAGGGAGAAAAGGTGCTCACCGGTGTCTGGGAGGCGACGCCCGGCGAGACGCATTCGATCAAGGGCACGATCTACGAGTTCTGCCTCATCGTTTCGGGTCTCGTCGAAATCGAGGAGAAGGGCGGTGAGACCAAGACCTACCGCGCCGGCGACAGTTTCGTGATGAAGCCTGGTTTCGTCGGCGTCTGGCGCACTATCGAGACCGTGCGCAAGATCTACGTCTGCGTCTATGACTGAGTTCAGTGCTTAAGGTCCGGCCGAATAGCGCGCGGCGGTTCCAGAACAATCGGCTTTTCAAGTTCCGCCTGACGCGATTCGACGCCGCCGGGCGGCTCATCCTCGACGGAAAATGCGGCAGGCGGTCGACTATTCTTCCGATGACGTTAGTGCGAATGAGGACCTCCATCAATGAAGACCTACAAGATAGCGCTCATCCCCGGCGACGGCATCGGCAAGGACGTCACGCAGGCGGCATGGCAGGTGCTGCAGGCGGCGGCTAAGCAGGGCGGTTTCGCCCTTGATGACACAAGATTCCCGTGGTCGTGCGCCCACTACCTGGAGACCGGTGCAATGATGCCGTCAGACGGCATCGAGACACTTCGAAAATTCGATGCTATCTATCTCGGCGCTGTGGGCTGGTCCGCGGAAGTGCCCGACTCAGTATCGCTTCACGGACTGCTCCTGCCGATCCGGAAAGGGTTCACGCAGTACGCCAACATACGACCGCACCGGCTGTTGCCGGGCGTTCAGGGGCCGCTCCGCTCCGATGGCTTCGATATCCTGTGCATCCGCGAGAATACGGAAGGCGAATATTCCGGCGCCGGTGGGCGCGTTCATTCCGGCACGGCCGATGAGGTCGCGGTAGAGACCGCGATCTTCACGCGTACGGGTGTCGAACGGATCATCCGTTTCGGTTTCGAACAGGCGCGGGCGCGTCGCAGGAAGCTCGCATCTGTCACCAAATCCAACGCGCAGAAACACTCTATGGTTTTCTGGGATGAGGTCACGCGCGAGGTGGCGAAAGACTATGCCGATGTGGAGGTCTCGCACTACCACATCGACGCCATTGCCGCCCGCATGGTCCTGGCGCCTGAAAGCCTCGACGTAATCGTCGCATCGAACCTTTTCGGCGACATCCTCACGGATATTGGAGCGGCCATTCAGGGCGGGCTGGGTTACGCCGCCTCCGCCAATATCAATCCCGATCGCAGCGCGCCTTCCATGTTCGAGCCGGTCCATGGTTCGGCGCCCGACATCGCGCATCTCGGTGTCGCCAATCCGATCGCCGCGATCTGGTCCGGTGCGATGATGCTCGAGCATCTGGGCGAGGGGCAGGCTGCGGCAGAAGTGATGTCGGCAATCGAGTCCGCAACCGGGCGGGGGATTGGCACGATCGCAGGCAAGGACAGGACTGAAACAATCACGCAGGCCGTGCTGGCACGATTGAGCTGAAAGGGCAGAGGAAAGACCATGAATGCGATGACGAAGATTGGCATGTTCAACGACTCCGACCTTTTCCGCCAGCAGGCGCTGATTGGCGGTGTCTGGCGGGATGGCGAAACGAAGGGCGTGGTCGATGTCATTGACCCTGCCAGCCAAAGTGTTCTCGGCACCGTTCCCGCAATGGGCGAGAACGAGACGAGAGCGGCAATCGATGCCGCGGCCGAGGCCTTCAAAAGCTGGAAGAAGAAGACCCATGCCGAGCGTGCAGGACTTCTGGAGCGCTGGCACGACCTCATTCGTCAGCACGAACAGGATCTCGCGCTCCTGCTGACGCTGGAACAGGGCAAGCCGCTTGCCGAGGCGGTGGCGGAAATCCGCTACGGCGCATCTTTTGTGAAATGGTTTGCGGAGGAGGCGCGCCGGATCGGTGGCTCGACCATTCCGTCACCCACGGCCGATCGCCGCATTCTGGTGCTGAAAGAACCCGTCGGCGTCTGCGCCATCATCACGCCGTGGAATTTCCCCAACGCGATGATCGCACGCAAAGTAGCACCGGCGCTGGCCGCAGGTTGTACGGTTGTCATCAAGCCGTCGGAATTTACGCCATTCTCGGCGCTGGCGCTCGGGGTTCTGGCGGAACGGGCAGGTATCCCTGCCGGCGTGATCAATATTGTGACCGGCATGCCCGTCGAAATCGGCAACGAACTGATGGCCAACGAGACGGTGCGCAAGATCTCGTTCACCGGTTCGACCCGCGTCGGTGCGCTGCTCATGCGTGGTGCGGCCGATAGTATCAAGCGGCTGAGCCTGGAGCTTGGCGGCAACGCACCCTTTATCGTCTTTGACGACGCCGATCTGGATAAGGCAGTTGAAGGGGTGATCGCATCCAAGTTCCGCAATGGCGGTCAAACCTGCGTCTGCGCGAACCGGATTCTTGTGCAGGAAGGCGTTTACGACGCTTTCGCCGAAAAGCTGAGCCGGCGCGTCACGCGGATGAAGGTTGGCGCAGGGACCGACGAGGGCACTGAGATCGGCCCGATGATCAACGCGGCCGCGATCGACAAGATCGAGCGTCACATCGCGGATGCACGGGCGAAAGGTGCGCAGATTATCGCCCAAAGCGAGACGATGCCGGAGGGTAAGCAATATGCACGGCCCGTCGTGCTGGGAGAAGCTACTACGGGGATGCTCCTGGCATCGGAAGAGACGTTCGGTCCGGTGGCGCCGCTTTTTCGCTTCGAGACGGAGGAAGAGGCCATCGCCATTGCGAACGGTACGCCGTTCGGCCTTGCCGCCTACTTCTACACCGACAACCTCAAGCGCTCATGGCGTGTTGCCGAGGCGCTGGAGTTCGGTATGGTCGGGCTCAACACAGGCATGATCTCGACCGAGGTTGCGCCTTTCGGCGGTGTCAAGCAGTCCGGAGTGGGGCGCGAAGGATCGCAGCTCGGCATCGAGGAATATCTCGAGGTCAAGGCGCTTCATGTTGGCGGGCTTAACTAGTTATCTTGCAAGCAGGTGGAAACACTTGCAGCCCCTAAAGCGTTGGAACAACAAAGAAAGGGGCGGTGAAAACCGCCCCTTTCTCTATTGCGACCAGTGAGCATTAACGTTTTTGGGAGCGCCTCAGTCTGGTGCGACTGCGCCAGCAAACAAACGTTCAGGCGAATTCCCGAACGGGCTCCAGTCCGACGGCGCCGGCCAGACCGCCGATATCCTTGATTTCGGTATATTCGTAGAAGGGGTTCGCAGGCTCGTGGCCGCGGTTCACCCAGACCTTGCTCTTGATACCGAGATCATAGGCGGTCATGAGATCGTAGCGAAATGAGGACGACACGTGCGTAATGTCCTCCGGGCCGCAGCCTAGTTTGTCGAACATATATTCGAAGCCCTTCATCTGCGGCTTGTAGGCGCCCGTCTCTTCGGCCGTGATGACCATGTGAAAGGGTGCGCCGAGTTTCTCCACGTTCGACATGATCAGGCTCTTCATGGAGTTCGACAGGATCACCAGCGGAATCTCCTTGGCGACCTTGGCCAGGCCCACCGGGACATCCGGGTGCGGACCCCATGTCGGCACTTCCGCATAGATGCGCTGGGCATCCTCGGGCCGGAATGCGACGCCGTTGCGCTTGCAGGTCCGTTCCACGGAATTGTGCACGATCTCGCTGTACGGCTTCCAGGCGCCAAGGACCTCATCGAGGCGATAGGCCGAGAAATCCTTGATGAACTGCGCCATCCCAGCTGGGGAGAGCTGCGCACCATATACGCGTCTCGCCGCGCCGGCCATGTCGAAGTTGGTCAGTGTACCGTAGCAGTCGAAGGTGATGTATTTCGGTCTGAACTGGGTCATGAGCGTCGATCCTTCCAATCCTGTCGGCACTGCGTGCCTTTAACAGCAAGGATCATAATGAGGACCGGAGAAGACTAGTCGCCGCATTCGATGCGCCCTGAAGCAGATTGTTTTGTATTGCGTGAGAGCTTTGGCAGAGAGTTGCGCCTGAGTTCGTTTCGAGCTTCGGCGGGCGCGCGATCTCTCAGCCGTGCGTGGCATAAGATGCGGTGCCAGCGGCAAAGGAAAGTCAAAACGCCTATCGCTCAGGTTCTGGTCGGGAGGAACTGCTGCCCGCGGCAGCCTATCTTGGACTTAGAGAATTCAGGCCCGGAATGAACCATGACCGCGCAGCAGATCATGCTGGAAAACGAGCTGAAGGACGAAACCACACCACACCGGACTTATGCTCTCGTCAGTCAGGCACTGCGCTGAATCGGAGGAAGAAATGCTGGCAAACTCACTGATCGAACTCGATCGCGCACATCTGGTTCACCCGTTTTCATGCTATCGGAGCCACGAGGAGACGGGCGTGCGGGTGCTCAAATCCGCCAAAGGCGCAACCGTGACCGATGCAAGCGGGAAAACCTTGCTGGACGGATTCGCCGGTCTATGGTGTGTAAACATCGGATACGGCCAGGAAAGCGTCGTTGAAGCAGCAGCAAAGCAGCTAAGAGAGCTTCCCTATGCGACGGGATATTTCGGACTGGGGTCCGAGCCTGCCATTCGCCTTGCTGCCAGGCTTGCCGAACTGGCGCCCGGCGATTTGAACCATGTCTATTTCACGCTTGGCGGCTCCGACGCAGTCGACAGTACGATCCGCTTCATTCGCTATTACTACCATGCCAAGGCTACGCCGCAAAAGGACCAGTTCATCTCGGTCGAGTATGGCTACCATGGATCCTCGACGGCAGGGTCAGGTCTGACCGCGATCCCGGCTTTCCACGCGGGTTTCGGCGTGCCTTACGACTGGCAGCACAAAATTCCTTCGCACTACGCCTATCGCAATCCGGTCGGTTCCGACCCGCAGGCGATCATCGCTGCATCGGTCGCGGCGCTGCGGGCCAAAATCGCGGAACTCGGCGCGGGCCGCGTTGCGGCCTTCTACGCCGAACCCATCCAGGGTTCGGGCGGTGTCCTCGTTCCACCGACAGGTTGGCTGAAGGCTCTGCACGCCGTGTGCAAGGAACACGACATTCTGTTCGTTGCCGACGAAGTCATCACTGCCTTTGGCCGTACCGGCCCGCTCTTCGCGTGTGAGGAAGACGAGGTCGTGCCGGATTTCATGACCACGGCGAAGGGACTGACCTCGGGCTACGTGCCGATGGGCGCCGTTTTTATGTCGGCCCAGGTGTACAATACGATCGCGGACGGAGCCGGCAAAGCGGCTGTCGGCCATGGCTATACTTATTCGGCCCATCCCGTTAGCGCGGCGGTCGGGCTCGAATGCCTGCGTCTTTATGAAGATGGCTTGCTCGAGAATGGGCGGAAGGCGGGCAAGCGCCTGATGCAAGGCCTTCGCTCGCTCGCCGACCACCCGCTGGTGGGCGACATTCGCGGTCGCGGCATGCTGGCAGCAATCGAGTTGGTCACCGACAAGGCACGCAAGACGCCGCTGCCGGTGGCGGCCGATCCGGGGCGCCGCATCTTCGAGCGCGCGTGGGCGAACGGCCTTGTCATCCGCGCCTTCAACAGCGGCATCCTCGGCTTTGCGCCGCCGCTCTGCTGCACCGAGGACGATATTGATGGAATCCTCGAACGTACCCGAATGACGCTGGATCAAACGCTCGAAGACAAGGACGTGCGGTCAGCGATGCAGGGATGATCATTGCCATCGCCGAAGCGACCTCGGTCAAATGCGGTAGACGCCTAATGCATGTCGCGCAAAAGTGTGCAGCGGTTTTGCGATAACGACATGCATCAAAACAAGAACCTAAAGCGCGTCGCATGAGGCCGGTCGAACGCGACGCGCTTTAGCGGCCCCGAAACAAATCCTCAGGTGATGCCGCCGTCTGCCAAGTGCCAAGCATTTGCCGGTATGTGGAATCGCTTGCCGTTGCACAAGCGCAGCGAAAACAGCAAGAGGGAACGCTGGCGCGCGGCTCTCCAGGTCCAAGACTGCGGAGCAGCTTTCTCATTTGTCGAAAATGATGTCGAGAGGCAAATGGGATTTCACGATCGGTGACTTCAGCACGACGAAGCTGAAATATTTGTCGATTCCGATATCCAATTCGATCATGCGCTCCATGATCGTCTGGTACTCGCTGATGCCCGCTGTGACAAACTTCACAAGATAGTCGTAGCCGCCTGAAACCAGATGGCATTCGATGACAGAATCGACTTTCTGAATTGCGGTGAGAAATCTCGCGAAGTCGTTCTGTTGATGGTGCTTGAGCGTGACTTCGGTGAAGATCGTTAGAGTCTGTCCGAGCTTGGACACATCGATCTGGGCGGAATAGCCGGTGATGAAGCCTTCCGCCTGAAGCTTCTTCACCCGCATCAGGCAAGGGCTCGGCGAAAGGTTGACCAGGTCGGCAAGCTCGACATTCGTGACCCGCCCGTTCTTTTGCAGTTGGGATAAGATCTTGATGTCGATCCTGTCGAGCTTCATTGGAAACCTGTCAGACGTTCGAACCGCGGATCGCCCGACAGACGGCGTCCGTCACCTCCTGCGTGGTCGCTGTCCCTCCTACGTCCGGCGTCAGCACGCCTTCACTCGTCACCGCTTCCACAGCGCTCATCAACCGCACGGCCGCTGCGCTCTCGCCCAGATGTTCGAGCATCTGGGCAGCGGTCCAGAAGGTGGCGACCGGGTTGGCAATACCTTTGCCGGCGATGTCGAATGCCGAGCCGTGAATTGGCTCGAACATCGAGGGATAGCGCCGCTCGGGATCAATGTTGGCGGTCGGTGCAACGCCGAGACTGCCCGCGAGCGCGCCTGCAAGGTCCGACAATATGTCGGCGTGAAGATTGGTGGCGACGATCGTATCGAGGCTCCGAGGTTTCAACGTCATACGCACTGTCATAGCATCGACTAGCATCTTGTCCCACGCGACGTCCGGGAATTCCCGCGCCACCTCGGCTGCGATTTCGTCCCACATTACCATGCCGTGACGCTGCGCGTTGGATTTCGTAACAACTGTCAGGAGCTTTCGTGGCCGTGACTGCGCCAGCCGGAATGCATAGCGCATGATGCGGGTGACGCCGACGCGCGTGAAGATCGCGACCTCGGTTCCGACCTCCTCGGGGAGTCCGCGATGGGCGCGGCCGCCGTGGCCCGAATACTCACCCTCGGAATTCTCCCGCACGATCACCCAATCCAGATCGCCAGGGCCAACGCCCGCCAGCGGCGAAACAATCCCGGGCAATATTCTTGTCGGCCGCACGTTCGCGTATTGATCAAAGCCTTGGCAAATCGGCAGCCGGAGGCCCCAGAGCGTGATATCGTCGGGCAGGTCGGGAGCGCCGACCGCGCCAAAGAAGATGGCGTCGAAGCGCTTCAGTTGCGCCACCCCATCTTCGGGCATCATCCGACCATGGGCCTTGTAATAGTCTGAGCCCCAGTCGAAGTGCCGGACGCGGAGCTTGAAGTCGCCGCAGCGCTGCTGCAGCACCTCAAGCGCCTGGAGACCTGCGGCAATCACCTCTGGGCCGATCCCGTCGGCAGGAATGGCGGCAATCTCATATTCGCGCATCGTCACTTCCCTGTTTTTTGGTGCTGGCCGCCTCGTGACCTCAATCTCGTGTGCGATCGATTGTATGTTGGCAAGACGGTCTTCTCAGAATTCAGCGACCTTGCCCCACGCAGCAGTCTTCAGGCGCTCGGGCCTATAAGGACGCGGATCGACGATAGGCTCGCTGCCTGTAATGATGTCGGCGATCATATGCCCCGCGCCGGGGCCGATCCCGAAGCCGTGACCGCTGAATCCCGCCGCCAGGATGAAGCCCGGAATCCCCTCCACTTCGCCGACTGCGGGAATGCCATCGGGTGTACTGTCGATATAACCCGCCCATACATCGGAGATCGCGACGCGTTGGAGTTCGGGGATCAATTCGCAGGCTCTTCGATATGTCAGCCGAATCTGTCCCATGTCGGGCTTCGGGTCGAGAATGCGGTTCCGTTCCATTGGCGTGATGTCGTCGAGGGCCCATTTGCGCAGGCTTTCATGGCCTTGACGCCAGCCCTCGAAGGCGCCCGGGGCGAGATTGCGCCAGCGGCGGGCGAACATAGGTACAAACTCGCGGCTGAACCTGAACTGCTGCAGCGTTGGATCGACACGCGCCCGCCCGCTGATCGCCAGCGCGTATCCACCGTTGCTGCGCCGCGTCAGAGAGACGCGCGTGGTATGCAGGGCATCCGGCAGGCTGTTTGCGCCGGGTGCCACGGCCAGAATGGACGAACGCACGGCAGCTTGCGGGAAACGCACACCAAGCTGGTTGCAGAAGGAAGAAGCCCACGCGCCCCCGGCCATGACAACAGTCTTTGTATGGATGGTGCCCGCTTCGGTCACCACAGCGCTCACCCGGCCGGCGCTCAATTCCAGCCCGCGCGCCGCGCAATGCTGATGTACGGTGCCGCCCGCCGCCATGATGCCGCGCGCCGCAACCGGCACTGCCTTGGAAGGGTCCGCCGTTCCGTCAGTTGGCGAGAACACGCCACCTTTCCATTTGCGGCCCGTCGCTTTGCCCCGTTCGGTGGCTTCTTCCGCGCTCAGCATGTGCGTGGTGATCCCGACCGTTCTCGCAAAATCGCGCCACTTCGCCCAGCCTGCCAGCTCATTTTCGTCTTGTGAGAGATAGAGGAGCCCGCAGCGGCGAAAGCCGGTGTCTTGGCCGGTCTCCTGTGCCACCTTGTCCCAGAGGTCGAGACTCTTGGTCGCCATCGGCAGCTCGCGCGCATCGCGGTTCTGCTGGCGGCACCAGCCCCAGTTGCGGCTGGACTGCTCGGCCGCGATGCGCCCCTTCTCGACCAGGGCGACCTTGAGGCCACGGCGCGCCAGATAGTATGCGCTGAACACGCCCACCACGCCGCCGCCGATAACGACGACGTCCGCCTCGCGAGGGAGGGAAGGGCTGCAGTCGATGTGCATGAGCGGCGCGGGCATGGATGGGACTCCGGTAATTTGAAGCATCCTAACCTGCCGCCCGCAGAGGCAGGCTGCCGGAGTTTGTGCCTGGACGGAATTTCCTGCGTTTAGCAGCCTCCAGGACAGGCAATTATTGCGCGAAAAGCTCGCTGCGAGCCAAGCAGGAGTACACTTCATGCAGTCGCGTCATCTGCGGTATGGGCGGCACACGGCGCAGTTGTCGACCTTGATCGGCAGCGCCTTGGCCGACATTGTGATGGGCCGCACGGTCACCAATCCGCTCGGCGGCATGGCCTGCACATGTGCCGATGTACACCGGAAAGCCTTGGTCCTATCCCTCTTGGGCGCGTATTGCCGGATGAAGGATATGGTTGCCTGATCCCGGTTTCCGCGCCGAAACGGGAACAGAGTGAAATGCCGAACTGGATGTTCTTTTCAGAAGTTCCTGCCGCGCGAGGGCCAAGTTTCGAAGACTCTGCGGAAACAGAACAGTCAAACTGGCTGGAAGAACGGAGCAACCCTTCCTTATGGTAGGCAGGCTCCAGAGGACATCCGACAGGCAGGGCTTGCCCCTTCGGAGAGTTCTCCAAGAAAAAAGGGAACAGAGTCCGGTACACGGACCGGATTTCATAAGGGAACCGCCAGGATGAGCAGAACCCGTCTCTCGCAGACTCAGCGCGCGAAGCGCCGAGAAGGCCAGACTACGGCCGCTACGGTGAGGCGCTTCTGCTCAAAGGGCGATGAAGCGGTCCGCAACAGGGTGGACGCGCTCGGTTGAAAGGGGAGGTGATCTCGATGGTCGCAAGCATCCAGGCTGTAGCCCCCCACGATGTGGCGCTTTCGGTGCGCGACCTCACGGTGAATTTGCCGCAAGGCATGGAACGGACCCATGCTGTCAAAGATATTTCCTTCGATCTGAAACGCGGCCAGATACTCTGCATCATAGGCGAGTCCGGATCGGGTAAGTCGGTCACGGCGAACGCGATCATGGGGCTACTGCCCAAGGTGATCCGCCTCTCATCGGGAATAATCCAGCTGGAGGGGATGAACATCGTCGGCATGTCGCCAGACAAGCTGCGCAATCTGCGTGGACGGGTCGTGTCGATGATCTTTCAGGACCCGCTCTCGGCGCTCAATCCCCTGATGACGGTGGGCGCGCAGATTGACGAGGTCATGGCAGCGCATGGCTTCGGCACGCCACAAACCTGTCGAAGCCGCGCAATCGAACTGCTCACTGAAGTAGGCCTGCCAGATCCCGAACTCATGTATTACCAGTACCCTTTCCGGCTTTCGGGCGGGCAGCGGCAGCGCGTCATGATCGCCATGGCCCTGGCGCTCGAGCCGACGGTGCTGATTGCGGATGAACCAACCACCGCGCTCGACGTCACCACCCAGGCTCAGATCCTGCAACTGATCCGTGACATTCAGCGGCGCAAGGGCATGAGCGTGATGTTCATCACCCACGATTTCGGCGTGGTGGCCGAGATCGCCGACAGCGTCGTGGTGATGGAAAAGGGCCATGTCGTCGAACAGGGCAGCGCCGAGCAGGTGCTGAAGTCGCCCAAGCACCCTTATACCCAGCGCCTGATTGCAGCCGTACCGCATTTGACCGGCGAAGATCGCCCTCGTCCGGAGGCTGCCAGCAAGGAGCCGATCCTGAAGGTTGAGGGTCTGGTGAAGACCTATCGCGGCGGCAGCGCGCTGTTCGGCGCGCAACGAGTTGTGACAGCGGTCAACGAGGTTTCGTTCGAACTGGCGCCCGGCCGCACGCTTGGGGTCGTAGGCGAGAGCGGTTCGGGGAAATCCTCGCTGGGCCGGCTGCTGATCAAGCTGCTGGACAATGACGGCGGCGGGATCTTGTTCGAGGGCTGTGACATAGCCAGGCTTTCCGAAGCGAAGTTCCGCCCGCTTCGACCGCGGATCCAGATGATCTTCCAGGATCCCTTCGCTTCTCTGAACCCACGCTCGACGGTCGGTCACATCATGACGGTAGGCCCGATGGCACACGGGATGCCTTATGTCCAAGCGCGCGATGAAGCGCGTGCGCTTCTGGCCCATGTCGGTCTCGATGCCGGCGCTTTTGGCCGCTACCCGCACGAGTTCTCGGGTGGGCAACGCCAGCGCATCGGCATCGCTCGTGCGCTGATGTTCAAGCCGAAGCTGTTGATTGCCGACGAGGCGGTCTCCGCACTCGACGTGTCGATCCAGGCGCAGATCCTGCAGCTTCTGGACCAGATCCAGCGCGAGACGGGCGTGTCGATGGTCTTCATCACGCACGACCTGCGCGTCGCCAGCCAGATCTGCGACGAAATCGCGGTGATGCAGAAGGGCCGGATCGTCGAGCGCGGACCGCCCTCGCAAATATTCCTGAACCCGCAAGCAGCCTACACGCGCCAACTGGTAGCGGCAATTCCAGGAGAGCGGCCGGGCAATGCCCGTTCAGTAGCAGCAAACGCATAAGCAATAACAAGAGAGGAACTACCATGACCAAAAATTCATCGACTACGTCCAACTACTCGAGGCGCGAAGCGCTGCGACTGATGGCGATAGGTGGGGCTGCAGGCCTCATCGCGCCCAATCTCTTGGGCAAGCCCGCCTTCGCCAAGACCCCTCCTGCAGGCCCGGCCGGTCGCGTCATCGTCGGCCTCTCCCAAGAGCCGACCGTGTTCAATCCGCTGATGGCGCATATCGAAGTCGATGACGCGGTCCATTTCTCGGTTTTCGACGCGCTGGTCCGCATGGATCCCCAAGGTGGCCTACATCCAAACCTCGCAGCCGAGGTGCCAAGCCAAAAGAACGGCGGCATTTCGGAGGACGGTCTCAACTGGCGCATTCGGTTGCGTGACAATGCCCGCTGGCACGACGGTGAGCCCTTCACGGCCGAGGACGTGAAATTCACCCTTGAACTCATCACGAACCCGAAGTTTCGCGCTTGGCGCACGAGCGGCCATTCGCTCGTGCAGGACATCACAGTGGTTTCGCCCACCGAGATCACATGGCGGATGAAGGAGGCTTTTGCGCCCTATCTTTCGTTCTTGGCCGAAACGTTCATCGTGCCCAAGCACATTCTGGAGAAAGAGGCCGATCCGAATACAGCCGCGTTCAACCAGGCGCCGGTCGGCACCGGCGCATTTAAATGGAGCGAGCGCGTCGCAGGTGATCACATCGAGCTCGTCGCCAATCCTGAGTACGCGGGCGAAGGCCCCTATGTCGAGCAGCTCATCTTCAAATACATCCCCGACATGACAGTGCTCTACACGCAATTCAAGAGCGGCGACGTGGACCTGGTCGATCAGTCGTACATCACCGCCGACCATTATACTGAAGCCCGCGAACTAGCAGACCGCGTGGTGACACTTGAGACCGGGTCATCCCTGGAGTCGATCTACCTCAATTTGGGCCGCCCGCAGTTCAAGGAGTTGGCAGTGCGCCAGGCGCTCTACGCCGCCTTGGATAGGAAAGCGATCGTCGACACGATCTATTACGGCGTGGGCACTCTCACCGAGACCTTCATGCCGAAGGAGTCCTACTACTACGACCCGAACCTGCCGGTTCAGGAGTTCAATCTGGACCGGGCGCGCCAAATCCTTGATGAGGCCGGCTGGGTGCCGGGGCCGGATGGAATCCGCGCCAAGGATGGGGTGCGACTGTCCTTCTCGAACTCGACAACTTCTGGCAACAACCTCCGCGAGCAGACGCAGCAGTTCCTGCAGCAGACGTTTGCCGAGATCGGCGTCGAGATGACGATCTCGAATTTGCCGGCTGCAGTCATGTGGGGCGAGTTCTGGCTGAAATCGCAATTCGACACCGCCATGGTGGGCGTCACCTATCTGATTGCCGCGGACCCCGACGCCACAAACCGGCTCCATACGAAGGCAATCGCCGCTCAAGGCGGACACGGTTCGAACACCGGGCAATATTCCAACCCTGAGGTCGATGCCCTGCTCGAAAAGGGCGCTCGCAGCTTCGATCCGGAAGAACGACGCGGGATCTATAATCGCGTGCAGGAAGTGGTGCGCCATGATCTGCCCTTCCTGCCGCTGTTCGCGTACACAATCGTCCTCGGGCGCAAGAAAGGGTTGGACGGCTTCGAGCCCAACGCCAACACCCGCACCGCGTCGTGGGATGCCGCAGCCTGGCAGTGGAAGGCCTAATCCACGCAGTTGCCGCCGCCCCGCCGATTCCGCCGCAGCGGCGGCAACAGACTAAAATCATCAACCCACAATGGAGGGACTCGAATGCGCGGCTTCCTGCTCAATCGCCTCTCGCAGAGCCTGGTGCTGCTTGTGATCGTTTCGATCATCGGCTTCGGCATTCTGAACCTCCTTCCCGGCGGCCCGCTGGCGCAATTCGGGCTCGATCCCGGAATGACCCAGCAGGATATCGAGCGTCTCAAGGGGCTGCTGGGCCTCGATCGACCCATATGGATCCAATATCTGGACTGGGCATGGCGGCTGGTGCGGGGCGACTGGGGTCACTCCTTCCGCGACGGAGCGCCGGTATTGGAGGTGATCGGCAGCCATCTCTTTGCCACGCTGCTGCTGATGGGGTCCTCAACCGCAATTGCGATCTCCATTGGCGCCTGGATTGGAATCCGAGGCGCCACGCGCCGCTACTCGCTGTTCGATTATCTTGCAACTGTCGGGGCCATGGTTGCGTTGTCGGTCCCCACCTTCTGGTTCGGACTCGTCGGCATCTACGTCTTTTCCCTGAAGTTGGGTTGGCTGCCTGCGGGTAATATGTCCGAGATCGGCGACGCCTCAATCCTGGGCTACCTCCACCATCTGATCCTGCCAAGTATCGTGCTGTCGCTGGTCCATGTCGCGATCTGGAGCCGCTACATGCGGACGGCCACTCTCGACGCCATTAGCCAGGACTTCGTCAAGACGGCTCGGGCCAAGGGGTTGAGTGAACGCCGGATTCTGATGAAGCATGTCGTCGGCAACGCACTTTTGCCGATGATTACCCTGGCCGGGATGCAGCTTCCCAGTGTCCTCACTGGCGCGCTCGTGACCGAAACCGTCCTTACCTGGCCAGGAATGGGACGGTTGTTCCTCGATAGCCTTGGTTACAGCGACTATCCGGTTGTGATGGGGCTGCTGATGTTCTCCGCCATCCTCGTTCTGCTTGGAAACCTGATCGCCGACATTGTCGTCGCTATTGTCGATCCGCGCATTCGTCTGGCTTGAGCGCGCAACTTCCCCGACAGGAGACAGCCGATATGACCGCTTTCACCGCAAATGCAGCTCCAAGCCGATGGAGAAACAACCGCGCGGCACGTCGTTTCATGCGTCATCGCTTGGCGCTGCTCGGGTTGGCGATGATCATCTTCCTGAGCCTCGCTTGCGTCCTCGGCCCCCATCTCCTGCCTTATGACTCACTGTATA
Source organism: Mesorhizobium sp. M0663 (assembly GCF_040320585.1). Classification (NCBI taxonomy): domain Bacteria; kingdom Pseudomonadati; phylum Pseudomonadota; class Alphaproteobacteria; order Hyphomicrobiales; family Phyllobacteriaceae; genus Mesorhizobium; species Mesorhizobium sp. M0663. The sequence continues at coordinate 109,219 of NZ_JAMYPX010000014.1, forward strand.
TCGATCTGCGGGCCCGCTTTGCCCCTCCGCTGACGGGCTACCACTTTCTAGGTACCGATCCGCTTGGCCGCGACGTGGCGGCAAGGCTTTTGATGGCGGGACGAATCTCGCTGCTGGTGGGTTTCTTTGCCATGGTTTTGTCGACACTCATCGGCACCCTGGTCGGCGTAATTGCCGGCTATCGCGGCGGCTGGGTCGGGGCCACGCTGATGCGCACGGTCGATGGATTCCTGTCATTCCCATCGATCTTTCTGCTGCTGGCGCTGGCTGCCGCACTGAAGCCCAGTCCTGTGATGATCACCGTCATTATCGCCCTCACCAGTTGGATGGAGGTTGCCCGCATAGTCGAAGCGGAAGTCCGCTCGTTACGCGAACGCGAGTTCGTCCTAGCCGGGCGAATGCTGGGATTGAGCGGCACCCACATCATGTTCCGCGAGATACTGCCCAACGCCATGGGGCCGATTATCGTCGCTTCCACCTTGACGGTCGCGCGCGCCATTCTCATGGAAGCCTACATCAGTTTCCTCGGCTACGGGATCCAGCCGCCACTGCCCAGCTGGGGCAACATGCTCAATGGCGCCCAGCAATATCTGGGCAGCGCACCTTGGCTGGCAATCATTCCCGGAGCTGCAATCACCATCGCGGTAACCAGTTTCAATTTCATCGGTGACGGGCTGCGTGATGCGCTCGACGTCCGAGACGACCACATCTGAAGTTTCACCGACCGTAGATTACCCCTGCAATGCAGCGAGAAGTCAGCCACGTGCAAGAGCCTCATATCGCCGACAAGAACACACCCTACTGGTGGGAAGCAGCGCCCGTCATGCCGCTGCCGCGGCAGCCAGTCGCAAAGAACCTTGACGTGGCAATTATCGGCGCCGGTTATGCCGGGCTTTCGGCCGGGCTTGCGCTGGCGCGCGAGGGACGCTCGGTCGCCGCTTTTGATGCGATGAATCCGGGCGAGGGTGCTTCCACGCGCAACGGCGGGATTACGAGCGGGACCATCCGGCCGGACCATGCCACGATCACCCGGCGCTTCGGTGAAGAGAAGGCCTTGGCGATCGAGGCCGAGGGCAAGGTCGCACGCGAATTCCTCTACGACTTCATCAAGACCGAAGGGCTCGACTGCGACTTCCGACTGGTTGGCCAATTCAAAGGCGCATTCGGATATGAACAGTATGAGAAGATGGCGCGCGGCGCCGAGACGCTGGCGAAGAAACTGGGAATCGAGTCCTACGCGGTTCCGCATGCCGAGCAGCGAAATTATATCGGCACCGACTTCTACCGCGGCGGAACCGTTCGGATGGACATTGGCGGGCTGCACCCCGCAAAATTCCATGCTGAGCTCCTGCGGGTGGCGCTCGCATCCGGGTTGACGGTTCATTCGCATACGGTGGTCAAGTCGATCGAGAGGAACGGTTCGGGCTTCCGGGTCGCGACTTCGGCAGGGACGGTGGACGCACGGCAGGTTCTGGTCTGCACCAACGGCTATACCGACGGCGCCGCTCCCTTCCTGCGCCGCCGCCTGGTTCCGGTCCGCAGCCGGATCATCGTCACCGAGGAACTTGCGCCCGATATCATGGCGCGGCTGATGCCGAAGCTGATGACGATCACCGAGAACCGGCAACTCGGTTTCTATTATCGCCCGTCGCCCGACGGGAAACGTATCCTGCTGGGGGGCCGTGACAGTTCCCGCGTCGGCGATCCGGCGGCGCCGAAACTTCTCCTTCGCAAGGGCCTGGTGAACCTCTTCCCGGAGTTGAAGAACGTGCGCCTTTCGCATTGCTGGTTCGGCAACGTGGCGATGAACCGAGACATGCTGCCCCGCATCTTCGAGAAGGACGGCGTGGTCTATGCAACTGGCTTCTGCGGTTCGGGCGTGGTCTGGGCGCCATGGATTGGCATGCGTGCGGCCCACAAGTTGATGGGGCATGGCGAGCAGTCGCGCACTGCGTTCGACTTTCGACCGCCTTCGGCCGTCCCGCTCTATCGTGGCAATCCGTGGTTCATGCCGGCGATTATCCAGGGCTATCGGTTGCAGGACCGTCTCGCCTTCTGGCGCGCCAGACGCTAGTCGCCGACATCGGGGGCGATCCGTGGTTCATGCGGGCAACCCTTTGGCGCGCCCGCCGCTGACACGACTGCAGGATCGCGCGGGGTCACCTTGTTGCCGGAGAGTGTCGAAAAATCCGTCGGGACTGGGGCCTGGTGCGAAACTGATCAGCGGTGGGACGCCTTTGCGCGGATCAGCGCGTCGGCCATGTAGAGGTCCTGCAGGGAGATGCCGGAACTGTCGAAGACCGTGATCTCATTGTCGAAGCGGCGTCCGGGCGCACGCCTTTCAATAACGTCGCCGATTGGTGTTACCACAAGCACGCCGACGTCGATCTCGTCGCGCACATATTGGAACTCGCCGATCTGGACGGACTGGGAAAGCAGATCACAAAACAGACGTGCCTTGGGAAATAATTCGCTCGGCAATTCGCGTTTACCCGGAGCATCCGACCCGATGCTGACGATATGGGTTCCGGGGCCCACCCAAGCGGCATCGAACAGCGGTTCGCGTGCGGGTGTCGCCGTCACCACGATGTCGGCCGTGCGCACGGCTTCTTCGGGCAAGGCAGCGCGCGCCTTCAGTCCCCTTTCGCCGATCTGATCGACAAAAGCGTCGCGCCGCGGCGAAGGCCGGGCCACGACCAGCACGGTTTCGATTGGGCGGATGCGTGCCAGCGCCATCACTTCGAAGCTCGCCTGGTTGCCGGCCCCGAAGATCGCCAGAACCTTGGCTTGCTTGCGCGCAAGAAGATCGGCCGCAACCGCGTCGGCGGCGGCCGTCCTGTAGGCGTTGACCTTCCCGGCCTCGACTACGGCGCCGAGCCGACCTGTATGCTGATCGAGCAGCACGATGGTCGAGTTGTGGCGGGGAAGGCCACGTGCCGAGTTGCCCGACCAGAAGGAGCCAATTTTCACGCCGGTCAGCTCGCCCGACGAACCGGATTTGATTGAGAAGGTATTGGTCACCTCCTGTGTGCGCCCGAGAACAGCCGGAAAGACCCAGCTCTGCCGCGATGCTGCCGCCACGAGAGCCTCGCGCGCCGCCTCGAAAGCAAGTTCATGCGTGACGAGGGCGGCTGACTCCTCTTCGCTGATGTAGATCATCCAAAATTCCTCCTGGGCATCGCCGATCGGGCAACCACGAAGCGGCGATTCAAGGTGCCAGGTATTCCTCGCCCGATTTGCACGATTTGGCATGCCGAGGAACTGCATAAAACGAATAATACCGCTGATTTGAAGGGGCAAAACAGCAGCGAAATCTGTCCGCCGGGCGCGACTCTAAGATCCGACTTCAATCCGACTCTGGATCAACTGACAGCGTTGCACCTTATGGCCTTTGAGCATGACAGAGATATCGTCAGCGCCCCGATCGAGCTGATGAAATTGGAAACCCGCCATTTGCCGAGCGCACTGAAGCTGTCGCAGGAGATGGCCTGGCCCTACCGTCAGGAGGATTGGGAATTTGCCCTGATGGTCGGCAATGGCCTGGTCCTTGAGCGGGCAGGACAGGTGATTGGCACGGCCATGTCCTGGAATTACGGACAGTCCTATGCCTCGGTCGGGATGATCATAGTTACTGGCTCCGCGCAAGGCGGTGGCAACGGCGCCCGGCTCTTTGATGGATTGCTTGAGGCGACACACGGTCGCAACCTGCTGCTCAACTCAACCGAAGAGGGGCTGGCGCTCTACAAGCGACGCGGCTTCACTGCATGGGGCACGGTGCTTCAGCACCAGGGCTCGCTGGCTGTCGCCGTGACGCGGAGTACCCGCGACGACATCCGTCAAGCGACAGCCTCTGACCTCGCGGCAATCCAGGCCTTCGACGAACGGGCCACGGGCATGCCCCGGCTGCCGATGGTGGCTGCGCTCGCCAATGTGGGCAACGCATTGGTCATTGAGCGCAGGGGACGGATTGCAGGCTACGCTGTCGCGAGGAGGTTTGGCCGCGGCTATGTCGTCGGCCCTTGTGCAGCCGAGAGCGACCACGACGCGCGGCTTCTGATCCTGGCCCAGCTTTCGAAGCTTCACAATCAATTCGTTCGCATCGACGTCTATGCCGAGGATGGATTGGGCGACTGGCTTGCGAGCCTTGGCCTGCAGCGGTCCGGCAGTGCGACCGCCATGGTCAAAGGACAACGACCCGTCGCCGAGGGGCCAGCCCATATGTATGCGTTGGCAAACCAGTCGTTCACTTAGGAAACGAGACTATGAATAAGATGGCGGCAAGCTTGGCGGTGAGCGAGACGGCTAGGACGATCGACGCCTTGGTCACCCCGACGCTGCTTCTAGACCGTGGCCGGCTCGAGCACAACATCAAGGGTCTGGCTGAGCGCGCCAGGAAGCTTGGCGTGGTGCTGCGCCCGCATATGAAGACGGCCAAGAGCATCGATGTCGCCCGATACGCGTTCCATCGCGAACGCGGTCCGATCACGGTCTCGACCATCGCCGAGGCGGAGTATTTCGCGGGCCATGGCTTTCGAGACATGACCTACGCGGTCGGCATCTCGCCGGCCTCGGCCAGGCGGGCCATGGAGCTTTGTCGCCGCACCGGCGCTGATGTGAAGCTGTTGCTCGATTCGGTCGGGCAGGCCGATGCCCTGGCCAGCGTCCGCCAAGCCACCGGTATGACCCCATCTGTTTTCATCGAACTGGACTGCGATGACCATCGCGGTGGCTTGAGGCCGGACGACCCGAAGTTGCTCGACGTGGCCGGCAGTGTCGTCGCGGCCAGTGCCAATCTCGTCGGCGTTCTCGCCCATGCAGGCGAATCCTATGGCTTGAACACGCCCGATGCGCTGGTCAAGGCAGGCGAGAACGAGCGTTCAGCCACGGTGCGCGCCGCTGAAATCCTGCGCGCCCATGGCCATGCCTGCCCGATCGTCAGCGTCGGCTCAACGCCGACAGCGCATTTCGCCAGCAATCTTGAGGGGGTCACGGAGCTGCGCGCCGGGGTCTACATGTTCTTCGACCTGGTCCAGCACGGCGTTGGGGTGTGCGAACTCGACGATATCGCGATTTCCGTATTGGCCACGGTGATCGGGTCCAAGCCGGAAAAGGGATGGGTGCTGGTCGATGCAGGGTGGATGGCGCTTTCGCGCGACCGGGGAACCGCAAACCAGCAGATCGACCGGGGTTACGGCGTAGTCTGCGACGAAAAGGGGCGGGTGCTTGAAGATGTGATCGTGGCCCAGGCCAGCCAGGAACACGGTATTCTCGCCATTCGTGCCGGCTCTGGAAAGTCCATGCCCGAGTTGCCGCTCGGGACTCGGGTCCGCATTCTGCCCAACCATGCGTGTGCGATGGCCGCCCAGCATGATTTCTACAGCGTTGTCAACGGGGACAGCCCCAAGATTGAAGCGCGTTGGGAGCGGATGCGCGGCTGGTAGGCGCGCGACTACGCTCGGATGTCGCCCCACTCAAATCAACACTGGTGGTCAAGAAAATGATGTTTACCTCTTACTGGCTGGATACGTCTCAGCCGTTCAATGAAGGGTCGTCCAAACCGCTCGAAGGCCACTACGACGTGGCGATTGTGGGCGGCGGCTTGACCGGCTCCTCCGCCGCGCTGGCCCTTGCCAAAAAGGGCGCCCGGGTTGCCCTGTTGGAGGCCGAAACGATCGGCAATGCCGCGTCCGGCCGCAATGGCGGCATGTGCAACAACGGCTTTGCCCAGAACTATGCAATCATGGCTGGCAAGCACGGCAAGCCGGCCGCAAATGCGCTCTACAAGGCTTTTGACGCCGGCGTCGATATGGTCGAGCGGCTGGTGCAGGAAGAGAAGATCGACTGCAGCTTCTCCCGCGTCGGCAAGCTCAAGCTTGCCGCCAAGCCCGAGCACTACGACATGCTGGCGCGCAGCCAGGAACTACTGGCTGCCAATGTCGATCCCGACACCAGGATGATCGCGCGCGAGGACCTGCGAACCGAAGTCGGCACCAACCGCTACCATGGCGGGCTGCTCTTTCCCAAGAGCGCGGGCATGCATGTCGGCCGGTTCGTCCGGGGCCTCGCGACCGCCGCTGCCCGGCGTGGCGCAGAGGTCCATGAACGCTCGCCCGTCATGGCGATGCGCAAGGTTTCAGGCGGGCATGAGGTAACGACGCCAAAGGGCAAGATCGTCGCGCGGCAGGTCCTGTTGGCAAGCGGCATTTCCCAGGTTGGCCCGCTCGGCTGGATCCGCCGGCGCATGATCCCGGTCGGCGCATTTCTGATCGTGACCGAGCCGCTGTCGCCCGACCACCTTAGGCGTCTCATGCCGACTGGGCGCATGGTCGTCGACACGCGCAATCTCGTTGTCTACTGGCGGCTCACGCCGGACAATCGCCTTTTGTTCGGCGGGAGGGCGCGCTTTGCCGTGTCCAACCCTCAATCCGACGAAAAAAGCGGCCGGATACTCAAGGCGGCGATGGTCGAGGTCTTTCCGGAACTGGCCGGCACCCGCATCGACTACTGCTGGGGCGGCATGGTCGATATGACCCGCGATCGCCTGCCGCGCGCCGGAGAGCGCGATGGCATCTATTACTCGATGGGCTATAGCGGACACGGGACCCAAATGTCGACGTTGATGGGCACCATCATGGCCGACGTCATGGACGGGCACCCCGAGCTCAATCCCTGGAAGGATTTCGACTGGCCAGCGATCCCCGGTTATTTCGGGCGCCCCTGGTTCCTGCCGATTCTCGGCGCCTATTACCGCATGAAGGACCTTGTAGGGTGATGACGCCCCTCGAACGCCTGGCCCGCAACGGCCACCTGGACAAGTTCTTCATCGACGGTCAATGGGTTGAGCCGAGCGGCACCGCGACGGGCGTCGTCGTCAATCCCGCCACAGAAGAGGTTGTGAGCCAGTTTCCGCTTGGAAATGGCGAGGACGTTGACGCGGCCGTTGCAGCGGCTCGCCGGGCATTCGCCACCTGGAGTCGGACCACGCCAGAAGACCGCGCGGGTCTGCTCGATCGCCTGCGAGCGCTGCTCGAGGCGCGCGGCGAACTGCTGGCTCAATGCCTGAGCCTCGAAATGGGCGCGGCGATCGGCTATGCGCGCAGCGCCCAGGTGCCGCTGGCGATCACGCATGTTAAGGTCGCTCGCGATGTGCTGACAGACTTTCGCTTCGTCAAGCAACGGGGGCAAACCGCCGTCACCCACGAACCGATCGGTGTCTGCGCCTTGATCACTCCGTGGAACTGGCCACTTTACCAGATCACCGCCAAGGTTTCGCCGGCGCTCGCTGCAGGCTGCACGATCGTGCTGAAGCCGAGTGAGCTTTCTCCCTTGGACGCCCTGCTATTCGCCGAGGCAATCGAGGAAGCCGGCTTCCCTGCTGGGGTTTTCAACCTCCTGCAAGGTGATGGTCCAGGCGTGGGTATGGGTCTCGCCTCCCATCCGGATGTCGACATGATCTCCATTACCGGGTCCACCCGCGCGGGCATTGCTGTGGCCCAGGCGGCGGCGACCACGGTCAAGCGTGTCGCGCAGGAGCTGGGCGGCAAGTCGCCGAACGTGATCCTGCCGGACGCAGATCTCGATCGCGCCGTTTCTCTGGGCGTAGCCGCCGCCTTCCGCAATCTCGGCCAGTCATGCAGCGCCCCGACGCGCATGATCGTGCCACGCTCGCTGCTCTCCGAGATCGAGGCAATCGCCAAAAGGGCAGCAGCCCAGATCGTCATTGGCGATCCGCTTTGCGAAGCCACAACTCATGGTGCAATCGCAAACCGTGCCCAATTCGACCGCATCCAAACCATGATCGGCGTCGGCATTTCTGAGGGCGCCAGGCTCCTCACCGGCGGACCGGGCCGTGCGCACGATCTGAACGTCGGGTTCTATGTGAGGCCGACCATCTTTTCCGACGTGCGCACAACCATGCGTATTGCCCAGGAAGAGGTCTTCGGGCCAGTTCTCTGCATCATCCCCTACGACACAATCGAGGAGGCCGTCACCATCGCCAACGACACGGTCTACGGTCTGGGGGCTCATGTGCAGGGCCAGGATGTGGACGCCGTCAGGGACGTGGCCTCGCGGATCCGCTCCGGTCAGGTGCATCTCAACTACCCGGCCTGGGATCCGCACGCCCCGTTTGGCGGTTTCAAGCAGTCCGGAAACGGACGCGAATATGGAATCGAGGGCATGTTGGAGTATCTCGAGGTAAAATCCATCCTCGGCTATTTCTAGGCGACATCTTCGCCCAGCGCAGGGGGCGCGCCCGTGGGCCGAGCCGAGCTCCTGGACCGGGCTCACATACGAACCTGGCAATTGCCCTCCGCAGCGTGCGGGCCATCTGCTGAGAAACCCGGTCGAGGCCCGGTAGGGAGGCTTGGTCGATCTAGAATGCCGTCGGAATTAGAGATGTTTGGCCGTCGCGGTCCAGCCGGCCGAGTCTGTACGTTCCGTACATCGAATTGAACACAACCGTGGATAGATTACCATCGCCCTGGGCCGCGTATGGGGAGGGTGGATGAGTAAGGTGAAAAGGGTCAGTCCGGTAGTAGAGCAAGCAATCGGCGCAGTCCTCAATAGGGAGGATCGTGGTGACACCATCTCGATCACAGCGACATTAAACGCAGCACGGCAAGCCGCCCCATATCTGGTCGCATCCGACGAAGAGCTAACCGAGGCGAGCGTCGAGGCAGCAACTGCCCTGGGCCTGTCCGTGGCTTTCGACGGTCGGGAATAGCCGTCGGTTCCACCAGTTCTTGCTCGGTACCCTGGCGCGCTTGCTGCGAGCCCACGCGATGACGCCTGCGTGCTCGTCCGCCATAGCCGCGTCGAAGCGGCTGTCGCCACTGAAAGCCATGGCAAGTGCATTTGCGCAGAGTTCGGCGTTCCGGAAGCATCGCCGATGCCTGCGCAGTGACTGCGTCCTTGTTATAGCCAGCATCGCCAACAGTCGCCCAGCCTGGAGCCCGTATGGCTTGCTGGGCAACGGTGCGCCAGCGAGTGGCCTCTCGCGCCTTGCTGCGCCAAGACGGTCGGCGACGGCAGGCCATCCCGGCTCCGATCAAGAGCCCCGCGCGCCAGCCGGCCCACCAAGGTTGCCGCGATCACCCTTGATGTCGTAGAGCCTACGGTCGGCGGTTAAAATTGGTGGAGAAGAATATATGCCAGAGCACCCGAAACTCGTCTCGACTGCCAAGTCGCATGGCGGCGCCCAGCATGTTTACTCTCATCTCTCAACGAGCTGCTCGTGCGAAATGACGTTTGCCATTTTCGTGCCTCCGCAGGCACGGGAAAGCCGTTGCCCCGTGGTGTGGTACCTCTCCGGACTCAGCTGCACCCATGCGAATGTAATGGAAAAAGGCGAATACAGACGTATTGCCGCCGAACTTGGCTTGATCGTTGTCTGTCCCGACACCAGCCCGCGTGGTGCCGACATTCCGGATGAAAAGGACAATTGGCAGTTCGGCAGCGGCGCCGGTTTCTACCTCGACGCGACGCAAGAGCCGTATGCCAAGAACTATCGCATGTATTCCTATATCGTCGAGGAGCTGCCAGCCGTGATCGGGCGCGAATTTCCCGCCGATATGGCGCGCCAGTCGATCTTCGGCCATTCGATGGGCGGGCATGGCGCGCTGACGATCGCACTGAACAATCCCGCGCGTTTCAGAAGTTGCTCGGCCTTTGCGCCGATCGTGCAGCCAAGCACAGCCGGCTGGTCGAAGCCGGCTTTCGAAAAATATCTCGGCCTGGATGAGGCCTCGTGGCGACGCTACGATGCCACTTCGCTCATCGAGGATGGACACCGTTTCCCGGAATTCCTGGTCGATCAGGGAACGTCAGACGGTTTCCTCCAGGAGGGCCTCAGGCCTTGGCTGCTCGAAGACGCCTGCTCCAAGGCAGGCATTCCGTTGAAATTGCGGATGCAGGACGAATACGATCACTCCTATTTTTTCATTTCGACATTCATGCATGACCATATGACGTGGCATGCCGAACGGCTTTCACGAGGGTAGGCCGTAGGAATAGGTCGGCAGTCAGGCGGGCTCGGTGACGACGCCGATGCGCCGGTAGACGAATGGTTCGTCCTTCGAAGGAACCGTCGCAGCGCGCTGGGCCTCGTCGATCAGCATTGCCATGCGCGCATGGATCGGCGATTTCGCGCAAGCCGGGTCCGTCGCGGCGGCATCGCCGGCGATTGCCATCGCCTGGCAGCGACAGCCGCCCCAGTCGATCTCGCGCCGCTCACAGTTGCGGCAGGGCTCCTGCATCCAGTCCGTGCCTCGAAAGGCATTAAATGCCGGGGAATCGGTCCAGATCGCGGCCAGGCTTCGTGATCCAAAACGCTCGAAGCCGAGCGACGGTATGGTCTGGGCGGCATGGCATGGCAGTACGGTGCCGTCTGGCGTAACCATGAAGGCGTCGCGCGCCCAGCCGCCCATGCACGGCTTGGGATAGATGGCGAAATAATCCGGCGTGACGAAATCGATGTTCATGATGCCGGTGAGCCGTTCGCGCGCCGCCGCGACGATCTCCGCCTGGCGGTCGACGGCAGCACGCTCGGGCATCAGTTGATCGCGATTGGTCAGCGCCCAGCCGGCGTACTGCACGTTGGCGATCTCGAGACGCTCCGCACCCAGCGAAAGGGCCAGATCGATGAATTCCGGTACCTCCTCGATATTGTGGCGATGGATCGGCGCGTTGATGGTAAGCGGCAAGCCGGCCGCGCGAGCGCGGCGTGCCGTTTCCAGCTTCTTTTCGTGGCTGCCCCTGTGATTGCCGATGCGCTCGGTGGTCGTCGGCCGTGCACCTTGAAAGCTCAGTTGCAGATGGTCGAGCCCGGCTTCGGCAAATGCCTCGATGCGGCCATCCGCAATGCCGACACCGGCGGTGATCAGGTTGGTGTAGACGTCGCGCGCCGAAAGCCCGGCGATCAATTGCTCGAGATCGCGACGCAGCGTCGGTTCACCGCCGGACAGATGCACCTGGAGAACGCCAAGGTCGGCCGCCTGCGAGAACAGGTCGAGCCAGCTCTGCGTGTCGAGTTCGCGATTGGCCTTCAGCAATTCGAGCGGATTGGAACAATAGGGGCATTGCAGCGGGCAGCGATGCGTCAGTTCCGCCAGCATGCCGATCGGGGGGAGAGGGGGCTCGCTCATAGCTTCACCAGCAGCTTGTCCGACCATTCCTGCAGGAAGGCGACGACATCGGCCGCCACAGCCTCCTGTTCGGCATCATAATCTGCGGCAAGGCCGGCAATGATGTGGCCGACCGTGGACCGTCCGTCGCAGCGGCGCAATATGTCGAGGCTGATCTCGTTTGGCCAGAACACCTTTTCGGGCGACAGCACGGCGAACGCCTGGCGCACGGGGTCATACTGTATGCGCACGTGCTTCGGCAGCGATGGAACCGACTGCAGCGACACCATGGCTCTTTCGCGCAGTGCCATCATTGGGCTGCCTCCGGACGGAAGGCGCCGGGCGGGATATTGCCCGGCTCGCCATAGGCGTGTTGAAGCGCGTCGAGCATGGCCCAGAGTATATCGCATTTGAACACCAGTGCATCGATCGCCTGCTGCCGGCGCTCCGCCGTGTCGGCATGTTCGAGCACATAGGCGAGCGCGAAGTCGGCGTCGCGCGAGGCCTGTTCGGGCCGTCGGGTGAAATAGGCCAGCGTGTCCTCGGTGATATAATCGTATCTGGCCAGCATCGCGGGTACCCGCTCGCCGATGATGAGCGGCGAGAACATCTCGGTCAGCGACGACGCGACCGCCTCCAGCAGGGTCCGGTTCGTGCAAAAGGAGAGGTAAGCGCCAACCGCAAAACGTGTCGCCGGCAGGGCCAGCCTCTCGCTCTTCACCGCGTCGGCATCGAGACCGAGCGAGGTCGCCAAGTGCAACCAGCGCGCAATACCGCCGCTCCAGCCGTCTTCGCCGTCATGATCCTCGATGCGTTTGCGCCAGGCGGCGCGAAACGCCGGATCCTCGGCATGCGCGAGGATCATGGCATCCTTGCGCGGAATGACAGCCTGATAGCAATAGCGGTTCAGCGCCCAGGCCTGCATCTCGGTCCTCGACAGCGCACCGCTGGTCATCCTGTGATGGAAAGGATGGTGGTTGTGATAGCGCTCGGCACCGACCTGCCGCAGCACGGCTTCGAGCTCGCTTGAGGACAGGCCGTTGCTGGCTGCGTCGTGGAAATCACTCAAAGGTCCATCTCCATCCCGTCGCGGGCCACTTCCCAGCCAGCCGCTTCGACTGCTGCATGCTCGGCAGAATTCTCGTCCAGAACAGGATTGGTGTTGTTGATGTGGACGAAGACACGGCGGCCGATCCTCACATCGGCCAAGCCGGCGATCGACCCCGCGTCTCCCGACATTGCCAGATGCCCCATGCGCGCACCGGTCTTTTGGCCGACGCCGGCAGCAATCATCTCGTCGTCGGTGAAGACCGTGCCGTCGAACAGAAGGCATTCGGCATCGGCTAGACGCGTGCGCAGGGTCGCATCGATGCGGGCGCAGCCGGGGATGTAGAAGACGGAGCCGCGACTGCCGGCACCGGCGATACGGACGCCGATCGTGTCGCCGGCATCGGAGCTGAAATTGGCATCCGGCTGGCCTCTTTCTTCGAGATAGAGGGCTATCTTCCCGGGCACGGGAAAGCTCTCGACAGCCACCCCGGTGTCGTGGCCGTCTGCGTCGCAGATCGACAGTTCTTGAGCCGGCGGCAAGATGCGTCGCGGCACGAGCGCCGGATCGAGGACATTGAAAATCGAATTCGCCTTCAGCGTCGCCAGAACCTGTGTCGTTGCATAGATAGCGAAAGGCTGCCGCTCACGCAGGCTGAGCAGGCCGGCCACGTGATCGACATCGGCATTGGTCAGCACCACCGCGCGAATAGGTGTCGAGCGCAGCGGCGCATCGTGCGCGGGCTGCAATTCAGGCGTTGCCGCGATCTGCTGGCGAATGTCGGGCGAGGCGTTGAACAGAACCCAGCCGAGTCCATCCGCCGACGCGGCGACACTCGATTGGGTTCGTGAATGCACGCCAGCTACCCCGGTGCGAGCCGCACGGCTCAGACGATAATTGCAGTTCCATTGCGGAAAGCCGCCGCCGGCCGCCGATCCGATGATTCTCAAGCGCATGAAAACGCCCGCCCCGCGGCTTCTCTGACCAGCAGCCAATTTGCAGCCGCAAAAAACGGCCCGCCGGCTTTGCGCGCCTCAAACTCTTTCACGAAAATCCCATACGGCAAGGGGATGCGTGCCCCTGTTGTCAGGGACACGCACCTCTGCGGCCTACTTCTTGGGAGTAATTTCAGCAGGCAGATACCGCGAAATTTCAAAGCCCGCAGCAACCTGACACATGGTCGGTTTTGTCCAGCTCTTCTTCATAACATTTCTCCTCTTCTACCAGCCCGAAGGGGCCGATGCTGTCATTAGTCAACCATTGCAGGGCACCGAAACAATGGCTCGTCCATCACGTTTCAAAATGGACAAATGAATCATTAGGTTTTTAAAAGTCGAAAAAAGATCGAAAGTAGCTGTGGTCTTCCTTTAATTGTTCATCGCGTAGGGTTTCTTCTCCTCCAGCGGAAGACTCGCACCTTCCCAGCCATCCGCGCCGAGCGGATACCATATCACTGAACTGTAGCCCCACTCGACTGCCCGTTTCGCGGCATTCCACGACATCCAGCAATTCGTCATGCAATAGAACAGAATCGCGCGCGATTTGTCGGTGCCGGCCGCGGCTGCGAGGCCTTGGCGAAAGTAGTTGGCGGTCTTCTCCGAAATAGCGCCGTATCCCACGTTGGCCAGCCATATGCTGCCTGGAATGTCCTTTCTGACCTTGTCTCTCCATATCGTTCCTGCCGGCAGATTGGTCGGCTTCGGCGTGTCCGGCATCACGTCGAAGAAGACTGCCTTTTTCCCTCGCCACAGCGCTTCCGCCTCTTCCGTGGTCACCACTGTCGCACCCTGCAGCGTGTCTCGGCACGGGTGCCCGGTATTCGTCCAGCCGATAGCCGGCGGGCTCGTCAACCCCGCCTGCCCATGCCGGCTCCCTAATGCGCAGGAGGCCCACCGTGAGCAGCAAAACCGCTTCCTTTCCTTTCATCGCCTGCCACATTCTGGCCTCTGCCGGGCCCGTCCCAACTATTGCGTGATCGGATTGTCATGCTCGTCGATCAGCGGCACGTTGTAGCTGAGCAGGATCTTGATGATCTCCGCCTGGTTTTCCCTGATCACCCGGTTGAGCGTCCGCTTCCATTCCTGGTCGGACGGGCGTACGCCCATGGTGATGCGATAAGACATGCGCGAGCCGGTTTTTTCCTTCAGCAGCGGAACGATCGTGACGTCGGCTCCGAGTTCCCTGGCATAGTAGCCCGCCATCGGGCCCCACAGGACCGCCGCGTCGATCTTGCCGGCGAGCATGTCCTTGATCATGACCTCCCCCATGGAAGGGGTGACGCGCGTATCCACCGCCAGCGGGTAGATCTTGGCGGTCCGCAGAAGCTTGTTGGCGGCCATGTTGGCGGTTGGCGGCGTGCTTTCGACGACGCCGATTCTCTTGCCGGAAAGTTTCGGATCTTCGATCGTCTCGACGCCTTCCATGCCGTTGCCTTTCGGGTAGACGAGCACATAGGCGGAGCGGTAGTAGGCATTGGTGTTCTGCACCAGTTCATCACCTTGGGCGTAGCCCATGATGATGTCGCATCGGTTGGCCCCAAGCGTGTTGCGCACAAAGCCGGTGACAGTGGGAAACCACGTGTAAGCGACTGATTTCCGCCCCGTCTTCTTGGCAACCAGTTCAGCCAGCTTGTTTTCGAAGCCTTGGCCGTTCTTGTCGGTAAAGGGCATGTTCGAGGGATCTGCGCAGACGCGCAGAATGTCGGGATCGACCAGTTCGCCCGCAGCGCCAAGCCCGGCATTTTGTGCCAGAACATTCGACGGCAGCAAGGCGAGCGCGCCGAGGATCGGCAGAACGACGCGCAGCTTCGATGCAGTGCAGCCGGTCATATCATCCACCCATGCAGGATGCTTCGGCATCCTTGGCTGCCTGAGCCTTGTTTTCGTGCTTGGGCGGCCTGCCGCGGGGTGCCGCGCCATCTGCGCGCGCGCGCAGATAGACGTAGAGATCGTCCAGGTAACAATAGACGTTCTTGTTGTCGCCAAAGGCAGGCATGACGTTTTCCTTGCCGCCGCCGACATTCTTGCGGCCCTCGGCGACGATCGACAGGAACGTGGCGTAATCCATGCTCTTCAGGCTATTAGCCAGGGCAGGCGCATAGCTCGAACCTGTGGCGTCCTGTCCGTGACAGACATGGCAATCTGAGTGATACCGGCGGTACCCGCTGAAGGTGTACCAATCGACGGTTCCGTTTTCGATCTTGTAGGTCGGATTTCCGTCCGCATCTAAATATTTGCCTCCTTCTTGCTTCACCGCCTTGGCTTTCTCCATGCTGTCTTCGGCCCGTACCAGACTTGAGCTGGCCAGAGGCAGCAGGACTAGCGCGAGAGCGGAAACTGCAATGCGAACGATCATTCAGGCTCTTCCTTCGTTTGCCAGAAACCTGGCTGCCGTCGTGCAGCGGCATTGATCGGAGTTGGGTGCGCGGCGCAATCGAGAGCCCGGTTCCCGGCTTCCCGGTGACCCGGGCTCTCGTTTTCGAACCTAGCCGTAAGGCTCTTCCCGGTTATCAGTCCGGGAGGCCGAAGACGGTGAGCTGCCCGCCCAGTGTCGTATAGTCGGCAAGTGCCGCGTAACCGCCGACGGCACCCAGACCAGCGGTTCCAACGACCGCGGTCTGGTCGCCCTGCGCACGGCCCTGATCGACGGCGCCATGCCAGGCAGCGGCGTTGTCGGGCGAAAGCAGCCCTCCTGCCAGACCGATACCGGCCCATCCACCGACGCCGGACAGAACGGCGACGTACTGCTTGCCGTCATGCTCATAGGTCGTGATGTTGCCGATGATGCCGGACGGGGTCTTGAACTTGTAGAGTTCCTTGCCGTCCTTATCGACCGCCTTGATGTAGCCTTCGAGGGTACCGTAGAAGACGACGTCGCCATCTGTCGCCAATGCGCCCGACCACACCGAGAACTGCTCGGGCTTCGACCAGACGATCTCACCCTTGGCTGCATCCCAGGCAATGAAGTTGCCCATGTTACCGTCACCGCCAGGCGCCGCATACATCGACACGGTGGCGCCCACATAGGGCTGACCGGCGGTGTAGCTCACTTTGTAAGGCTCATAGTCCATGCAGACATGGTTGGTCGGCACGTAGAACAACCCGGTCTTCGGCGAGTAGGCGGCCGGCTGCTGGTCCTTGGTTCCAAGCGCGGCCGGGCAGATACCGGTCGAGTTGGTGTCTTCGCCGTTCTGCTGGGTCGAATACTTGGCGACGACCTGCGGGCGGCCATACTGGTCGCTCTTGGGATCCATGTTGACTTCCGTCGCCCAGTTCACTGCCGGATCGTATTTCTTGGCGACGAGAAGTTCGCCGGTGGCTCGATCCATTGTGTAGGCAAAGCCGTTGCGGTCGAAATGCACCAGCACGTCGTGCTTGGCGCCGTTGACCTCCATGCCATCGACGAGAATCATCTCGTTGATGCCGTCATAGTCCCACTCATCATGCGGGGTCATTTGGTAGAGCCATTTGGCAACACCGGTATCCGCATCGCGAGCCATGATTGTCATGGACCAGCGATTGTCGCCTGGGCGCTGGACCGGGTTCCACGTCGAGGGATTGCCGGTGCCGTAATAGACCAGGTTCAGCTTGGGATCATAGGAATACCATCCCCATGTCGTGCCGCCGCCCGTCTTCCACTGTTCGCCTTCCCAGGTGTTCGTGCCGGAATCCTTTCCGACAGGCTTGCCGAGATGGGTCGTCTTCTCGGGATCGAGAAGGGTGTCTGCATCAGGACCTTCCGAATAGGCTTTCCAGGCGAGCTTGCCGTCTTTCAGATTGTAGGCGGCCAGCCAGCCGCGAACACCGAATTCAGCACCGGAGACGCCCACGAGCACCTTGTCCTTGATGACTACGGGTGCCGACGTGCCGGATTCGCCCTTTCCGCCGTCGGTCTGGTCTCCGTTCTTGACAGACCAGACGACCTTGCCGGTCTTGGCATCGAGCGCGACGACGGTGGTGTCGGCCTGATTGAGAATGATCTTGCCGTCGCCATAGGCAACACCGCGATTGACCGTGTCGCAGCACATGATCGGAATGACGTTCGTGTCCTGCTTGGGCTCGTATTTCCACAGGATCTTGCCGTCATTCTTGAGGTCCAGAGCATAGACGTTGTTTGGGAAAGGCGTGTGGACATACATCACGTCGCCGATGACCAGCGGCCCGCCTTCGTGACCGCGCAGCACGCCGGTGGAAAAGCTCCATTTGACCTGCAGGTTCTTCACATTGTCGGCAGTGATCTGGTTGAGTTTGGAATAGCGGGTGTTGGCGTAGTCACCCGTCTGCATCGCCCAGTTCTTCGCATCCGATGCGAGCTTTGCAAGGTCTTCATTGGCCGAAGCCGTATAGGCAGCGCCGAGCGATAAAAACGCCGCGGTCGTCAGAATGTAAGTAGTTTTCGCAAGTACACGCATCCAAAATCCTCCCGGGTTCGCAGTGAAGAATCGACCGTCAAGCCCCACAAGGGCTTGCCCAAGCAATTCATGTTGGGAAGTTATTTTCCGGCAGCTGTCACGACCTACCCCGAAGCAGAGGGCACCGTTACCGCCCGCCCCCCTTGGTCTTCGAAAGACTGCCGCCGCTCCCTGATGACGGTGGCGCTCTTGAAGCCGGAAACAGGAAAAAGCTATGTCATCGTAAAAGGGCAGGCAAGCAAAAACCTACAATGGGTCGCTGCGCTGCAATATCGATTATGGTGCGATGCGATATTCAGAAACAATTAAAATAAGCACCGAGTGAAAAACTAATAAGAGGATGACCGTCAGCCGCGATATATATAGCAACCATATTGTTTCCGTATTCTCGAGGTGATACACATTTGACTTTATTTCGATATATTCTGCGGGGCACCTCCGAGTAAGTATGCGTGCGTCTCGCTGGTTGCCGATAGTGAGCGAAGCATGAAATGAACGCGTGAAGGAGGGTGCGCAGCGGGTCATGAAGCTGGCTCTTGTCGGTCGATAGGGCATTCCTCCTTTGGTCCTATATGCAGGCCATGGGAGCTTGACTGGCTTTGCGGCACGTCGCCAATTGGAGCGATGATCCCGTCTGGATGCATGGTGTCCAGGCCAACTGGAGGTTCCTCATGATAAGGTCTGTTGGATCTCTCACCTTGCCGGTGGCCTTTGCGACCACGCTGGCCTTTGCGAACTCGGCCAACGCCGCGGGAGACTACCCGACGGCAACGATTGCCGACTACGTGCTCGGCTGCATGCAAACAAATGGCCAGACACGTCAGGCGCTTGAAAGCTGTTCCTGCTCGATCGATGTTATCGCCTCGATCCTTCCTTACGATCACTATGAGAGGGCGGAGACCTTCAAAAGTATGTCGTTGACGACAGGGGAGGCGGCAGGGTTGTTTCGCGAAAGCGCGCCAGCGAAGGCGGCGCGCACGGAACTGAAACGCGCGCAGGCTGAAGCCGACGTACGTTGCTTTTAGTCAGGCGGAACAGGCACGCGTGGCCGTGCGCCTCACAGTCTCGCTGTTTTTATTGGCCATTGGCTGCGAAATACCTTGCAATCCGCATTCGAGCCGTAAGGCGATCAGGCCACACCCGGAAATTTTTGCTGGAATGACCGCAAAAGGTCGCTCATCACCTGTGGATTGCGATGTTGTCGCGGCAATCTTACGTCGAACATGCCGAGCACGTGGGCTGGGCGCTGCGCAAGCACGATGATGCGGTCCGACAGCATCAGTGCCTCGCGCAGATTGTGCGTTACCATCAAGGCGGTCGTAGGCCGCGCTGACCAGACGGTCAAAAGCAATTGCCGAAGCCGCTCGGCGGTCTGTTCGTCGAGGGAGGCAAAGGGTTCGTCCAGGAAAAGTACCGCCGGTTCGGTGGCGAAGGCCCTGGCAAGCGCTGCCCTGCGCGCAAGGCCGAGCGAAAGCTCCGCCGGATAGAGCGAGCGCATGCCGGCGAGGCCGAGAGTGTCAAACAGCTCGTCGAGACTCTTCGCTCTTAGGCTTTTCGGCAGCGCCAGCCTGACATTCTGCTCCACCGTCCGCCATGGCAGCAAAGTAGGCTCCTGGAACACGGCGGCGATGCGGTTCGAGCCGCCTTGCGGCAGTTGGAAAGAGCCGGAAAAGTCTTTGTCCAGTCCAAGCAGGATGCGCAACGTCGTGGTCTTGCCGCAGCCCGACGGCCCAAACAGGCAAGCGAATTCGCCCGGCCGGACCTCGAAGGACAGACCCTGAAGCGCCGTGATCGACACACCTTGCGCGGACCTGAAGGTCTTTTCGGCGATGTCGACCCTAAGCGGGACGGCGGCGCCAACGGGTTGCATGTCGTTCAATGGGCTGCACCAGGAGAAGTTCGATGACAAGCATCACCGCCACGAAAGCCAGCGTGTAGGCAAGAATAGCGGCGACGTCGAAGAGCTGGAAATAGAGATAGATCTGGAAACCGACGCCATTGGAGCGGCCGAGCAGTTCGACCACCAGGACGATCTTCCATATGAGGGCGATGCCGGACCGCGAGGCCGCGGCAAAATAGGGCTGCAGTTGCGGCAGCAGGACATGGCGGATGCGCTCGAGTGGGGCGAAGCGGTAGACGGCGGCCATTTCGGCATAACGCGGATCAAACGCCCTGGCGCCTTCGCGCATCGTCACCACGACATTCGGGATCTTGTTCACGGCAACTGCGCCAATCGCCGCCGCCTCGTTGAGGCCGAACCAGATATAGGCGAGCACGATGACCACCAGCGCGGGAATGTTGAGAAACAGGACCACCCACGGACTGAAGAACCGGTCCGCACCGCGGTAGCTGCCGAGGATGACGCCGATGACCGAGCCGATAATCATTGCGACGACGTACGCCGCAGCAACTCGTCCGAGCGTGGCGCCAAGATGATAAAAAAGGTCACCGCTCGCCGCTTCCCTGAGCAGTACCTGCCAGACCTTCCCTGGTGGGGGGAAAGCACGGCTTTGCCACAGATGAGCCGCGAGGCCCCACAGCAGGCAAAGTCCAATCAGGGAAACCGTTACCGTCAGCGCTGGCGTCAGCGGCGTCGCAAAGCCGGATCGACCCGACTTGTCTTCCGTTGCGGTCATTTCGCGAGTTCCGGCCAGAACGTGCCGGGCGCCATCTCGGGCGCCCTGCCAACCAGCTTCTCGCCGCCTATCGCGGCCAGCACGTGATAGAGTTTGCCCGCATCGACCGCTTCTTCGGCGACCGGCCGTCTTGGGATGCCCTGGCGATAGCGGTCGCGCAGTTTTTCCAGCTCCTTGCCTTCTGCGCGAATGAGTGGCGCCATGCGCAGCCATTCATCATCGGATTTGGCTAGCAAGTCCTTGGCCTGCTTGGATGCCTTGACGAAGCCCCGGGCGGCATCCGGATTGTCGTTCGCCCATTGGTCGTGGAAGACGTAGCCGAGTGCCGACACGGGGCCCGAGGCACCAAGCGCTTTCGTCGCGTCATCCGCACCGATCAACCGACGAAAGCCATTGGCCTCGAGCCGGGCGCAGAAATGCCAGAAATTGAGCACGGCATCGAGTTCGCCTTGCATTGCCTTTTCAGAAATCAGCGGCGGCGCGCCAAAGACGACGTCACAGGCTGTCGGCAGGTCGAGGCCGTGATCGCGTCTGGCCAGCGCCTGGACCAGTAGCCAGCTCTTGTCGAGCGGGCCGCCGGCGACACCGATTTTCTTTTCCTTGAGGTCGGCGAGCGTCCGGATCGGCGATTCCTCCTTCACCATGATTGCCCCCACGGCGGTCGAATAAGGGGCCAATGTAAGGTCGCCGCCCTCGGAGCGCTGGCGCGAGACCCACAGCCAGTCGGTCACGATCATGTCGATCGCGCCGGCCAGCAGCGCGACGTTGGTCGCATCCTCCCCGGCGAAGTAGACAATTTCCAGATCGATCCTGTTGGCCTCGTCGAGCTTGTGGCGTTTCAACGTATCGAGTTCCCAACTCACGGTGCCGAACTTCAGGACACCAATTCGGACCTTAGCGGCCGCAAAGACGGCAACCGGCTTTGAGGCGAGGATGGTCCCCAGAGCCGCCAAGCGCAGCGTCGTGCGCCGCGAAATCATCATGGCGTCTCCTCTTTTAGGGTCGTCGACGAACCAGGAATGTCGATCAAATCGCTCGTTCCCTGCTCGGAACGGCATATTTCCAGCGCACGACCTTGAGACTCGGATGTTCCTGAGACCATTTTGCGATCTCGGCGGGCGCCAGGAACATGCATTGGAACAGAGAGCCGCGGCTCTCGAAATAGAGATGTTCATCTCGGCAATTGCCCGGATTGGCGCTAAGGCACACCGTTAATATGAGATCGACCATGTCCATTTGGCACTTATCGTCGCCTGCGCGGCGAACTCTCCAGAGTTCGTGCTTTGGAGTTGCGCGGATTCCTGAAGGTGCCCAAACAGCAAACCGGTTGGAGTGAGGCTACGCGTTCGGCCAACAGGCGTCAATGATGTGGACCGCGTGTCGCTACACACCTCCCTTCGCGCAGTCGGGAAACGAAACAGGACCTTTGTACGATTGACTTCCTTCATCGGCAGTCTAGCTTTTCGAGGCGTGCAGGTGCTGCCAGTCCGGGGAGGAAGGACGAATAGTTCGCTCTCCCGCTTAAACACGAATGCCGGCGATCAAGGCATCGACACGCGTAAAGTGTCCAGGGCACTCACACGATCAATGAGGAAATGCCATGCGCGCAGTCGCATTTTTCGCCGCCGTGTCCGTCACCACCTTTGTCACTACCCAGTCTCAGGCACAGGATGCCGCGGCGGGTGAGAAGGTCTTCGCCAAATGCAAGGTCTGCCACGTCGCAGACAAGGACCAGAACAAGGTCGGTCCGTCCTTGAACGGCGTTATCGGCCGAACGGCCGGGACGCATCCGGGGTTCAGCTATTCCAAGGCCATGACCGAGGCCGGCAAGTCCGGCGTCAAATGGGATGAGGCCACGCTGACGACCTACCTTCGCGATCCCAAGGCGATGGTCAAAGGAACCAAGATGGCGTTTGTCGGCCTCAAGAAAGACGAGGACATCGCCAACGTCATTGCTTATCTGAAACAATTCTCAAAATAACGCGGTACTGCCGGCCGTTGGACTGCGCTCGGCCGGCGTTGGCTGGGCTGCGCTTGGGGTCACGCAGCGTCTTGCAGCCTCTGCATCGCGGACGGCAGATCGAACAGGCTGTCGCAAACGAGGTCGGCGCCAAGCTCTTCAACGGGAATTTGGCTGTATCCGCCACGCAGCAGAATGACTGCCATGCCGGCGGCGCGGGCGGCGGCCACGTCGGCGCTGCTGTCTCCGACCATCAGCGTGTCACGAGGTTCGACCTGAAGCAGGTCGAGCGCCAGCAATAGCGCGTCTGGCGCCGGTTTCAAGTATGTCACCGCGTCTCCGCCGACGATCGCGCCGAGATATTCCGTCAGCCGAAAATGCAGCAGGATTTCGCGAGCCGCCAGTTGCGGCTTGTTGGTCACCACGGCCATGGCTATTCCGCTCAAATGCAAGTGCGTGAGAACCTCCCTGACGCCAGGCATCAGCCTCGTGCGGCCGGTCAGATGCCTGCGATAGATCGGCGCCATGACCCGGTTGGCCTCATCGAGCGCGATGCCGAGGAGCGGCGTGCCGGAAGCCGCGAAGGCTCGTTCGACCAGTTTCCTGATGCCGCCGCCGATCATGGCCTTGACCTGATCCAGCCGCAGCGGCGGCAGATCGCGTCCGGCCAGCAATTCGTTGACGGCGGCCGCTATATCAGGCGCCGAATCGACCAGTGTGCCGTCGAGATCGAACAGGATCGCCTTGGGCGAGCGAAACGGCCTGCCTGCGCCGACGTTCATGCAGCATCCTTCCACTTGATCGAACAGCCGATCGAAGCGATCTGGTCAAGCGGTCCGTCGCCGGTTCGGGCAACCTGCTTCATCGCCTCGAACAGGTCGCGCCTCAGCCCGAGCAATTCGGCGTCGCGTCGCGACGCGTCCAGCCGGCCGCGATATTGCAGCGTCAACTCGCTGTTGAGCCCGAAGAAATCCGGGGTGCAAACGGCTCCGTAGGCACGCGCCACCGTCTGGTGCTCGTCATGGAGATAGGGGAAAGTGAAGCCGTTCGTCCTGGCAAAGAGCTTCATATTGTCGAAGGAATCATCTGGATAGGCGTCGCTATCGTTGGAGTTGATCGCGACAAAGCCGATGCCTTCGGCCTTGAGGTCATTGGCGTCGCGCACCATCCGTGAAATCACCGCCTTCACATAGGGGCAGTGGTTGCAGATGAAGGCCACCACCAGCCCGTTCGGGCCGGCGTGGCTTAAGATCGAATGCGATGTGCCGTCGACGCCGGGCAAAACGGCGTCAATGGCTCGCCAGCCGAAATCGCAGACAGGTGGGATTGCCGCCAAGATTTCCTCCGATGAAATGTTTGCCCTCCGATGAAACGGTTTACGCCGCTTTCCGGATCGCCCCGTCGGCCGCCTGCCTGATGGTGCCGATATTGGCGCGATAGGCCGCCTCGGTGCCGCCCTTAAAGATGGCCGAGCCGGCGACCAGCACATTGGCACCGGCCGCGGTGACCAGCGGAGCGGTTTCGGGCGTGACGCCGCCGTCGATCTCTATGTCGATCGGACGATGGCCGACCAGGGCCTTGACCCGCCTGACCTTGTCGACGACCGCCGCAATGAAGGCCTGGCCGCCGAAGCCCGGATTGACCGTCATCAGAAGCACCAGATCGAGCCGGTCAAGTACATATTCGATGACGCTTTCCGGCGTTGACGGGTTCAGCGACACGCCGGCCTTCTTGCCGAGATTTCTGATTGCCTGCAGCGAACGGTCGAGATGCGGTCCGGCCTCGGCATGCACCGTAATGATGTCGCAGCCGGCATCGGCGAAGGCGCCGAGATAGGCGTCGGCCGGCGCGATCATCAGGTGGCAATCGAAGACCTTGTCCGTTCGATTACGGATCGCCTTGACCACCGGCGGACCGAAGGTGATGTTGGGCACGAAATGGCCATCCATCACATCGAGATGGATCCAATCGGCACCCGCCCGGACGACCGCTTCGACCTCGTCGCCGAGCCGCGAGAAGTCCGCGGAAAGCACCGAGGGCGCGATGATTGTCTTGCTATCCATGGTCGTCGGCTCCCATTCTGTCGTCCGTTTCCGGTCGCTGCACACCAACCGCCGTCATCTTGTCAGCGCGCCTTCGTCTCCGGTTCGCCTTCGAGCTTACCTTCCGCGAACACGCGGCTGCCGCGAATATCGGATTCCTCGATGGTGATAAGATCGATTTTCGTCAACGCCCGGTCGCGCGATGCGAAAAGCCGGCTGGCCTGGCGAAGCCGCGCCCGGTCGAGGCTATTGCGAACGGAGCGGGCGTTGGAGAAATGCGGCAGCCGCATGCGGATCGGGAGATACTCTTCGAGCGCCTTGGCCGCCGCTTCGCTGAGACGGTAATTCTGTTCCGCCAGCATGATCTCGGCGATTGATTTGAGTTCGCTGACGCCGTAGTCCGGAAAATCGAGGTGATGGGCGATGCGCGAGCGCATGCCGGGATTGCTGTCGAAGAAGCGGTCCATCTTGTCCTTGTAGCCGGCAAGAATCACAACCAGATCGTCACGGTTGTTTTCCATGCATTGCAGCAGGATTTCGATCGATTCCTGGCCGTAGTCGCGTTCGTTCTCGGGCTTGTAGAGATAGTAGGCCTCGTCGATGAAAAGCACCCCGCCCATGGCGCGCTTGATCACTTCGCGGGTTTTGGGCGCGGTGTGGCCCACATACTGGCCGACGAGATCGTCGCGCGTCACCGCGACCATGTGCCCTTCGCGGACATAGCCAAGACGATGCAGGATTTCGGCCATTCTGAGCGCCACGGTGGTCTTTCCGGTACCGGGATTTCCCGTAAAGTTCATGTGCAGCGTTGGTGCGCCAGAGATCAGCCCGAACTTGCGGCGAAGCCGGTCGACCAGGAGCAGCGCAGCGATCTCGCGGATGCGGTTCTTGATGGGCTTCAGGCCGACGAGTTCGCGGTCGAGCTTGTCCATCACCTCGTCGATGTTGGACGCCTCGAACTCGGCCTGTAGGTCAACCGATTCGCCCTGCGCGGCAGCGCTCTTTGCTATCGCGTCCAGCATGGTTCGCCTAGCTCCGTTCGCCTTCGGGCCTGTCGGTCGCATAAGGCACGATCGAATAGCCCTGACTGCGGCCGTCACGCTCTTGGCGCAGCAGCCGGAACCCGGGTTCATTGGGTGGCCGGTTGACGATGAATGACATGCGCGGTGCTTCCCAGCCCTTGGTCGAATCGAAGGCGGTGACCCGGACATACATTTTGGGCATGGCTTTCCGGCAATTGTTGACTTCAAGCAGGATGCCCGCCGGGTCCCTCAGGTCGAACATCGGGTTGCCGTACATTTCCCAATAGGTGTTTCGCGGATGTGGATCGTCCGTGTACTCGACGCTGACCGCCCAGTGGTTTTTCAGTGCGTATTTGATCTGCGCCGAAATCTGCTCATCGGTTAGCTCGGGCAGGAACGAAAACTGTCCCTGCGTGACCTTGTTTCCGGGATTGGTCATCATGGCGACGGTTCCTTTCGTCTAGAAGCTCGGCGTTGCGGTTGGCACAAAGTCGGCCGTGTCGGTCGATTCGTAGTTGAAGGTGACGTCCTTCCACGTCTCCAGGGCCGCCTTGAGCGGCGTGCACCATCTGGCCGCCTGTTCGAGGATTTTGGTCCCTTCGCGCAGATAGTCGCGGCCCTCGTTGCGGGCGAGGATCATCGCCTCCAACGCGACGCGATTGGCCGTCGCGCCGGCCTGGATGCCGTCCGGATGGCCGATCGTGCCGCCGCCGAACTGCAGGATGACGTCCTCGCCGAGATAATGGATCAACTGGTGCATCTGGCCGGCATGGATGCCACCGGAGGCGACGGGCATCACCTTGTTGAGCGAGGCCCAGTCCTGATCGAAGAACAGCCCGGTTTCGAGGTTCTGCGGCGTGCGCTCCTCGCGCAGCGAGTCATAAAACCCCTTGATCATAAGCGGGTCGCCTTCCAGCTTGCCGACCACCGTGCCGGCATGGATGTGATCGACGCCGGCCATCCGCATCCATTTGCAGATGACGCGAAAATTCATGCCGTGGTTCTTCTGGCGCGAATAGGTCGAGTTGCCGGCCCGATGCAGATGCAGGATCATGTCGTTGCGGCGTGCCCACTTGGCCATCGACTGGATCGCCGTGTAACCAATGACGAGGTCGATCATGACGATGCAGGAGCCAAGCTGTTTTGCAAATTCGGCGCGCTCGTACATGTCCTCCATCGTGCCGGCGGTGACGTTGAGATAATGGCCCTTGACTTCGCCGGTGGCGGCCGACGCCTTGTTCACTGCCTCCATGCAGTAGAGGAAACGGTCGCGCCAATGCATGAAGGGCTGTGAGTTGATGTTCTCGTCGTCCTTGACGAAATCGAGGCCACCCTTCAGCGCCTCGTAGACGACGCGGCCGTAGTTGCGGCCGGACAGGCCAAGCTTCGGCTTCGTCGTCGCGCCGAGCAGCGGCCGGCCGAACTTGTCGAGCCGCTCGCGTTCCACCACGATGCCGGTCGCCGGGCCCTGGAAGGTCTTGAGGTATGCCACCGGGATGCGCATGTCCTCGAGCCGCAAGGCCTTGACGGCCTTGAAGCCGAACACGTTGCCGATGATCGATGCAGTCAGGTTGGCGATGGAGCCGGGCTCGAACAGGTCGAGGTCGTAGGCGATATAGGCGAAGTACTGCTGCTCGATCCTGGTGCCTGGACCTGTGTTCGGCACCGGCTCGGATTTGAATGCCTTGGCGCGGTAGAGCTCGCAGGCGGTCAGCCTGTCGGTCCACACCACGGTCCATGTCGCGGTAGAGGATTCACCGGCGATGGCGGCGGCTGCCTCCTCGTGGTCGACGCCGGGCTGCGGCGTGATCCGAAACATGGCGATCAGGTCGGTCTCCTTGGGCCGGTAGTCCGGCTCCCAGTAGCCCATCTTCTTGTAGGGGATGACGCCCGACCTGTAGCGTTCCTTGCCTTCCTTGAGCGTGCCTGCTGAGGGCATGTCGATCTTGTTCATGGCAGGTCTCCTGTTTGCCGCTCAGGCGGCTTTCGCGGTTGCGATTTGGGGGTCGAGCTTTCCTGCGGCGTAACGTTTCGCCATCTCATCCATGGCGATCACCCTGATCTTCGACGCGTGGCCTGCGGTGCCGAAGCGTTCGAAGCGATCGCGGCACAGGTCGCGCAGGGCGTCCATGGCGGGTTTCAGGAATTTACGCGGATCGAATTCGCGCGGGTCCTCCGTCGCAACGCGGCGGAACTGCCCGGCCATGGCCATTCGGCAATCGGTGTCGATGTTGACCTTGCGCACGCCGTAGCGGATGCCGCGCTCGATTTCCTCGACCGGGACGCCAAAGGTCTGGGGCATCTCGCCGCCATAGTTGTTGATGATGTCCTGCAGTTCCTGCGGCACGGAGGAAGACCCGTGCATGACCAGATGCGTGTTGGGCAGCTTTTCGTGGATCGCCTCGATCACCTGCATGGCCAGGATGCCGCCGTCAGGCTTGCGGCTGAATTTATAGGCACCGTGTGAGGTACCGCAGGCGATCGCCAGCGCGTCGACCCGGGTGGCGGTCACGAAGTCGACCGCCTGGTCGGGATCGGTCAAAAGCTGGTCGTGGGAAAGCGCACCTTCAGCGCCGTGCCCGTCCTCGGCCTCGCCCTGGCCGGTTTCCAGCGAGCCGAGCACGCCAAGCTCGCCTTCGACTGAAGCGCCGACCCAATGCGCCATGCGTGCGACACGTTCGGTGATGGCGACGTTGTAATCGTAGCTCGCCGGCGTCTTGGCGTCCGCCATCAATGACCCGTCCATCATCACCGAGGTGAAGCCGTGGCGGATCGCGGACAGGCAGGTGGCCTCGTTGTTGCCGTGATCCTGATGGATGCATAGCGGAACGGCCGGATGGATTTCGGTCAACGCCTCCATCATCTTGGCCAGCATGATGTCATTGGCATAGGAACGGGCGCCGCGTGAGGCCTGGATGATAACCGGCGCATCGCATGCCCTGGCGGCCTCCATGATGGCGAGGCCCTGTTCCATGTTGTTGATGTTGAATGCCGGCACTCCGTAGCCGTGCTCGGCGGCATGGTCGAGAAGCTGGCGAAGGGTGATGCGGGCCATGGTCGTCCTCCTAGATAATGAGCTTCAGCGCCGCTGCCGCGACGGCTTCGGGCGTGATGTCGAAATGCCGGTAGAGATCCGGGGCAGGGGCGCTGGCGCCGAAACCGGCCATGCCGACGAAAGCGCCGGTGTCGCCGATCCAGCGGTCCCAGCCGAGCCGTGCTGCGGCTTCGATGGCAATGCGGGGCGCCGAGCCGAGGACGGCCTTGCGGGTGCCGGCGTCCTGCTCCTCGAAAAGCTCCCAGCACGGCATCGAGACAACCGCGGCGGCGACGCCGTGCTCGGTCTCCAGCCGTAGGGCGGCGGCAACCGCGATTTCGACCTCCGAGCCGGTGGCGATCAGCGTCACCGCGCGGTGCCCGGCTGGCTCGCGCAGGATGTAGGCGCCCCGGCTCGACCGGTTCTCGTCGCTGTGTGGCTCGCCGCTAGGTGCTTGGCGCAGCATCGGCAGGTTCTGGCGCGAGAGCACCAGCACGCTTGGCCGCTTCTCGCTTCTCAGCGCCAGTTCCCAGCACTCCGCCGTTTCGATGATGTCGGCCGGACGGAAGACGTTGAGGTTTGGCGTCGCCCGCAGCATCGCCAGGTGCTCGACCGGCTGGTGGGTCGGGCCGTCCTCGCCGAGACCAATGGAATCATGCGTCATCACATAGATGACGCGCTGGCCCATGAGCGCCGAGAGCCGCATCGCGCCGCGCGCGTAGTCGGCGAAGCACAGGAACGTGCCGCCATAAGGCACGAAGCCGCCATGCAGTGCGATGCCGTTCATGGCTGCCGCCATGCCGTGCTCGCGGATTCCATAGTGGATGTAGCGGCCGGCGTAGTCGCCCGGCGCGATGCGGTTCATACCCTTGGTGATCGTCAGGTTCGAATGCGTCAGATCGGCGGAGCCGCCGACGGTCAGTTCGGTTGCGCCATTGATCGCAGCGAGTGCCATTTCCGAGGCTTTTCGCGTTGCAACCTTGGTCGCCTTTCCGACATGCTCCTTGCGGAAAGCGCCGAGTGCTTCGAAGACCGCGTCGGGCAGGGCGCCGGCGACCGCGCTCTCGAAGGCCTGCCGCCGTGGTGAGGCGGCAAGCCGCTGCTCCCAGGCGCGGCGTGCCGCTTGACCGCGGCCGGCAATCTCGCGCCAGGCGAAAAGGATATCGTCCGGCACCTCGAACGGCGCGAAGGTCCAGCCGATGTTTTCGCGCGTCGCGGCGATCTCCGCATCGCCCAGCGGCGCGCCATGCGTCTTTTCCGAACCGCCCAGATTGGGCGCTCCCTTGCCGATCACCGTGCGGCAGGCGATCAGAGACGGCTGGTCCGATTGCTGCGCCGCTTCGATTGCCGCCGCAACGGTTTCGGGGTCGTGGCCGTTCACCGACTGGACATGCCATCCAGCGGCTTTGAACCGCGCCGGCTGGTCCATCGATGTCGACAGGGAAGTGGGCCCGTCGATCGAGATCGCATTGTCGTCCCAAAAGACGATCAGCCGGGAGAGCTTCAGGTGACCGGCAAGATCGATCGCCTCGTGGCTGATGCCTTCCTGCAGGCAGCCGTCGCCGGCGATCGCGTAGGTGAAATGGTCGACGAGATCGGCGCCGTGGCGGGCCGCAAGCATGCGCTCCGCCAGCGCCATGCCGACAGCGGTCGAAATGCCTTGTCCAAGCGGGCCGGTCGTCGTCTCGATGCCAAGCGCATGGCCATATTCCGGATGTCCGGCGGTGCGGCTGCCCAGCTGGCGAAACCGCTGCAATTCTTCGATAGGCATGTCTTCAAAGCCTAGCAGGTAATGCAGCGCATACTGCAGCATCGAGCCGTGCCCGGCCGACAGCACGAAGCGGTCGCGATCGGGCCAGTTGGGGGCCGACGGATCGATATTGATGAAGCGGCTGAACAGCACCGTTGCGACATCGGCCATGCCCATCGGCATGCCCGGATGACCGGAATTGGCCTTTTGGACGCTGTCCATCGCCAGTGCGCGAATGGCGTTGGCCATGTCGCGCTCCGAGACGGCGGCGACGGGCTTCAGTGCTGCTGCCTGGCTGTTCATGGCGTCCTCCTCACGACACACGGTTCTTGCGTTCGATCAATTGCAGGATGAGCGGCGTCAGGATCAGCTGCATGGCAAGGTCGAGCTTGTTGCCGGGCACCACTATGGAATTCGGCCGCGACATGAACGAGTCGTGGATCATCGAAAGCAGGTAGGGGAAATCGATGCCGCGGGGATTGGCGAAGCGGATAACCAGCATCGATTCGTCGGGCGTCGGAATCCAGCGCGCGATGAATGGATTGGACGTGTCGACGATCGGCACGCGCTGGAAGTTGATGGCGGTCTGCGAAAACTGCGGGACGATGTAGCGGACATAGTCCGGCATGCGACGCAGGATTACGTCCATCACTGCCTCGGTGGAATAGCCGCGCGTTGCGCGGTCGCGATGGATCTTCTGGATCCATTCGAGATTTATGACCGGCACCACGCCGATCTTGAGATCCGCGTGCCTGGCCAGGTTGATCTTGTCGGTGACGACGCAGCCATGCAGGCCCTCGTAGAAGAGCAGGTCGCTCGGGGGAAATTCGCGCCATTCGGTGAAATGTCCCGGCGGCGTGCCGTACTGCTTCTCCTCATCCTCGTCATGGATGTATGTGCGGGTCTTTCCGGTTCCCCGGCGGCCATATTCCTCGAATACCTTTTCGAGGATTGCCAGTTCATTGGCCTCGGAGTGGAAGTGGGTGAAGTTCGGATTGCCCGCCTTTTCCTCCTCGGCCACTTTCGCCTTCATCGTGGCGCGGTCGTAGCGATGGAAAGCATCGCCTTCGATGAAGGCGGCCCCGATGTTCTCGCGCCGGAAGATCAGCTCGAAGATGCGCTTGACAGAGGTAGTGCCTGCGCCCGACGACCCGGTGATGGTAATGATGGGGTGCTTTGCCGACATGGTATTCAGGCCCTGAAAAGGCCGCGGCGGCTGAACAGCGGCGCGCGCTCGCCGATGGCGCTCGGCTCGGTGTGGTAGCGGGTGATGCGCGCGACTTCCCGCGCCGATCCGAAAACCATGGGCACGCGCTGGTGAAGGTTCTCTGGTTCGATTTCGAGGATGCGGGTGATCGTATCGGTGGCGGCACCGCCCGCCTGTTCGACGAGATAGGCGATCGGGTTTGCCTCATAGACGAGGCGCAGTCGCCCCTGGCGGTAAGTCTTGCGCTTATCGCCCGGATACAGGAATACGCCGCCGCGCATCAATATGCGGTAGCAGTCCGCAACCAGGGAGGCGATCCAGCGCATGTTGAAGTCCTTCTCACGTGGGCCTTCGGTACCTTCGAGGCAGTCGTCGATGTAGAGCCGCACCGCCTCGTCCCAATGCCGGTAGTTGGCGGCGTTGATGGCGAACTCCTGGGTACGCTGGGGGATGACCCGGCTCTCATAGGCCTGGACGAAGGTGCCGAGCCTGGTCGAGAGAACGAAGACATGGGTGCCGCTGCCGAGCGACAGAACCAGCGCCAGCTGCGGGCCGTAGATGAAGAAACCGGCACCCAGCTGGTTCACGCCTGCCTGCAAAAACGAGGCGGCCGGATTCCCATCCGGCGCGCCAATTGCAGGGAGGAGCGAGAAGACCGTTCCGATCGACACGTTGGTGTCGATGTTGGATGAGCCGTCGAGCGGGTCGATGGCGATGGCAAGAGGCGCTTGCCTGTCGAGCAGCACCGGCTGCTCCAGTTCCTCGGAAGCGTAGAGCGCGACCGGAGCGTGGCGCATGGCGTCGAGAAAGATATCATCGGCGAAGACATCGAGATCCTTCTGGATGTCGCCGTCAGCATTGGCGCCGCGGGTTCCGGCAAAGGCCGTGCCGAGCACCCCTTGATTGATGGTGTTGCGGATCGTGGTGGCCGCCTGCGTCAGCTGACGGATGGTCGCTACGACGGCGGAGCGCAGTTCGTCCGGCTCGCCAAGATAGGAGTTCAGAAAAGCGTCGAGCGTTGCCGCTGGCATCGTAACCTCCCGATCCAGCCGCCTCTCCTCGGGTCGGCCGGATTGGGAAAGGAGAACAAACGACGCTGGATAAGTAAAATTCAATAACTTTACTCAGGCAGTAAAAAAATTTTAGTATGCCATATGAGAAACCTCACGCTCAAGCAGTTCAAGACCGTTCAGGCAATCATTAGCCACGGAAAAATCGTCAGCGCGGCCAAAGTGTTAGGCCTGTCTCCTCCAGCGGTGACGATTCAGTTGCGGCAAGTTGAGGAAGAGTTCCAGCTGGCCTTGTTCGACCGGACGTCGGACGGCATGCGTCCCACTGCCGCAGGTCTGGCCTTCGTCGAGACGGCACAGGCCATCGAGGAGCGGCTTCGTCTGCTCGAAGACAAGATGGATGCGATCAAGGGCGTGCGCGCCGGCAGCTTGCGGCTCGGCGTCGTTTCCACGGCCAAATATTTCGCACCGCGGCTGATGGCCGCCTTCATGAAGGAACATCCCGATATCGACATGCGCCTTGCCATCGGCAACCGCGCCGAGACGATCGATAATCTGAAGAACCACGACATCGATATCGCGCTGATGGGACGCCCGGCGAAGGAAGTCCCGGTGCGTGCCTCGGTCTTCGGCGATCACCCGCTGGTCATCATCGCACCGCCCGACCACCCGCTGGCGTCGGCACGCGACATTTCCAAGGAGCGGATCGCCGAGGAGCATTTCCTCATTCGCGAGCCCGGCTCCGGAACGCGCATCTCGCTGGAAATATTTTTGAGCGACGTGCCTGGCCGCATCGACGATCTGGGCGTCGAGATGGGCTCGAACGAGACCATCAAGCAGGCGGTGATGGCCGGGCTCGGCATCGCGTTCATCTCTGCCCACACCATCGCTGCCGAAACCGAAGCCGGCCGGCTGGTCATCCTCGACGTCGTCGGCATGCCGATCCGCCGGCAATGGTTTTCGGTGATGCGCAGCGATCACGCGATCTCGCCGGCGATGGCGACCTTCCACGATTTTCTGATGCGCAAGGGCGCGATGTACCTGCCACTGTTCGGCAAGCTCTATCCGCACGAGGAACTGAACAGTAGAGGTCGCGCGAGTTAGGGCGCGCGGTCCAGGCAAACGCTTCAGATAAACGCTTCAGATAAACGATGGTGTGTATCAGCGGCTGATCGGCTGTGATCTCCAGACCGACGTCCACGAGCCGAGGATAGGGAGGCATCGCTGGTGGCACGCATTTGCGGAGCCGAGGCGACCGCCCTCCAAGCGCTGGCCCACGCGGTAGCGCCCCCGCGTACGGAACGGGTGGGCTCTGACTGAGCGTCTGCTAGCCTACAATTGGTTCGGCGACAGCTTCTTCGAGGCCAGCTGCCGCTTGGGCGGCAAGACCGCGGGCCGCTGCTTGTGAATCGTAAAATTCCTCAAGTGCATAGACTCTGCCCCACCGCAGGGTGAACACGTGGAGACCACGGTTGACGTACGACGCGTCGCCATTGAGCAGCGTTGCGGTACCGTCCCAATGGGCAAACACGGTGGTATGCCACGGCCAGCCCTTCACCCAGATGTGGTTGACCGTGAGATGGAGATTGGGCAGGACGCGGCCGAGGCGCTCAAACCAGCGGCGCATGGCTTCTTTGTCGTGGCGCTCACCACCAAGCGCGTGGGCGCCGGAAACGCGGTGATGGACATGCAGCGCGAGTGCCTTCACCGCCTCATCCCAGCGATGGTTGTTGACGTGGTCGAAGCTCTCTCGGATCGATTTCTCGACAAAATAACTGTATAGCATTTGACCTCTCCCCAAACTTATTCGATGGCGTGATCGAGGCACCGTGTGGCGAGCCGAGCGGACGCGAGAGCCCACGGCCAGCAGCACGCCGGCTGCGGTCTGAACTTCGGCTCAGCGTATTGTCGCGTCGGCTCGCAGATGCATGTCAGTCTCGGTCGAGACCGTCACCTCATCTCCGGACCTTGAGAACGCGTAGAGCGAGTCCTGGTGGCCCGGCATGGAAAATGCCACGGAGTCGTCGTCGGCGAGGCCCATGACGACGCGCAGCGGATCGCCCCCGGTCTTCAGCGCGAAGGTGGCGGTGACCTCCAGGAGGTCGCCGTCGACCGGGACGTAGTAGACCACCATGTCAAGGTGTCCCTCGTGCAGGCTGCCGCCCTCGATCGGGCGTCCGATGGTGGCCTCCCCGGCAAAAGCCGGGGCCGCAAGAAACAGCGCGGCCAGGAGCGATGCGCTCAAGGTTTTGCGGATCATTTCGTATCTCCTTTTTAGATTGCGTTCGAACTCTATATAGGCTATAGATTACGAACGCAATCTAAAAAAGAGGTCAACAATGCGCGTAAGTCGTACTCAGGCAGCGGAAAACCGAGAAAGCGTAATCAACGTGGCAAGCCGCCTTTTTCGGGAGCGCGGCTTTGATGGTATCGGCCTTAAGGATCTGATGAAGGGTGCCGGACTGACCCAAGGCGCGTTTTACAAGCAGTTCGCATCCAAGGACGACCTGGCGGCGCAGGCGTCCAGGCGGGCGATGGAGAGCGCCACCCGTCGATGGTCGGCCGCGACTGCGGCAAACCCTGATGATCCGCTTGGCGCGGTGATCGCGTTCTACCTCAGTATGGACCATCGCGGAGAAAAGATGGACGGCTGCCCGATCGTGGCGCTCGGCTCGGATGCCGCCAGACAGGGCAAGGACGTGAAAGCGCCGTTCGAAGCCGGGATCAAGGAGCATCTCGAGATCCTCGGCCGTTTCATTGCTGAGACCAGTGACGGGGAGTTCGACGGCAGGGCCATGGCAATTCTCTCGACGATGGTCGGTGCGCTGATGTTATCGCGCGTCATCAACGATCCTGACCTCGCGCAGGCCTTTCTGGATGCGGCGGCCAATCAAGTTCGTGAATCAGCCGGCACTTGAACGGCGTCGCGGCGCCTGCGGCGCGCCCAAACTGACAGGAAAATAGATGCGACGGATTGTTGTTACGGGCATGGGAGCGGTTACGCCCCTTGCTGCCGATGTTGAAACGTCCTGGTCGCGTCTCCTGGCCGGCCGCTCGGGCATCCGGAGGCTTGCGGATGATGTGGTGTGCGACCTGCCGGCGAAGGTCGGCGGGGTGGTGCCCTCCACAGAAGAAGATCCGGACGCTGGTTTCGATCCGGAAGCCATCCTTCCGCCGAAGGATCAGCGCAAGGGAGACCGGTTCATTCTCTTTGCGCTGGCCGCGGCACAAGAGGCGCTCGCCCAAGCAAGATGGGCCCCCGTCTCGGAAGCGGATCGCTTGCGCACGGCCACGATCATCGCCTCGGGCGTCGGCGGGTTCCCGGCCATAACCGAGGCGGTGCGCACGGTCGACCGGCGCGGCGTCCGCCGTCTATCACCTTTTACGGTGCCGTCCTTCCTGGTGAACCTCGCGGCAGGCCACGTCTCGATCCGCTATGGCTTCAAAGGTCCGCTCGGTGCACCCGTAACGGCGTGCGCGGCCGGCATTCAGGCGATCGGCGATGCGGCTCGCCTAATCCGCGCCAACGAGGCCGATATTGCCGTGTGCGGCGGGACGGAAGCATGCATGAATCTTGTCAGCCTCGGTGGGTTTGCGGCGGCACGCTCGCTTTCGACGTCCTTTAATCACCGTCCTGATGAGGCCTCCCGACCGTTCGACAAGTCGCGGGACGGCTTCGTCATGGGCGAAGGAGCCGGCATGCTGGTCATCGAGGAATTGAGCCACGCGCTGGCGCGCGGCGCAAGACCGCTGGCCGAGCTTGTCGGCTACGGCACGACGGCGGATGCTCATCACGTCACCTCCGGTCCCGAGGACGGCGACGGTGCGCGCCGGGCCATGGAGATCGCAATCGCCCAAGCAGGGATTTCGCCCCGCGAGGTTCGTCATCTCAATGCCCATGCGACCTCCACGCCGGTGGGCGACCTGGGTGAGATCGAAGCGATCAAGAGCGTGTTCGGGCGCGATTTCGCGATAGCTGTCAGTGCAACGAAATCGGCGACCGGACACCTGCTCGGAGCCGCCGGCGGGCTCGGAGCAATCTTCGCAATCCTGGCGCTCAGGGATCAGATGGCACCGCCGACCCTCAATCTGAGCGCTCCCGATCCGGCCGGCGACGGGATCGACTTCGTCGAAAACCGGGCTCGGCCGATGGCGATGGGCTATGCAATCTCCAATGGCTTCGGCTTCGGAGGCGTTAATGCCAGCGCGCTGTTCCGGCGCTGGACGGATCATCTGGCCGGCGCGAGTACCGGAGGCGCTCATGATTGACGCCTTTCGCTCCGACCTGTCGTGCTTCTCTCACGCCAATCCAAAACGAAGAAAGAAGTGACCTCCATGAACAAGACCAATCTAGGCGTCGCCCTGGTGACGGGGGCATCCAGCGGTATCGGGCACACAACGGCCAAAGCCCTGCAGAACGCGGGCTTTCGCGTGTTCGGAACCAGCCGTCGCGCGGTCGTCGACCGATCCGATGGCGTTACCATGCTGGCCTGTGACGTGACCGATGACACGTCCGTGGCGAAACTTGTCCAGGACGTGCTGGCCGAGACCGGGCGCATCGACCTGCTTGTCAATAATGCCGGCGTTGGCCTGCTTGGTGGCGCGGAGGAGTCCTCGATGGCCCAGGCCAAGTCGTTGTTTGACGTGA
This sequence comes from Mesorhizobium sp. M0663, assembly GCF_040320585.1. Taxonomy (NCBI): domain Bacteria; kingdom Pseudomonadati; phylum Pseudomonadota; class Alphaproteobacteria; order Hyphomicrobiales; family Phyllobacteriaceae; genus Mesorhizobium; species Mesorhizobium sp. M0663. The sequence goes on from NZ_JAMYPX010000014.1 coordinate 146,109, forward strand.
ACGTCTTTGGCGTTATGCGAGTAACCAAAGCGGTGTTGCCGACAATGCGCCGCCAAGGCAAGGGCAGAATCGTCAATTTGAGCTCGGTGCAGGGGTTCATTCCAGCTCCCTATTTCGCGCTCTATTCGTCGACCAAGCATGCCGTTGAGGGCTACTCCGAATCGCTCGACCACGAACTGCGTACTTTCGGAATTCGCGTCGTGTTGGTGGAGCCCGCCTATACCCGCACCTCATTTGAAGAAAATCTTGCCAGGCCGGATCAGTTGCTTGACATCTATGACTCTGCGCGCGCTGGCATGAATGCAGTTGTACGGAAAGCGATGGAAAAAGGCGATGCGCCGGAAATGGTGGCCAGGACCGTTTTGGTGGCTGCGACCGATCCCGCTCCGAAGAGGCGCTATGCGGCTGGAAAAATGGCGCGCCAGGTCAGTTTCCTGCGCCGTTTCGTCCCCGCATCCGCTTTCGACAAGAGCCTGCGAAAGCAGAACGGACTGCCGGTCTGAGGTCGACAACAATGATATTCCTGTTTCGGTCGAGCCCATGCGAGAGCGCGTTCCAGGAGTTCACATTTTTTGGCACTGGCACAGCCGGACGCGCATCTTCGATGCGCGCGCGTCCGCGACCGAGCCCTGCGGTCGTTGGCGTTAGATTAGCGTCATGTTATATTGCGGCGCGAAAGAGCGGGGGCCACGTTCCTTTCACACCCGTAAGTGATCCGTATGTGCGATCCCTGCAGACTGGTCGGTATCACGGAAACTCCCGGGCATGGGGTTCGGGAATCGAAGGGGACAAGGGGTAATGCTCTACACGCTCGTTATGATGGTCTGCCTGACGGATGTGCCGCAGACCTGTGAACAACGCGAACAGATGGTGGATGGCCTGGCGATGAATCCCGGGACCGCCTTCATGCAGGCGCAATCGCTGGTAGCCCAGTGGATCGAGACGCATCCCGGTTATTTCGTTCAGCGCTGGCGCGTGCTGCCCGGCCGGGGATCGTGATATCCGCCGCGAAGATCGAATGAGGTTCTATTTCTTCGCGGCGAGCGTTTCCGAGACGGCCTTGGACAATTGATAAAGCCGCTGCTCGATTATCGTCGGCACTTCACAGACGTAGGTCAGTGATTGGACGCGTTCATTGAAAATTCGCGTTGCGAATTTCAGCTGTTCGGTTCGCCGATCGATCTCTTCGGGATCTGCATCCGGCTTTGCCCGCAATGCATCGACATCGGACGCTTCCTTGCGCAACGCGGCGGCCATTTCGAGCTGCTTGTGGGCGTAGCGGGAAATGCCGGAGATCACCTGCGAGCGCTCGGCGTCCAGGTGGTCGAACATGCCTTGCACCATCATCGCCATTTTGGGTGCAAGTTGCTCGGCCGGCAAGGAGGCCGCGAAATCCCTGATCTTCTTTTGAGCTTCCGCAATCGGCATCCGGCGAGCTGCCACTTCCTCGATCAGGGCGGAGATGGTGGGGTCCTTCGACCAGTCCTTCGCGGCTGAAGGAAGGTCCGGTCCGCTCCAGATCTGGCCGAGCGAGAGTTGCGGCACCTTGCGCTGCATGCAGGGCCAGTCTGGATCGGGGTTGGCTGCCATGGCGTTGACGCCCGGCGCGAGCATGGCGACCAGAGCCAGACCGCGAACATGGATCATTCGCGCCATCAGGCATTTCCTCCCGTGTCCTGTTTGCGGGTCATCAGGCCGCGCGAAGGGTCGTAGGCGATGATGGCGGCGGCAAGGAACAGCAGCGTGCAGCCGGCAACGACGCCCAGCGACAGCCAGTCAACCTGGCCGTAGAAGGCGAAGCGGATCAGTTCGACGGCGTAAGTAAATGGATTGGCGAGGCAGATTTTGTAGAGCAGGGGGCTAGCCTCCTGGATACGCCACAAGGGATAGAGTGCCGGAGAAGCGAAATAGCCGGGAAAGATGACGAAGTTCATGATGCCAGCGAAGTTTTCGAGCTGCTTGATCATTGAGGACAGAAGCATGCCGAGCGCGCACAGCATCATGCCTGACAGGAACAGCGCCGGCAGCACGGTGAGATAGCCAAGCGGCGGCGCCTTGACGCCCCAGAACCAGGCAACGATCAGGAACGCGTAGACCTGCGCGATCGACACGGCGACACCGGCGAGCATCTTCGAGATCAGTAAAAACCAACGCGGGAAGGGGCTGACCAGCAGGGTGCGCATGTTGCCCATTTCGCGATCATAGACCATCGACAGCGAAGACTGCATGCCCGAAAACAGCAGAATCATACCGCACAGGCCCGGCGTGATGTAGACCTCGTAGAGCACGTAGGTCTTGTAGGGCGGGATGATCGATACGCCGAGCACCTGCCGGAATCCGGCGGCAAAAATGAACAGCCAGACGAGCGGCCGAACCAGCGAGGATATAAAGCGCTCGCGCTGATGCAGGAAGCGCAGGCACTCCCGCACGACGATCCCTTTGAGGCAAACGAGGTAGTGGTGGAGCCCAAACTGTTCGAACTTCACCGGCGTGAGGGCGGCGACTTTTGCGGGCATTGCGGGAGCGCTCATGGCGACATCTCCGCGATGCCGCTTGTTTCGATGCGGTTGAGCCTGGAAAAGGCGTCGCGGATCGAACTGGCACCGCTCGTCGCAACGACATCGGCCACCTTACCCTTGGCAACCAGGTCGCCCTGCCGCAGCACGACGACGTGGTCGCCGTCTTCGACCTCATCGATCAGATGCGTCGCCCACAGCACACCGATGCCCTCGGTTTCGACGAGTTTGCGGATGGTGGCCAAAATGCCCGCACGCGACTGGATGTCGAGACCGACCGTCGCCTCGTCGAGCAGCAGCAGGGAAGGGCGGTGGAGCAGCGCCCGCGCGATCTCGATGCGCCGCATTTGGCCGCCGGAAAGACTGCGTGCCTTGTCATGCTGACGGCCCTGCATGTTGACTGTATCGAGCAGCGCGGCAATGCGCTGCCGGGCTTGGTGTCCGCCAATGCCATGCAGCGAGGCGTGGTAGGAGAGGTTCTGGTGGACGCTGAGGTCGAGGTCGAGCGTGCGTGCCTGGAATACGATGCCGACACGCCTGAGCGCTTCGCCCGAAGCGCGGCTGACGTCATGGCCGAAGATGCGGATCGATCCGCGGCGGGTGCCGTAAAGATGGCTGATCAGTGAGAACAAAGTTGTCTTGCCGGCCCCATTGAGGCCGAGCAGAACGGTGAAAGTTCCCGGCGCGATCGAGAACGAGACGTCCTGGAGCGCTCGCTTCGGACCATAGGAATGGCTGATGCCGGCAACATCGAGCGCTGCCACCTCCTCTCCAGCTCCGCTTGTCCTCACATGCTGCATGCCGCTGGCTCCTTCGGGGCGCGCTGGTCATCTAGTGCACTTGCAACATCCCCGCGGCAAATATTCATCACGTCGGCCTCCCTGATCATTGCTGCGGTCTAGTGGGGCGATATGGCCACGCCCCAAGGCTGCTGGCCCACCGTAACCGATTGAACCGGCTCGTCCGTCGCCGTGTCGATGAAGGTGATGTCGTTGGAATTGCCGTTGGTGGTGATCAGCGTCTTCTGATCGGGGGTGAAGTCGAGATGCCAGACGCGCTGGCCGACCAGGATGTATTTTTCCACCTCGTAGGTTTCGGTGTTGATGACGGCGACGTGGTTCGCTGGGCCGAGCGCGACATAGGCTTTCTTGCCGTCCGCGCTGATTGCGATGCCGACCGGCTGGATGGTTTCGGGCCGCAGTCCCGCAATCGCGAACTGGATCTTCTTCACCACCTCGCGTTTGAGACTGTCGATGACGCTGACGGTACCGCCGATTTCGGCACTGACCCAGATCTGTGATCCGTCGGGCTTGAATTGCGCAAAGCGCGGACGCGTGTCGACCAGGACGTTGTCGGTCACCTCATGGCTGTCGGTGTCGATGAAATGCGCCATGCTGGTGGTTTCGGAGGTGTTGACCATGGTTTTGCCATCGGGACTGACGGCCATGCCTTCAGGCTCCACCCCAACGGGAATCTCGGTCATGACCTGCTTGCTCTCGACGTTGATCGCGGTGACGAGATTGTCGTCCTCGTTGGCGACGTAGAGCGTCTTGCCGTCGGGCGAAAGCACGAACAGTTCGGGATCGGGGCCTGATGGCAGCGTGCCAACGATCTGCAGCGTCGCGGTATCGATGATTTCGATCGTATCGTCATCGCTGGCGCACAAATAGATGAACTTGCCGTCATGCGAGATGGTGATACCGCGCGGCCTCTGGCCGACTTCGACGGTCTTCACCACTTGCATCGTCGCCGTGTCGACGACCGTTATCGTATTGTCTTTCTCGTTGGAGACATAAACGGTGTAAGCCCACGCCGGATTGGCCATGAAGCCGAGAATGGCGAGTGCGCAAGCTCGTCTCTGCACGAAAATTCCTCCCGATTGGTTCTACTTAAGGACGCATCTCGTTTCCGGCTGATCGACGCCGAGCGTATCGAGCTCGGAGATTTGGTGAAGATAACCCTCCTGTGGCGATGTCGAGACCACGGATTTGGTGTCGCCGAGCAGGATTGGCTGGCGAAGCTGATGGTTCCACTTGCGGAAGGTCAGCTTCTGTCCTTTGAAGGCGGCGACCGAGAAATCGTCCGAGCGGATGTAGTCGCTGATCTTCTTCGGATCGTCGCCATTGGTCCGTGTGCTGGCTTCGCCCACCGCCCGCACCGCCGTCCAGGCCGACATATCCTTGGACAGCATTCGCCGGCCGGTCGTCTTCAGGAAACGGCTTTGCATTTGAATGCCACCCCATTGCTCGCTCGCGGGATGCCAGGACGATGCGACAAGACCGGCCGTGCCAGCGACCAGCCGCGGTGTCCAGGTGCGGTAGGGCACATAGGTTCCGAACACCTCGCTCTCATCGGCGACAAGCACCACGTCATGCTCCGGCAGATCCTGCGTGAACACGGAAATCTGCTGCTGTATCTGCGTGGCGCCGGTGTCGGTGCGGCGCGCCGTGCCAGTGTCTTTGAACTCCTTCTCGGCGACGATCTGACCGCCGAAGCGAGCCGCCGCGCGGCGCAACGCGGCCGCATAGAGATGATCCCGCTCATGCGAACCATAGAGCAGCACCCAATTCGGCCATTTCTTTATCACGAGATACTGCGCCAGCGCGTCAGCCAGCATGCTTCGTGTCGGCGCCACATGGAAAATGTTTATGCGGCAGTCTTCCTCGCGCAGGCTGTCGTCTGTGGCACCGACATTGAAGACCAGAACGCCCTTGTCGCGGGCGATGTCGGCGATCGACAGCAATTGCCTGGCCGAGAGGTCAGCGACAACATAGCGGTCACCTTTGGCAATCAGATCGTTGAACGCCTGAACCGCGTCGCCGTCCGGCTTGACCTCGGCTATGTCGAGGCTGAATTTCTGGCTGAGGAACTTTCCTGTCGTGTTGTTATCGCCGATCGCCACATTGGCGCCGGCGACACCTTCGTCGCGTGGCGGCAGGTCCAGCAGGGAAAGCGCCAGTTGCGGCGCGTAGGCCCGCAAATAACCTATTCTGATTTCGGTTATCTTTCTTTCCGGCCTGTCGGCTGCGACCGGTTGCTTGCCCGTCACTTCCTGGGCCATCACGCCTGTAACGTTGGCGGTCTGGAAAAAAAAGCACAAAAAGGCCGCGAGAGTGCCTGGCACCGCGCTCGTCATCGATAAAACTGCCCATTCTTGCACTAAAGTCCGATTGTTCCCGGACCAGCGCGAATTCAAGGTGCCCACAATGAGCTTAGCGGACGCCACAAGATTTATCAAAGCCGTGCAAGTGGACTTACGTGTCTGCTTTAGTCCTATGCCTTTTCGAGGATACGGCGATGAATGAGCGTGTTGCGGTCTCATCCGCAGCAATGGCGGAATGAGAAACTCTATGGGTCGTCATGGGAGGATTGCCTGATGAAAACGCGCGCCGCTGTCGCCGTTGCCGCCGGAAAGCCGCTGGAGATCATGGAGGTCGACCTCGAAGGTCCGCGTGATGGCGAGGTGCTGGTCGAGATCAAGGCAACCGGCATCTGCCACACCGACGAGTTCACGCTGTCGGGCGCCGACCCGGAAGGCCTGTTTCCGGCGATCC
>NZ_JAMYPX010000015.1:0-144776 GCF_040320585.1 Mesorhizobium sp. M0663
GGGGCCGAGCGTGACCTTCACCGCGTCGGCGAGGATGTTGACGCCGCGCAGCATGCGCTCACGAGCGTCGCGGGAGAATTTTACGTCTTTGGCAGCCATTTTTAGCTCCTGGCAGGGGCTTGGATTGAGCCCGAAGATTTAAACGAGGGTGAGGCCGATATTCAGCCGATGATGCCCATAATGTCGGATTCCTTCATGATCAGAAGGTCTTCGCCATTGAGCTTGACTTCGGTGCCCGACCACTTGCCGAACAGGATGCGGTCGCCGGCCTTGACGTCCAGCGGGACGAGCTTGCCGGCTTCGTCGCGGGCGCCGGAACCGACGGCGATGATCTCGCCTTCCTGCGGCTTTTCCTTAGCCGTATCGGGGATGATGATCCCGCCCGCGGTCTTGGATTCGGATTCGACCCGACGAACGACCACGCGGTCATGAAGCGGGCGGAACTTCGACTTTGCCATTTTTTATTCCTCGATGAGAATGGTGAGAACAGTTCCTCCGTCCGGCGGCGCCGGACATGTGGTTAGCACTCATCTTGGGGGAGTGCTAACGTGGCGCTGAAATAGGCTGGCAGCTCGTGCGAGTCAAGGCGCCCGCTGGGCATAATCAGGACAATTGCTTCAAACGGATACTTGACCAAGTCAACTAAATCGCTGATCTTGCCGGGAGGAGGATGCCATGACCATTCATCATCACCCAGGCAAGGAGCGGATCGACGCGGTGCGAGCCTTCAACCGCTTCTACACCCGCCAGATCGGGCTGCTCGACGAAGGGCTGCTGAAAAGCACCTTCTCGCTGACCGAGGCGCGGGTGCTCTATGAGCTGGCGCATCGCGATGGCCTGACCGCCACCGACCTTGCGCGCGATCTCGGCCTCGATGCCGGTTATCTCAGCCGGCTGCTGAAGAAGTTCGAGGAGCGTGATCTGGTCGAGCGCGCCACGATCGAGGCGGATGCGCGGCGCTCGTCGATCGCGCTGACCAAGGCCGGGCGGCAGGCCTTCGCGCCGCTGAACCAGGGTTCGCACGACCAGGTCGGGGCTTTGCTCGAACGGCTTTCGGTTGCCGAACAGGACAGGCTGGTCAAGGCCATGCAGACGGTGCAGCGTTTGCTGGGCGGAAGCGCCGAGCCCAAAATTCCCTATATGCTGCGGCCTCTGCAAGTCGGCGACATCGGCTGGATCATTCATCGCCAGGGCCTGCTCTACGCGCAGGAATATGGCTGGGACGAAACCTATGAAGCGCTGGTCGCCGAAATCCTCGGTGCCTTCGTCAAATCCTTCGATCCGAAATGGGAACGCAGCTGGATCGCCGAGCGGGAAGGCGAGGTCGTCGGCTCCGTCTTCGTCGTGCGCCAGTCGGACGCGGTGGCGAAGTTGCGCCTGCTCTATGTCGAGCCTTCGGCGCGCGGCCTCGGGATCGGCAAGCGGCTGGTCGAGGAATGTGTCGGCTTTTGCCGCGCCAGGGGTTACAGGACACTGACGCTGTGGACCAACGGCGTGCTCGCCGCCGCTCGCCACATCTATGAGGCTGCGGGCTTTAAATTGACCAACGAGGAGCGCCACCATTCCTTTGGCAAGGATCTGGTCGGCCAGAACTGGAATTTGGAGCTGTAGCAGCGCCGCAGAATTTCGAGCATCGGCCTGGGGCGGTCGCTCAGGCCGCAGGCTTAATGTTTTGGTTCAAGCGAAAGAAATTGGTGGGATCATACTTGTTCTTTAGTGCGGCCAACCTCGGATAATTCTCGCCGTAAGCCGCCAGAACCCGATCAGTGCCCTCTTCGCCGAGATTATTCGCATAGACGCCGCCGGTCGAGAACGGTCTCATTGCATCCCACAGGTCGCGCGCCCATCGGATGTGCGTTTCGTCGTCAGACGGATTGTCCCAAATCGATATCGGGAAGCAATCGTAAAGTGCATCTCTGTTGGCGTAGGGCGTTCCGTCCATCGGTACTCGCGAGATGGCGCCGCCAACCTGCTGCAGGACTAGAAGCGATTCGCTGGGTGCAGTCATGTAAGCCGCAAGCATGGTATCGATCGCCTGATCTGTGATTTCGCGCATGAACTGCGCCTTCCAGTAGTAGCGCCGCCCGCGCGGAAAGAGGCTGTCCCCGGCCGATTGGATTTGAAGATAGGGGACAGGAGCAACCCGGCGCTCAACTGGCGTGCCATACTCTCTCAGAGGTTGAATGATTTGCTGGCCTTCGTCGAGTGGGCCGATGTAGCACGCCGATATGCTGAAGAAGCGTTCGCCCGAGGGCGCCGTCACAAGTGCTGCATCCAGGCTCAGCTCATCCGTGGCGCCGCTCGAGAACGCACGATAGAACCGCATCGCTTCGCGTGCCTCTTCGTAGCGGTATAACATCGATCCCGCGATGAGAAGCGGACCCACTGGATGGAGCTTGTATTCGAAGGTGGTGACTATTCCGAAATTGCCGCCGCCGCCCCGAATGCCCCAGAACAAATCTGCATTTTCGGCCGCGTTTGCCGTGAGCAACCGGCCGTCCGCCGTCACGATTTCGACAGCGACAAGGTTGTCGCAGCTCAGTCCATGTTTGCGGCCAAGCTTGCCGAACCCGCCGCCGAGTGTCAGTCCGGCTATGCCGGTATCCGCGTTGACACCCATGGTCGTCGCAAGACCATGGACCTGTGTGGCTGCGTCGAACTCGCCCAGGTTCAGGCCGGCCTCTGCGCGCGCAACACGGCGGATCGGGTCGACTTCGATCCGCTTCATGCGTGACACATCGATCACCAAGCCGCCGTCGCATACCGAACTGCCAGCGACGTTATGACCACCGCCGCGGACGGCGACGAGGAAGCCTTGCGATCGGGCGAAGTTGACGGCCGTGACGACATCGCTGGATTCGGCGCAATAGAAAACAGCCGCCGGCCTCTTATCGACCATGCCATTCCAAACTCTGCGCGCCTGGTCATAGCCAGGGTCGTCCGGAAGGATCAGATCGCCGCTAATCGCCTGCCTGAGCCGGGCGATATCTGGCGCCTGCAACGTCGGCTCGGAACCGTCTATAAGCTTGAACATGCTCATCGAGGGATACCCTTCGTGATTCAGCACGGTTGGACAGGCCGCTGTCGTTCACCGGATCACAATGATCTCATGCGGCGCCATTCGCTGCAAAATCGAATATCTCAGTCGCTGGATGAGCTAAATTCATCTAAACTGCCTGGATGAGAAAACTTCCGCCGCTCGGGTCGCTTCGCGCCTTCGAAGCCGCTGCCAGGCTGATGAGCTTCAGGAAGGCCGCGACGGAACTCGGCGTGACGCCAACGGCCATCAGCCACCAGATTCGATTGCTGGAGGAGGTCTGTGGGCAACTGCTGTTCCGGCGGCGCCCACGACCGCTCGTGCTCACAGGCGTGGGCGAACGGCTATTCCCGGTAATTTGCAGCGGCTTCGACGCTTTCGCTGCGGCAATAGCATCAGCCTCGGCCGGAGTTGGCCAACGCCCGTTGCGCGTGACGAGCCCAAATGCATTTGCCAGCCGATGGCTGGTTCCGCGCCTGTCGAAGTGGCGCGAACAGCATCCGAACATTCCACTGGAGATCATCGGGACAGACGCCGTTCTGGACCTGCGAGCCGGTGACGCCGACGTCGCGATCCGCTATGCGCGCAGGATGCCGCGGGATGTTCCCGCGCAGGAAATTTTTCGGGACGCATTCTTTCCGGTATGCAGCCCGGAGTTGTTCGCAGGAGGCGACCGACAGATCGAGCGCGCCGCCGATCTGCTGCAATACCCGCTCATCCATTTCAATTGGACGAACCGCGACCCGGAAGCGCCGACTTGGCAACGATGGCTGGCGATCGCACGCTCGATCGATCCCAGCATCCCCAATGCCAACCAGGCATGGGACCTAAGCTTCCGCGAAGAGCTGCACGCGATTGACGCGGTAGCGGCAGGCCAAGGTATCGCTATCTGCAGCGATGTGGTCGTCAGTGGCGAACTCGAGGCTGGCAGGCTAGTCAAGGCACATGATCTCTGTCTGCCAGGCTATGGCTTTTACCTTGCCTGCGTAGCCAATCACCCCCGACAAGCGCATATCGAAGCGTTTTCCGCCTGGATGAGATCGATAGTCTGAGCATCTGAACGCCGATCTTCTGCATGCTCGTCACAAGCGGTAGCAGCGCTTCCTGCGCTTCGGGGTCGCCTGCCGCGCCTCACACTTTGACCGGTATCCAAATTTCCAGCCTTGCCGCTACAGGGATCGAATTCCGGCGCATCGGCGACCTCGCGCCCAGATGCCGGCAGCCATTTGTCCCAAATCGTGTTGGGGGTTGACAGAAGCAGACAACGTCCTCTAGGTACGTAATGTTATTACATTACGAGGTATGCATGACTCCTTCTGACAAGACCCTTGCTCCAGCGGCTGTCCGAACTCCGAAAATTTATTGCGCTGTGAGTGGCGGAAAATTAGGGTGGCTGAGTGATGGTCCCCGAGTCGAAAGGCAAGGGGTGAAAAGGGAACACGGTGAGGTCTTCGGATCGAGGCCGTGGCTGCCCCCGCAACTGTAAGCGGTTAGCAAGATCCGAAGTGCCACTGGCCGGCAAGGCTGGGAAGGCAGGATGGCGCAAAGACCCGCGAGCCAGGAGACCTGCCATCAGCATGAGTTGACCGGACGGGGTGTGCCGGGAGGAGACGTGGACATCGGTCTTGTCGGCCGGTCCGTCCAGCTTCCTTCCGTCGCCATTGAGAAAGTGACGGTAAGTTGGACGCCTCCCAGCCTCTTCTTGAAGCGCGCGAACTGAGTGCGACGGCAAATGGCCAGCGCCTGGTCAGTGCGGTGAGCCTTTCGCTAGCGGCGGGCGACCGCCTCGCCATCATCGGCCCTAACGGCGCCGGCAAGACGACGCTGCTGCGCATGCTCTGCGGTACGCTGCGGCCAAGCGCAGGAGACGTGAGATTCTCCGGACGCCGGCTGGAGAGATTTTCGGCCGCCGAGCGGGCGCTGCACATGGCGGTCGTCGGCCAGACCGATCAGCCCGACCCGCGGCTTGCCGTGATCGACTATGTCGAGCTTGGGCGCGTCCCCCATGCGGGCTTGCGACGAAGGAGCGAGCAACGCGACATCGTCATCGAAGCGCTTCGCAGAACCGGCCTGATGCCGCTGCTCGGCCGCACAATCGGCTCGCTATCCGGTGGCGAGCGGCAACGCGCCCAGCTGGCGCGCGCCATCGCCCAGGAGCCCAAAATCCTGTTCCTCGATGAACCGACCAATCATCTCGATCCGCGCGCCCGCAGCGACCTTCTCGAACTCGTATCGCAGTTTGGCATGACCGTGGTGGCGGTGCTTCATGATCTGTCGCTGGTCACGCCATTTGCCACCAGGGTCGCGGTGATGAACGAGGCCCGCCTGCAGGCACTCGCCGGTCCGCACGAGGCGCTGACCAAGCAATTGATCCGCGAGACTTTCGGCGTCGACATGCTTCGGCTGCGCCATCCCACCGAGGACCGCGAACTTACGATCTTCGACGTTCCTAACCGTGCCTCTTCCCATCCTGATCTGACCAAGGAGCAACATTCGTGAAACGCCTCGTATTGTCTTTTGCCCCCCTACTGCTTGCCCAGGCCGCCTTCGCTTTTCCCGTGACCGTTGACAGCTGCGGCACGCCGCTGACGTTCGAAGCCGCGCCGAAGCGCGCCGTTATCCAAGATCTGAACATGGCGGAGATGGCCTTCGCGCTGGGGCTGCAACCGTCGATCGTCGGCCTGACGGGCATCACCGGATGGTACAAGGTCGGTCCGGAATTCAAGGCTGAGCAGGGCGCGATCCCGGAACTCGCGCCGAAATACCCGACGCTCGAAAACCTCGTCGCCGTCGAGCCCGATTTCTTCTTCGCCGGCTGGTATTACGGCATGAAACCAGGTGGCGAGGTGACGCCCGATACGCTGGCGCCGTACGGCATCAAGACGCTTGTGCTGACGGAAAGCTGCGTCCATCTCGACAAGAACCGCCCCGCGGCCTCGATGGACCTGCTCTATGGTGATGTCGAAAAGCTGGGCAAGATTTTTGGCAAGGAGGCCCAGGCGGGAAAGCTTGTGTCGGACTGGAAGGCACAACTTGCCGATATCACGGCAAAGATCGGCGACCGCAAGGGAACGCGCGTGTTTCTTTACGACTCCGGCGAAGACAAACCTTTCACATCAGGCAAGTTCGCGATCCCCAGCGCCATGATCGCTGCTGCCGGCGGCGACAACATCATGGCCGACATGGCGACGAGTTGGGGCAATACGGATTGGGAGACGGTGGCGGCCCGCAATCCGCAATTCCTTATCCTGCTCGACTACCAGGACGGCGGCGGCTACAGGAAACTGCTCGATTTCCTCAAAGCCCATCCGGCGATGAAGGAGACTGATGCGGTCAAAAATGAACGCTTCGTCGCGCTGCGCTATGCCGAACTGACACCTGGGCCTGCCAACATCGAGGCGATCGGCAAGATCGCCAGGGCGATGCACCCGGAAGCTTTCTGAGCTTGCGCCAGAGAGCGTTCGAATTGGCCATGACAGCAGGAGCAGCAGCAATTGCCGCTCTTGCTTTGTTGTCGATTGCCTATGGATCGACGGTCATCGCGCTGAGCGACGTGATTGCTGCGCTCGGACATGCGGCCGGGCTGGACGGAGATATCGTGTCCGGTCCGGCCGGCAAGATCCCGATTGCCAAGATCGTTGTCGATCTCAGGCTGCCGCGCACGATTATGGCCATCTGTGTCGGCGCCGGGCTGGGCGTCATCGGCGCGCTGCTGCAGACGGTAACGCGCAACGACCTCGCCGATCCGTTCCTGTTCGGCCTGTCGTCCGGAGCGGCGGCCGGCGCGGTTTCCGTCATCACCATTTTTGGCGACCATTTCGGCATCTGGACGTTGCCGGTCGCGGCCTTCACGGGCGGCGTATTAGCCGCCGGCATCGTGCTGTTGCTGGTTTCGCGGGTGAGGGGGCAAGGCCCCGAACGGCTGATCCTCGCCGGGCTTGCTGTCTCCTTCATGTTCACCGCCTTGACCAACTATCTCGTCTTTGCCGGAGACCAGCGCGCCGCTCACTCGGTGTTGTTCTGGACGATGGGCGGGCTCGGGCTCGCGCGTTGGGACAATGTCGGGCTGGCTGCTCTGGGCGCAGGCACCATCCTTGTCTATGGACTTTGGAACCATCGTCGGCTCGACGCTTTCCTGGCCGGCGAGAATGCCGCCGAAAGCCTCGGTGTGCCGGTTGCGCGGATGCGCAGGATGACATTTCTCGTCGCCGCTTTCTCGACAGCAATCCTTGTCTCGGTAGCAGGCGTCATAGGTTTCGTTGGCCTGATGATCCCGCATTTGTCCAGGACCCTTGCCGGCCCGCTACACCTTCGCCTGATCGCAACCTGCGCTATCTTCGGAGCGGTGCTGTTGCTGGCAAGCGATCTTCTCGCGCGCACGCTGCTGCCGCCGCAGGAACTGCCGATCGGCATCATCACCAGTTCGTTCGGTGCTTTCTTCGTGGTCACGATGCTCATTCGCAATCGCTCATGATGTGACTGCCATGCACACTTGCCGGCTTCTGGCACAATCCGGCTCCTTGAATTATGAGCACGCTTATTATATATGTCGCTCATGGTTTCCGACGGCATCGACAGATTGGGCTTTTTGATCCACGACGTGCAGCGCCTGATGCGCAAGCGCTTCGAGGCGCGCGCCAGTGGTTTCGGCCTTTCTTCGGCGCAATGGCGGCTTCTGGTACGTGTCGCCAAGGAGGCGGGTGTCGCGCAGGCGCGGCTTGCCGAGCTTCTCGAAATCGAGCCGATCAGCGTCTCGCGTCTTGTCGATCGCATGGAGGAGGGCGGCTGGATCGAGCGCCGTCCCGACGCAACCGACAGGCGAGTGCGCATGATTTTCCCGACCGCCAAGGCCAACGCGGCCTACACCCACGTCAAGAGCCTTGCCGGCGAGGTTTATGAGGAATCGCTCGTTGGCGTTTCGCCGGAAGATCGCCACGTCCTGGTCAGGGCGCTGGAGACAATGGTGCAGAATCTTGCAGATGGTGAGACGCCGCCCTCGGAAAAAGTGAAGAATACGGAAGGCGCAGCAGCATGAACGCGGTAGCCAAACTAGATGAGAATGCGGCCAAGCTGGAGATGGAAGCTCCCGCGAAGCCGGCGGCAGCTCCGGTAACGGTCGCTCCGCAGATAGCTCCGGCGCCGGTGGCGCCGAAGAAGAAGCGCCGTGCCGGCCGCTTCCTTTTGATGTTTGTGCTGCCCGCTGCGTTGATCGCCGGCGGCAGCTATGTCTGGGTGACCGGCGGCCGCTATCAGGAGACCGAGAACGCCAATCTGCAGCAGGCCAAGGTGTCGATAGCCGCCGATACGGCGGGCCGCATCGTTCAGGTCGACATTTTCGACAACCAGTCTGTCAAGCAGGGCGACGTGTTGTTCGCTATCGATCCCGAGCCCTACCGGATCGCATTGGCCCAGGCCGACGCGGCGGTGGCTGGCGCACGGCTCAATGTCGAGCAGCTGCGTGCGGCCTACAGCCAGGCGCTGGCGCAGGAGAAGTCCGACGAAAGCCAGGTCCAGTACGCGCAGTCGCAATATGACCGCGCCGCCGACCTTGCCCGCAAGGGCATCAACGCCAAGTCGTCTCTGGACGAAGCCAAGAACGACCTCGACAAGGCGAAGCAGCAGCTGGCCGTGGCCCAGCAAGGGATCGCCAGCGCCAAGGCGGCACTTGGCGGCAATCCCGACATCGAGACCGACAAGCATCCAACGGTAATGGCGGCGCTCGCCGCACGCGACAAGGCGGCCTACGATCTGGTCCAGACCACGGTCAAGGCACCTGCCGACGGCATCATCAGCCAGGCCGCTTCGTTCAAGGTCGGCCAGTATGTCGGTTCGGGCACGCCGCTGTTTTCGCTGGTCGAGACCGGCGACACCTGGGTCGACGCCAATTTCAAGGAAACCCAGCTCACCAACATGAAGCCGGGCCAGAAGGCCGAAATCGTGGTCGATACCTATCCGGGCAAGACGTTCGAAGCCACCGTCAAGGCGATCGGCGCCGGCACCGGGGCCGAGTTCTCGCTGCTGCCCGCGCAGAACGCCACCGGCAACTGGGTCAAGGTCACGCAGCGCATTCCGGTCCGCCTGGAATTGGCCGATGCCGACGCCAAGACGGCGCTGCGCACCGGCATGAGCGCGACGGTCACGGTGGACACCGGCGTTTCCCGCGGGCTGCCGAGCATTTTCGGCCGCGCCACGGCAGGCGAGGCCAGGTAAAGAGGCCTGGTAGCGGCCGCATAGCAAACAGCGAGATGGATGCAGGATTGGTCCGAGGGAGGCGCAGGAAAAGTTGAATGCGTGGACGGGCTGCGCTGTAGCCTGCCTGAGCAGACAACGCCGCGCAGGATCTTCGGTCCTCAGGTTTCCGGGCGGCAGGCGCCCGCTTGTCGAGACGCTCAGTCGATGTAACCCCCACATCGATGCTCGCGTCCCACCGCGATGAGGGTCTCTCTACAGCGAGGGCCTCGCCGTCCGGAAACCTAATGTACACGTTTTGTTACCTGCTGGAAGTTTTAGCTCATGAGCAGCCCAGAACCCTTTCGCGAAGTACCGCACCGCGGCCTGATCACAGTTGCGCTCATGCTTGCGACGATCATGCAGGCGCTCGACACGACGATCGCCAACGTTGCGCTGCCGACCATGACCGGCGATCTCGGCGCCTCGCCCGACAACATCAACTGGGTGCTGACCTCCTACATCGTTGCCGCGGCGATCATGACGCCGGTGACCGGCTGGCTTGCCGACCGCTTCGGCCGCAAGGAGCTGTTCCTGACGGCCGTGGTCGGTTTCACCGTCTTCTCAATGCTGTGCGGCATCGCCTGGAGCCTTGAGACCATCGTTTTGTTCCGGCTCATGCAAGGCGTGTTCGGCGCGGCCATCGTGCCGCTGTCGCAGACCTTCCTGCTCGACATCAACCCCAGGGAACGCCACGGCCAGGCCATGGCCATCTGGGGCGCCGGCATCATGCTGGGACCAATCCTTGGCCCGACGCTGGGTGGCTGGCTGACCGAGAATTTCAACTGGCGCTGGGTGTTCTTCATCAACCTGCCGGTCGGCATCATCGCCTTCCTTGGCATGGCCGCATATCTTCCCAGCGTCGCCCGTCGCGTGCGCAGCTTCGATTTCTTCGGCTTCACCATGCTCTCGCTCGGTGTCGGCGCGCTGCAGCTGATGCTCGATCGCGGCGGCGAGGTCGACTGGTTTTCCTCGATCGAGATATGGATCGAGCTTGGTCTTTCCATCACCGGTTTCTGGGTATTCACCATCCACACGTTGACGGCGGAGCACCCCTTTATCGACCCGAAGATCTTCCTCGATCGCAATTTCGTCACCGGGCTCGCGTTCATCTTTGTCATGGGCGTGCTCATCCTGGCGAGCATGTCGCTGCTGCCGCCAATGCTGTCGACCATCTTCGGTTATCCGACCCTCACCATAGGCATCGTCTTGGGCCCGCGCGGTGTCGGCACGATGATCGCGATGCTGTTCGTCGGGCGGATCATGCACAGGATCGATGCCAGGATCCTCGTCGTCATCGGCTTCCTGCTGACCGCGCAATCGCTCTACACGATGTCGAGCTTTTCGCCGCAGATGGACAACTGGCTTATCCTCAGCTCCGGCGTCATCCAGGGCCTTGGAATGGGAATGGTGTTCGTGCCGCTGTCCACCGTGGCTTTCGCCACGCTCGACGCACGCTTCCGCACCGATGCAACGGCGCTGTTCAGCCTGGTGCGCAATCTTGGCTCGTCGATCGGCGTATCGGTGGTGACGGTTCTGCTGGTACGCAACACGCAGATCAATCACGCCGAGCTCTCGGCCTATATCAATCCGTTCAATCCCAACCTCTGGGCGGCATCGCCGGCAGCGGCGGGCGGCGATCCGACGGCGCTGTCGCTGATGGATAGCATGGTCAATATCCAGGCGATGATGATCTCCTACGTCAATGACTTCAAGCTGCTGATGATGATGACACTGCTTGCTGTCCCCTTTGTTTTCCTGCTGCGCAAGCCAAAGGCTGCGCCGCCCGCCGGTGGGGCGCCTGCCGCGCATATGGACTAAGTCTCACGGCTCCGGCACCGCGACCGGCTCACGGCTTCCGTTGCCTGTGCCGGTAGCGTCGGCGTTGAGCCAGGTTCACCTGCCATTAGTATATCCGGACCAATATGCAGTCGCTTTTGGGTTGAAGGCGAGCCTCCTTAGCTTGCCTCAAGCATCAGCGGGAGGAATTGTGTTTGGCCACGAAGTCATCCAGGCAAACCGCCGACGCGCCCGAATCCGCAAATTTGACGACGCTGGCACAACTGGCGACTGCCTCATATGAGGCCCTCGAGCGCGAGCTGCGCGCCACGATTGCGGCACTTCAGGACCAGGCACTGCGGTTCCAGACCGCGATAGAGAACATCTCGCAAGGCATCTGTTTCTTTGATGCCGATGAACGGCTGATCCTGTGCAATCGACGCTATGCGGAAATCTATCGCCTTGCACCGGAGCAATTGCAGCCGGGTGCGGCGCTGCGCGAAATCGTCGAGCGGCGCGTCGCTGTCGGAACCTCGGCAATGAATGCGGACGCTTATCTGGCGTTGGCCCGGGCAGTCAATTCGGGCACGGCTTCGGGGAACTGGACAGCCGAGCTCGCCGATGGCCGGACAATTCAGGTCTGCCATCAGCCGATGCCTGACGGCGGCTGGGTGGCCACGCATGAGGACATCAGCGAGCTCAGCGCCAACCGCTTGGTCGTCGACGAGCGTATCTCCTTGCAGACGCTGATCGACCTGGTGCCTGACTACATGTGGGTGAAGGACACCGAAAGCCGCTTCGTCGTCGCCAACCGAGCCATCGCGTCCGACAGCGGTCGAGACAGCACGAGCGACATGATCGGTCTGAGTGACTTCGATCTTCACGCGCCGGATCTTGCGCAGAAATTTCGCCTCATCGAGCAGCAACTGATGCGCGACGGAAAACCGATGATCGACCAGGAGGAGTTCGTCGTCGATGCGTCAGGCACCGGCAAATGGTTCCTGTCTACGAAACTGCCGTTGCGCAACGTTCAGAACAACATTTTCGGCCTCGTCGGCATTGCCCGCGACATCACTGCGCGCAAGCAGGCCGAAATCCTTCGCGACGGGCAGGCGCATATCCTCGAGATGATCGCAAAGAGCGCTCCCCTCGAAGACGTGCTCGAGCGGCTCATGCGTCTGGTCGAGTCCCAACTGGCGGGGATATTCGGTTCGGTCTTGCTGCTCGACAAGGATGGCAGCCACTTGCGCCACGCCGCCGCGCCGAGCCTGGCGAGAGACTACACCGACGCCGTCGACGGCGCCGCGGTAGGCCCAAGGGCAGGGTCTTGCGGTACCGCAGTCTATCGGCGCGAGCCGGTGATTGTCGCTGACATCATGCAGGATCCGCTTTGGCAGGACTATCGCGAACTCGCGCGGCCACACGGTTTGCGTTCATGCTGGTCGACGCCGATCCTGTCGCATCAGGGCGCCGTGCTCGGCGTTTTTGCGATGTATTCTATGACGGTGCGCGAACCGACCGAGGCCGAGACTCGCCTCATCGATTTCACCACGCGCATCGCCGGAATCGCCATCGAACGCAAACAGGCCGAAGACCGGATCCACTTCATGGCCAATCATGACGTGCTGACCGGGCTTCCCAATCGCGCCTTGTTGGAGGACCGGCTTTCACAGGCGGTCTTGTACGCCCAGCGATACGATCGCTGGGTGACAGTGGTGTTCATCGATCTGGACAATTTCAAATTCGTCAACGACACGCTCGGCCACAATGCCGGCGACGAGCTCCTGAAGATCGTCGCAAGTCGCATGGTCGACTGCGTCCGGGCGACCGATACCGTCGTGCGACTTGGCGGCGACGAATTCGTCGTCGTGCTTTTCGACCAGCCGGCGAACGTCGATCTCGTTTCCGAGACCTTGCAAAAGCTCAGGGCTGCACTCGCCGAGCCGGTTCAGCTCGGAGCGCATCTTGTGCGGGCGACGGCCAGTATCGGCATTGCCAACTATCCCAAGGATGGAACGGATCCCGATACGCTGCTGGCAAATGCCGATGCGGCCATGTATCGCGCCAAGGAGTTCGGCCGCGATAATTTCCAGTTTTACGCTCCGGAGTTCAACACCAGGGCGCATGAAAAATTCGTGCTTCAGGAAGAGTTGCGAAACGCCTTGGCGCGTTCGGAATTCACGCTGCTCTACCAACCGCAGGTGGACCTTCGGTCAGGTCGGGTTTTTGCGGTCGAGGCGCTGATACGCTGGAACCACCCAACGCTTGGCACGGTAATGCCGACGATGTTCATCCCGACCGCCGAGGAGACAGGTCTGATCGTACCGATCGGCGACTGGGTTCTGCATGAGGCGTGCCGGCAGAACAAAGCCTGGCAAGACGCAGGACTGCCGCCCTTGACCGTTTGCGTGAATGTGTCGGCGCGGCAATTCAGGGAGCGCAACCTGATCGATCGCATCGTCAGCGCGCTGAAGGACAGCGGCCTGGAGGCCAGGTATCTCGAGCTGGAGGTGACCGAGAGCCTTATCATGCAGGATATCGAGCTGGCGGTCGCCACCATGAACGCCCTGCAAAGCCTGGGTGTCCAGATCTCGATCGATGATTTCGGCACCGGCTATTCCAGCCTCAGCGCACTCAAGACCTTTCCCGTGGCGCGGCTGAAGATCGACAAGTCCTTCATCAAGGATCTCGCCGCCGACGAGAACGATCAGGCTGTGGCCAGCGCGGTGATTTCATTGGGGCAAAATCTCAACCTGAGGGTCATCGCCGAGGGCGTTGAGACAGATGATCAGGTGGCTTTCCTGCGCAGGAACAATTGCGACGAAATGCAGGGCTATCATTTCAGCAGGCCGGTTTGTGCGCAGGACATCGAGGAATTGCTCGGCGGCGGCCGCAAAAACTGACGGATCGGTCGCCAGCAGGCTTCCGCCGACCAAATGGCGGAAATTATCTGCCGAGCACAAGGCACCAATAGCGAAGCGTGCTGTCGCGGCCGTCGCGCACATAGGCGAGGCCGAAGCGGGTGAAGCGCGGGTCGAGCATGTTGCGGCGGTGGCCTGGCGAATGCACCCAGATATCAAACAGCTTCTGCTGGTCGAAGCGGCCTTCGGCGATGTTTTCGGCGGCAGCGCCGGCAATGCCATTGTCTTTGACGCGCGAGGCAAAGTCCTTGCCCCAGCCGGTGGTGTGGTTCATTCGGCCGCCGCGCGCCATATAGCCGGCCTGCTGCAGCGCCGCCTGCTCGAGCGGCGCATCGGGGACAAGCGGCCCGAGACCCGCCGAAGCACGGATGCCGGCCAGCGTGCCGGCGGCGGAAGCAGAGACACCGGCGCTTTCGCCGGTAGGCAGCACGGCGGTTGCGCATCCGGTGAGCCCGGCAAGGGCGCCAAGGCCGGCAGCTCTGAGCAGCACGCGCCTGCTTAGGCTTGGTTGGGCCTCATAATTTTCGATTTTCGTAACGGTCATGCCGGCCTGACATAACCGCGATCATGGCTTTTGCCGGGCAGGGCGGTGAAAATGCGTGATGAATGGTTTCGACGCGATGGCACTGTGTCAGATTGATTTCACCGCTCAATCGAAACAGGCTTGCTCGGATGGCAGCATTCGCCCAGGCGGCTGTTCGGGCTCGACACTCCCAGGGACTCGATACCCAGTCAGGCATTCACGGACAGAGAGCTTCTTTTGCCCTACCTTTGCGGCTTCACGAGCGCTGGCGAGGTATCCTCGGTTGCAAATTTTCGCTGGGGGATATCGCTTGCAATGACGACCGGAGCGATTCGTACGCCTGAGCACCAAGCAGCCTTCGGTATTGGTCTTCGAGACGCTGATTGAAATCGTGGACGGTCCGGATCACCGCAAGCGCCTCGTCAGTTGCAACGATTAATTTGGCCCGTCGGTCGTTCGGATCATGTGAACGCCGAACATAACCGAGGCGCTCCAGTTCATCGATCAACTCACCCATCGATGCTTTGCCAATGCCCGCACGCTCTGCGAGGACGCTGGGTCGGGTTCCTTCCGCGTCGATGTTGGCGAATACAGCGCCGTGTTTGGGCTTGATTGCCGAATGGCCGCTCTCCCGGAGCACCTGGACCAAAGCGCTCGCCGACGATTGATAAGCATAGAGAAGCAGAGACTGCGTGTATGGCTGATTATCCATCTTTCCAAACTTATATGGTGCCCATATAGTATGGCAACCGAACTATATGACAGGAGATCAGCATGGCTACCGGCAACATCCGAACTGAAGGGGTGGAAAGTGTCGCGCACAGGCTGATCGAAGCTTGGAATCGTCACGATGCTCGCGCCTTTGCCGCCGTATTCGCGGCAGATGCCGAGTTTACAAACGTCTTCGGTATGCAGGCGACTGGACGTGACAAGATCGAGCAGTTCCATGCCCCAATTTTTGAGAAGATGTTCAAGCACAGCCATCTATCCGCCGAAAGCGTGCGGAACAGGCTTGTTCGCCCTGACGTTGCCACGCTCGACCTGCGGTGGTCCATGACTGGCGCGCTCGATCCGATGGGAAACGAATGGCCGCGTCGGCGCGGATTAATCAGCGTAGTGGCGACGCGGGATCATGATGAATGGTTGATTACAACGATGCACAATATGGAACTTGGGGACGATCAAATGGCAAAGTCTCAGGAGAAACTTCAAGAGGATAAGTAGGCTCTTCATTCACGTCAGAATCGAAAGCGACAGCCATCCAGCATAGTCAAGCCGATCTGATCGGGCAATGAGATCGAACGGCGGGTCAGGTGATCGGGATTGGCGAGCTATGCTACAGGAGTTGGTGCTGGATGGCCCGTGCCTTGTCCGGTTTGGCCGACCACAATGGCGCGCCTCATAGCCGGTCGCCTTGGTCTTGCGGGATCTAATGTATGAACGGCTTGGAGCGCTGGGCTCTCGCCGGCAGTTCTTGGCGGCGCGGTGATCGCCGGTCGGCTATTCCGCCGCCACGAGTTTGGTTTCCGGCGTCGATGTAGCCCGGCTGGCCCGATCGTCCTCGGTATCTTCCCACCAATCGCCCAGGGCGTCGATGAGCGGCACAAGCTTGAGACCGGGCTCCGTCAGGTCGTAATCCACGTGTAGCGGATAGCCGGCATGCGCTGTTCGCCGCACAATCCCGGCTTCCTCCAGCTTGCGTAGTTCGAGCGCCAGGATGCGGTGCGACACTGTCGGATTGTCACGCCTCAGGTCGCTGAAGCGCTTGGTACCGTCCTTGAGATAATAGAGCAGCAAGGTGGGCCAGCGACCGCTGAGCACACGCATGGTCTCCTCGATCGGGCAGCGTGAGACGACATCTTTCATGGCGGGACCTGGTTACAGAATAGTGCGTAATTTACATGGGGCGACCAGCGTTTAGGGTCAAGTTTCGCTGCGCAGCGTGACCCCTAAATCATGGAAGAGACAAAGAAATGGAACCTATTCTCCTTTACGGCTTCCCGCTGGGAAGTTCGATGGGGCTTGTCGCTGCTTTTGAACGCCTCGAACAACGCTACCGCCTGTGTCGTGTCGACATGCTCGCTGAGATGAAGAACGACGCCTATGCCAGTATCAACGGCCGCCAGGAAACGCCGGTGTTGATCACCGACGAAGGCAGGGTGCTCACCGAGACCATGGCGATTGCCGCCTGGCTCGAAGCTCGCGATACGCAACGTCGTATCAGCTTTGAGTCTCGCTCGCCGGAAGCCGACCGGATGCACCAGCTGATGGCTTTCGTGAACACCGGTTTCACCGCCGCTTTCACCCCGCTCTGGGCTGCTTATGAAATGGAGCCGGCCGAACCGGTGCTGCTGGCGACCTTGCGTGACTTTGGCCGCAAGGTCGTTACCAACCGCCATGACCAGCTCGAGGCGATGATCCTCGACACGGATTTCCTGGTCGGCGACCGGCTGACGCTTGCCGATACCACGCTGATCGGCGTGGCGCGCTGGGCGGAGTTCCACCAGGCGGTCGACGGCGCCGCTTATCCCAGGGTGGCGGCGCTACGTCGCCGCATCGAAGCCGATCCGGCCGTGCGATACGCGCTCGCTGTCGAGGCTGGCGAAAAGCCCGCCGGGTCAGGCGCTTGCCTCGGTCACGTGCCGCTGGCCGAGGTGATCGATCGCTTCGCGGCCTAATCCGTTCGTTCAGCCGCCCGGCGCCCCGGCGCCGGGCGGTGGCGACAAGCACGCCGAGATCCGCTATCTTACGGGCGTTCTTGAAGTGGCAGCTGCGGGCGGCCATCCTGGCGGTGACCGCCCCGACACACGGGAGAAAGGTTATGGCCGGCTTTCATGTCATGGCGGACGCACGTGGAATGCATGTACAGCCCACGGTGCGCCGCATCAGCACCGAGGATCTGATAGATGCGCTCCGTCTCGGCGTAGAGGATTTCTGGGCCAAGCCGTCGCATTATGTGTTCCTGTGCCTGATCTATCCGGTGGTCGGCCTGATCCTGACGCAGTGGACCTCGGGCTCGAACGCCATCCAACTCATCTATCCGCTGATGTCCGGCTTCGCATTGGTCGGTCCGTTCGCCGCTATCGGCCTTTACGAAATCAGCCGCCGGCGCGAGTTCGGCATGGATACATCCTGGTGGCATGCGCTCGACGTGCGCCACTCCCCGGCGCTGCCCGCGATTGCAGTCATCGGTATCACGCTGGTGGTACTGTTCCTGCTCTGGCTGTTCACCGCGCAATCGATCTACACCAGCCTGTACGGCAATCAGCCTCCGGCCTCTATCGTCGGCTTTATTCGCGAAGTGCTGACGACCAGCAAGGGCTGGACGCTGATCCTGCTCGGCAACCTGGCCGGGTTCGCCTTCGCCGCGATCGTGCTGGCGACGACTGTCGTCGCCTTTCCGCTGCTGCTCGACCGCGACGTCGGCGCGGTCTCGGCAGTCGAGACGTCGGCGCGCGCAGTTATGACAAACCCGCTGCAGATGGCGCTGTGGGGCCTGATGGTCGCCGTGCTCCTGGTCATCGGCTCGATCCCGCTATTTGCCGGGCTTGCCGTCGTCATGCCCATCCTTGGCCACGCGACCTGGCATCTCTACCGCAGGGTGGTCGAACCGGAGCGGGCAGAGCAGGTCAGGCGGCCGATGTAGGACCGATCAGCGTTGCGCGTCGGTTGCCATCTTGACGGCCAGCGCGGTCAGCACCGTGCCCATCATCCAGCGCTGGATCACCAGCCATAGCGGCCGCCCGGCGAGGAAGATGGCGATCGAGCCGGCCGTCACCGCGATGATGGCGTTGACGGTCAGGCTGATCGCGACCTGCGTGGCACCGAGCACCAGAAGCTGCGACAGCACGTGGCCCTTGCCGGGGCTGATGAATTGCGGCAGCAGCGACAGATAGAGCACTGCCACCTTCGGGTTGAGCAGGTTGGTCATCAGGCCCATGGCGAACAGCTTGCGCGGCCTGTCTTTCGGCAGTTCGCGGATCTGGAAGGGCGAGCGCCCGCCGGGCTTCACCGCTTGCCAGGCGAGCCACAGCAAATAAAGCGCGCCGGCAAGGCGCAGCACATCATAGGCAAAGGGCACGGCGAGCAGCAGCGCGGTGATGCCGAACGCCGCCGACAGCACATAGAACAAAAAACCGAGCGCCACACCGCCCAGCGAGATCAGCCCGGCCTTCGGCCCTTGCGACAGCGAGCGCGAGATCAGATAGATCATGTTCGGGCCGGGCGTCAGCACCATGCCGAGGCAGACCAGCGCGAAGGCAAGGTGGTTGGCGGGTTCAGGCAAGAGCGCATCTCCGGGTGGGGACACTCACCACATGCTTCCATCACCCGCAAGGGCATGACGGCAGGAGCCTTTGCGCCAGCGCGCCGGGCCCCCTGCCTTAGTTGCCAATCCCATCGCCTTCAGCCGACGATGCGCAGGTTCGACAATTCGTTGGCGATTTCCTTGAAATTGTCGGACAGCGTCGCGCCGGTTGCATTCCAGAACAGCTTGGCAGGCTTGCTCGGGTCGGCCGAATCCTTGCGGAAGCGCGAATCCGACGAACACGCCTTCAGCGCATCGATTGCCTTCTTGTCGCTGGCATCTGTGGGCGACAGGTCGAGCGCCACCGTCATCACCAGAACGTTCGAATTCTTTGCATTGGCGCAGAGCGTTTTCATCTGCTCGTCGAGTGCTGCCGTGTAGTTGGCACCGGTATAGGTGGTCTTGCCGATATCGGTGCTGGTATTCATGAACAGGCGGGTTACGCTTCCAGATCCCGGATAGGTCAGCCCAGTGTAGCCGTAGGCGGCGTAGGTCGACCTGTTGTTGGCGTAGCTGCCGTCGCTGACGGCACTATAAGTATTGGCTCCGTCGGTCAGCACCACGACCACCTTGTCGTTGCCCCTCTCGCTGTTCGGCCGACCATCGGTGAACGGTGGGTTGCTCGATACAGTTCGCCAGCCCCAGGCAAGGCCCTCCGGCACGTTGGTGTTGCCGTTCGGCGCCATGGCGTCGATGGCGTCCTTGATCTCCTGCTTCTCTGCGTCCTGGCTGACGTCCTTCAACGGCGTGATCGGGTTGGTGGTGCAGGAGGAATTCGGCCCATCGCCCGCGGCTGCGGATTGCGAACCGTATGGTTTTACCAGGAAATATTTGCGCATGTCAGACTGGCGCTGGGAAGCGGTAGGACCGGCGACATAGGGCCAATCGGCCCACCAGTTGTTGCCGTAATTGTAGGACGTGCTGATGACGTCGTTGATGCCGTCACGGTTGAAATCGAGCCACAGAGTGCCAGCCTCATCCGGGGCGAACATCGGCACGAAAAGCGTGGCCGGCGCGGCTGTATCGGGCGTGGTGTCGTCGACATTGTAGGGATATGGCCGTGCTTCGACGCAACCTTGCCAGCTCGCATAGCGGCTTGTGGTGTAGATATATTCCGGTGCGCTCCAGTGGCCGTACTGGCAGGTGCCGTTCTTCTTGTATGTGTCGCAGACATATTGCTTCGAATTGGGTACCTCTTCGCGGCCCGATTCGACCGTCATGTCGGCGTAGAGGCTGAAACGCGTCAGCGGCTGGTCCTTGGTCTCGCCCCAGCCGGTGCCGCGCTTGTACCAGACGCCGTTGAGCTTCTCGGCATATTTGTCCGGATTGTTGGCGGCACTCATCGTCGTCCAGTCGAAATCCTCGTGCTGGATCGGGGAGATGCCGTCCTGATCCATCCAGCTGTCCTGGTCGTGGGTAGGGCCGACATTGACCGAGGCCGCAAACGGCACGAGAGAAAACTGCACCGGTTTGGTGATCTGCTTCATCTGCTGCGCCTGAAGCGCCAGCGTATCGACAAGCTGCTTGGCGGCCGACTTCAGCAGGTCTATTCGCTTCTCGCCGGTGCCGGAGCCGAGATCGCTCATCGAGCCGGAATTATCCAGCACAAGCGCGACTTCGAGGGTGTTCTTGAGGCGGAGTTCCGAACATTCGGTGAAGGTCGTGTCGCTTGCCGTGCCGCCGATCAGCAGGCTGGCGGCCGGTAGAAAATAGGGGTGGAAGGTGAGGCCGGCGCAGAGCTTCAAGGTGCCGCCGCCGGCATTGTTGTTGGGCAGCGTGACGGTCAGCGCTGTGTTCGCCGGGTCGATACGTGCGAGATTGGTTTCGAAAAATGTCTTGGCGTAGGCCTTGACGTCGTCGTCGCTGGCGCCGGCAACGATCTGCTGGGCGGCGGCGAGGCCGGCCGCATCAAGTGCGTTCAGCGTTTCGTGCTTTTGGCGCAGCAACTCCCCGTAATCGACACTGAGCGCCAACCCGCCCATCAGCGGTACAATGGTGATTGCGGTCATTAAGGAGTAGTTGCCACGTCTGTCGCGTCGGAAATTTCCGATCATTGCCTTCAGCATTCCCGCCCGCCCTGTTTTTTTCCGGACGATGCCACGCATTTTTAAATTTCCGATTGCTAAAATACGTTCAAGGTCGGCACGGTTTTTCAATGCCCGTTAACCACACGTCCGCAATCGGCAATGCTGCTCCGCGGCAAAGCCCCATAAGGCTCTGAAAAAGAAGGCTTTCGCCATCACGTCCTCGCCGGCGTCCCCGGGCGGCAATCTTGCGGGCACAACGAAAGCTGGTGACAGAGCGAAGCGCTTCGGTTAATCCGGGCCGGCCGCTACGGACCGTCGGTCGCGGCGCTTGCAAGCATCATGGTACAGGGACAACGGCATGGCGGATTCGCCCGACATCATCGGTTCGCTCGCAGACCTGTCGGGAGCCTATTCAGCCATCCTGTGCGACGTCTGGGGCGTGGTGCACAATGGCGAATGGCATTTCCCGGCGGCGGCTGCCGCGCTGATCGCTGCTCGCGCGGCGAAAATACCTGTCGTGCTGATCACCAATTCGCCGCGTCGCAGCGCCGACGTGGTGGCACAGATGAACGCCATCGGCGTTCCGCCCGCCGCCTACGACCGTGTCGTGACGTCCGGCGACGTTACCCGCGACCTGATCGCCGAAGGGCCGCGAAAGATCTTCCACATAGGCGCCGATCGGGATTTCACGCTCTATGAGGGCCTCGACGTCGAACTCGTCGAGGAGTTCGAAGCATCCGGCGTGGTCTGCACCGGCCTGTTCGACGACGAGGTGGAGAAGCCGGAAGATTATGCCGATCTTCTGCAGAGGCTGCGTGCCAGGAACCTGCCCTTCATTTGCGCCAATCCCGACATCGTCGTCGAGCGCGGCGAACGCATGATCTGGTGCGCAGGCGCTTTGGCCCGCGAATACGCACAGCTTGGCGGACGCACGCTGATCGCCGGCAAACCCTACGCGCCGGTCTATGACGTCGCCATGAAGGAGATCGCCGTCATTCTCGGCCGCCGGGTCGAGCGTTCGCAAGTTCTGGCCATCGGCGACGGCATGATGACCGACATCAAGGGCGCGGCCGACAATGGCTTCGACGTGCTCTACGTATCGGGCGGCATCCATGCCCGCGATTACGGTGAGACGCTGCAGCCGGATCCGGCCAGGCTCGCGGCCTTCCTGGAAAAATATGGCTACAGGCCGGTCGCGGTGATTCCCAGGCTGCAATAGGTTCAAGCCATGACGGCCATGTTCGAACGCATTTCCGCAACCGCACCGCTGCCGGCCCATCTGCGCGGCGGCGTGGTGGCTATCGGCAATTTCGACGGCGTCCACCGCGGCCACCAGGCGGTGCTCGAACGCGCGCGCGCCGAAGCGGAGCGTCGCGGCGTACCCGCCCTGGTGCTGACCTTCGTACCGCATCCGCGAAAGGTGTTTAGGCCGGACATGCCGTTGTTCGTGCTGACGCCGCCGCCGATGAAGGCGCGGCTGTTGTCGCATCTGGGCTTTGCGGCGCTGGTCGAACAGCCGTTCACACGCGAGTTCGCCTCCTTGTCGGCGGAGGCCTTCGTCACCGGCGTGCTCGAGCGCAACCTCGGCATAAGCCACGCCGTTACCGGCTTCGATTTCCATTTCGGCAAGGACCGCCAGGGCGGTCCGGCCTATCTGATGGCTGCCGGCGAGCGCCACGGCTTCGGCGTCACGCTGGTGGATGCGTTTCGCGACGAAAGCGCCGAGGTGGTGTCGTCGAGCCGCATACGCACGCTGCTGTGCGAGGGCAATGTGGCCGAGGCCGCCGGCTTGCTCGGCTACCGTTTCACCGTCCAGGCGGAGGTGATCGGCGGCCAGCAGCTCGGCCGGACACTCGGCTTTCCGACCGCAAACATGAGGCTTTCGCCGGAAGCCACCCTCAAGGAAGGGATTTATGCCGTCCGCTTCCGCCGCGCCGACGGTTCGCTACATGATGGCGTCGCCAGCTTCGGCCGCCGGCCGACGGTCGACGACAGTGGCGCGCCGCTGCTGGAGACCTTCGTCTTTGACTTTTCCGGCGACCTCTATGGAGAGATTTGTGCCGTGTCCTTCTTCGGCTACCTGCGCTCGGAGGTGAAGTTCGATGGGCTTGACGCGCTGGTCGCCCAGATGAAGCGTGACGAGGCCGAGGCGAAGGCACTGCTCGCCGGCGTCAGGCCGCTTTCCGGGCTGGACGCGGCCATAGCTTTTTAGAGCATGGTCCCGAACTGAAGGTCAGCGAAGCAAAAACTGGGAACCGGTTTTCCGATTAAGATCATGCTCAACCAGAATTTATCTCTTCAGTGCCAAGCCAAGGGCGATGAAGGTCCAGCCCTGGAAGATCAGGTCGACGGCCAGGAACAGGCCGAGCACCCACACGCTGTTGACCGGCCAGCCCATGGCGATGACCAGTCCCGCCAGTGCGCTGATGATGCCGGCCGCGACCACCCAGCCCCAGCCCGGCTGCGGCCGGTGGCTGTAGCCTACCCAGGCCCTGAGCACGCCTGAAGCAAGCAGCGCGACCGCCAGGAGGAAGGTCAGCACCGTCGAGGCGAGGACCGGATTGTCGAAGGCGAAGAAGCCGGCGACGGCGTAGAGGAGGCCGCTGAGCAGCCAATAGAAGAAGCGGCCCCATGTCTTCACGCCGAAGGCATGGATAATCTCAACAATGCCGGCCATCAGCATCAGCCAGCCCACGACAAAGACGGAGGCGACGGTTGCGATGAACAGATTGCCGAAGGCGATGCCGCCGAAGACAAGCAGCAGCACCCCGAGCGCCACGAACCACCCCCATTTCGCCCGCGTCTGGCCAATGGCGTCTTTCATGGCATCGCTGTGCACGGTCATTGCCCTTCTCCCTCAAGGTTGCCTAGCTTCTTTGTTCCGGAAGGTAGCGCCGATCGCCTTGCCCGTCCAGCGAGCAGGCTGTGAGCGCCACACTCCCGAGCGATCCGCTAGACCTCCGTTTTTGACCCGAAGCGGCCAAATACCAGATGGAATAATTCGATCATGTGGGGGGTGAGCCAGTGCTAAAAGATAACAAGCGGGTTTACGGGCGACCCGTCGTCCCGTGTATTCGCCGCGGCGCAAGTGTAACGAAAATTCCCAGTGCTGGCATTGGCCCTTTATACGATGACGTGTGCTGCTGCTATATGCCGTTTTCTACGCTTGATGAGGCTAGGGAAGCAAAATGAGCGATGCGGACGAACACCTCGATCTGACGGAGATCAACGCCGTCCGCAGGTTGTTGACCTCAAAGCCTCGAACGGTCCGCTGGGACGAACGCCGGGCACGGCTCGACGAAGTCGGTTCGGTGTGGCCAGTCGCGGAGGACATCCGATGCGAGCATGTGGTTTTCGATGGCCTCGCGGGCGAGTGGTCCCTGGCGCCTGGGAGTGACAGGGATAAGGTTCTGCTCTTTTTCCACGGTGGTGGCTACTGCTCCGGCTCCCTTAAAAGTCATCGTCGAATGGTTACCGAGGCAGGTCGGGCAATGGGAATACGCACCCTCGCGATCGACTATCGCCGCGCACCGGAACATCCTTTCCCTGCGCAACATGAAGACGCACTCACCGCATGGCGCTTTCTGAGCCGGCAAGGCATCGCGTCGGATCGCATCGTGGTTGGCGGAGACAGTGCGGGCGGCAACCTCACTCTGTGCCTGGTCAGTATATTGCGCACGGCAGGCGAGCCGTTGCCGCGATGTCTTTGGCTGGTTTCGCCTTGGACGGACCTTTCGATGTCCGGCGCGACACTATCAACCAAGGACGCAATCGACCCTATCATCCACCGGGCGTATTTGGAGGAACTGGGTGTTCCCAATGGCGTTGGTCGGCGCGATCCGCTGATCTCGCCTTTGTTCGCCGATCTGAGCGGATTTCCCCCAATGCTGATACAAGCCGGTTCGGCCGAGACGCTGTTGTCGGACGCAACTCGGCTCGCCGAAGCCGCTGGCGCGGCTGACGTTAAAGTAGGTCTCGAAATTTGGCCTCATATGATTCACGCTTGGCCGGTTTGGAATGCGGGGTTGAGCGCCGGTCGCCGCGCTCTTCACAGCGCAGGCATGTTTGTCCGCGAATGTTTGTAACCCCTGCCGAGGCAACTGCTATCGTATTCCAAACACTTGATCTGGAATCTTGGTGCGCCAAACAATCGACTGCAACGCGGAACAGGCCGGCCAACGCTGCCAATGTTGCGGATATTAAGTCAAATTTTACCGAACTGGCGCCATGGC
Organism: Mesorhizobium sp. M0663; assembly: GCF_040320585.1. Lineage (NCBI taxonomy): Bacteria > Pseudomonadati > Pseudomonadota > Alphaproteobacteria > Hyphomicrobiales > Phyllobacteriaceae > Mesorhizobium > Mesorhizobium sp. M0663. Next base: position 25,054 of record NZ_JAMYPX010000015.1, read on the forward strand.
TTCAGTCAAGGCTGGTTGTATCGGCCAATGCGTTCGACGTATGGAGTAACGATGCGGTCTGTCCCGACGATCTTGGCCGCATTCATGCTCGGCACCTGCGGCGTTGCCAAGGCCGGCGAGGGAACCTTCGGCTGGCTGTCCGGAGACTGGTACCTGACGGTCGGCGCCACCGGCATGGTTGCCCCGAATTTCGAGGGCGGCAAGAAGTACCTGCTCAGTGCCTCGCCGATCATCTCGCTCGGCAAGGCTGGTCCCGCGGCGCGCTTCACCTCGCGCAACGACAATATCTCATTGGCATTGATCGACGATGGCGGCGTCCGCGCCGGCCTGACAGGCAAGTTCCTGTTTTCCCGCGACGGTGGTGACGCCGACGAATTGAAGGGTCTCGACCCGGTGCACTGGGGCGGCGAGGCTGGCGGCTTCTTCGAATTCTATCCTTTGGATTGGCTGCGTGCCCGCGCCGAATTGCGGCACGGCATTCGCGCCCATAACGGCTTTGTCGCCGACATCGCCGCCGACGCCTTTTACGATGTGACGTCCGACGTTAGGATTTCGGCCGGACCGCGCGTTTCGTTCGCCTCATCGGACTATTTCGACGCCTATTACGGCGTTGATGCCAAGGAGTCCCTGGCCTCGGGACTTAGCGAATATCATCCCGGCGGCGGGGTGAAGTCGGCGGGCCTGGGCGGCGCGGTGACCTGGAAGGTGACCGAGCCGATGACGGCCAGTCTGTTCGGCGAATATTCCCGCCTGATGGGCCCGGCCGCCGATTCCAGCCTGGTCAAGGAGCGCGGCTCCAGGGATCAGTTCATGATCGGCGTGTCGACGACCTATCGCTTCGATTTTTCGATGTGATGTCTACCCCAGCAATCGGGTATCGATAGGATGCGTTGTGACCTCAACGATGTGGATGCCGTCGCGCGCCAGCAAATCTGGGTTGAAGAGATAGTTCCTTGTAAACGGGACGATCACACAGGGGACTTCCATAACGGCGTGCTTGGCTGTGGCGATAAAATCCGTGCCGAGCCGCTGCGTCGTGGCTGTATCGTGCTTCCAGTCATCAGATAATTCCAGAGATGCAACGGTAACGCCGTCCGGCACTTCGATTTCCAGAAGCTGATAGGTCTGGGGCAGGTCTTCCGCGTCCACATGCACCAGAATTTCGAGAAGCGCTGTAGCTGGATGATCGGCGCAGTAGACGATCGGTGTCCCCATGACATGCCAACGGCCGGCGCTGACCATGCCACCGGCGCCGGAGAGATCGGCGTAGCTGGAAATGCGCCACAGCCGCATATGTGTTAGGCGAGAATGCCGTAATCGATGCGATGGAGCTCTTCTTCCACCAGGACGGCACCCGTCTCGGACTGCAAGAGGTTGATCGGTATCTCGTTGAGCACTCTGCTGCGCTTGCGCAACCAACGCTGCGCCTTTTCATGACTGCCGAAAACCCGGTCCGCCATCGCTGAAACCCGCTCAAGTCGCTGGACGCGGTCGGATTCGGTGATCGTCAGAGTCTCGTTTCGCTCTTTACGACGCGCCAGGGTCCGTCGCGGGCCGACGATCTTGTAGATTTCATCACTACTGAAGCCCCGTTGACGGAGCCCTTCGACCCTGGTGACATGAACGAGAAACCGTTCCGTCGCGGTATCGGGAATTGCGGCGTCGGCGGGATCGGCTTCTGGGCGAACCTTGCTATGCAGACTAGACATGAGCTGGCTCCGCTGCCACTTGCCCCTAGACATAGGCGCAAGTGGCACATCATGCAAGGAAAACCACGACAACAAACTAACGACCATGATGCCCCGACAGGAAACCGCCGAGAGTTCGGGCTTTTCAACATCGCCTGTGTCGGTTAAAAGCCCAGCCATGACGAGCTTTTCGCGCCTTCTCGCGACTGCGATACGAATTACAGGCCCGGTGTTCCGGGCGGCCTGACCGCCGCCGGAGCCGCCGGGAATCTTGCGCGCGGCCTCTCGCGCTTTTTCCAGATCATGATAGTTCAACGCCCGGGCTCTTTTGCCGCCGGCAACGCATATGGCAGACGAATGACTGATACCGAGACCGCCGAGACGATCGATTATTCCAAAACGCTCTACCTGCCGCAGACGGATTTCCCGATGCGCGCCGGGTTGCCGGAAAAGGAACCGCTGCTGGTCAAGCGCTGGCAGGACATGGACCTTTACCGCAAGTTGCGCGAAGACGCAGTCGGCCGCGAAAAATACGTGCTGCACGACGGCCCGCCCTACGCCAATGGCAACATCCATATCGGCCACGCGCTGAACAAGATCCTCAAGGACGTCATCACCCGCTCGTTCCAGATGCGCGGCTATGACTCGAACTATGTACCCGGTTGGGATTGCCACGGCCTGCCGATCGAATGGAAGATCGAGGAGCAGTACCGCGCCAAGGGCAAGAACAAAGACGAGGTGCCGGTCAACGAGTTCCGGCAGGAATGCCGTGAGTTTGCGGCGCACTGGATCAACGTGCAGGGTTCCGAATTCCAGCGGCTCGGCGTCGTCGGCGACTTCGACAATCCCTATACGACGATGGCTTTCCATGCCGAGGCGCGCATCGCCGGCGAGCTGCTGAAATTCGCAATGTCCGGCCAGCTCTATCGCGGCTCCAAGCCGGTGATGTGGAGCGTGGTCGAGCGCACCGCGCTGGCCGAGGCGGAGGTCGAATACCAGGACTATGAGTCGGACACGATCTGGGCGAAGTTTCCGGTCGTCAGCCTCGCTCGCCAGGTCATCAACATCGAGGATGGGCAGCCAGCCCTGGACCCCAAGCTGACGCAGACGTCGCTCGATCTGCTTGATGCCAACGTCGTCATCTGGACGACGACGCCGTGGACAATCCCCGGCAACCGCGCCGTCAACTACTCGCCGCGCATCAACTATGGTCTCTACGAGGTTACGGCGGCCGAGAACGCCTTTGGTCCTCAGCCCGGCGAAAAGCTGATCTTTGCCGAGAAACTTGCGGACGACGCTGCCGCGAAGGCCAAGGTCACTCTGAATCGGCTTCGCAGCGTTGGCGCCGAAGAGATTGAAAACCTTACGCTTTCGCATCCCCTCAAAGCTCTGGGCGGCGGCTACGATTTTCCCGTGCCGATGCTCGCCGGCGATCACGTCACCGACGATGCCGGCACCGGTTTCGTCCACACCGCGCCGGGGCATGGCCGCGAAGACTTCGACGCCTGGATGGATGCTGCCTCTGATCTTCGCCAGCGTGGCATCGACACCGCGATCCCCTTCACCGTCGACGATGCCGGCTTCTTCACCAAGGACGCGCCGGGCTTCGGCCCGGACCGCGAGGGTGGAGCGGCGCGCGTCATCGACGACAATGGCAAGAAGGGCAACGCCAACCAGGCTGTCATCGACGAGCTGATCAAGCGCAACGCGCTGTTCGCGCGCGGCCGCCTGAAGCACTCCTATCCGCATTCCTGGCGCTCGAAGAAGCCGATCATCTTCCGCAACACGCCGCAATGGTTCGTCTATATGGACAAGGAGCTTGGCGACGGCACGACGCTGCGCAGCCGCGCCCTGAAAGCCATCGACGATACCCGCTTCGTGCCCGCCGCCGGCCAGAACCGCATCCGCGCCATGATCGAGGAGCGCCCCGACTGGGTGCTGTCGCGCCAGCGCGCCTGGGGCGTGCCGATCGCCGTCTTTGCCGATGCCGACGGCAATGTGCTGCGCGACGAGGCAGTCAACCAGCGCATCATGGACGCCTTCGAGAAAGAAGGCGCCGACGCCTGGTTCGCCGCCGGCGCCAAGGAGCGGTTCCTCGGCAATCACGATGCCTCGAAATGGCAGCAGGTCATGGACATCCTCGATGTCTGGTTCGATTCAGGCTCGACGCATGCCTTCACGCTTGAGGACCGGCCCGACCTGAAATGGCCGGCCGACGTCTATCTCGAAGGCTCCGATCAGCATCGCGGCTGGTTCCACTCCTCGCTGCTCGAAAGCTGCGGCACCAGGGGCAGGGCGCCCTACGACACCGTCGTCACCCATGGCTTCACCATGGATGAGGAGGGGCGGAAAATGTCGAAGTCGCTCGGCAACACCGTCGTGCCGCAGGATGTCATCAGGCAGTCCGGCGCCGACATCTTGCGGCTGTGGGTGGTGACGACCGATTATTGGGAAGACCAGCGGCTCGGCAAGAACGTGCTGCAGACCAATATCGACGCCTACCGCAAGCTGCGCAACACCATCCGCTGGATGCTGGGCACGCTCGCCCACGACGATGGCGAGGAGGTGCCGCTGGATAAGATGCCTGAACTGGAGCGGCTGATGCTGCACCGGCTCGCTGAGCTCGATGAGGTCGTACGCTCGGGCTACGACGCGTTCGAATTCAAGCGCATCACCCGCGCGCTGCTCGACTTCATGGTGGTAGAGCTGTCGGCCTTCTATTTCGACATCCGCAAGGATGCGCTTTACTGCGAAGCGCCTTCCAGCGTGAAGCGCAAGGCTTCCGTGCAGGTGGTGCGCCATCTCTTCGACTGCCTGGTGAAATGGCTGGCGCCGATGCTGCCCTTCACCATGGAAGAGGCTTGGCTCGACCGTCATCCGGATGCGGTCTCCCTGCATCTCGACCAGTTCCCGGAGATCCCGGCGGACTGGAAGAACGAGGCGCTGGCGGAGAAGTGGCGCAAGGTGCGGCAGGTTCGCCGTGTCGTCACCGGCGCGCTGGAAATCGCCCGCGCGCAGAAGGTCATCGGCTCTTCGCTGGAGGCGGTGCCGGTCGTCACCCTCGACGACGCCGCGCTCGAAGCGGCGATTGCCGATGTCGATATGGCCGAGATGGCGATCACCAGCGATCTGGTAATCGTGCACGGCAAGGCGTCGGCGGGCAGCTTTACCCTCGACGACGTCAAAGGCGTCGCCGTGGTCGTCGAGAAGGCGGAGGACCGTGGTCTGGTGAAGTGCGCGCGCTCCTGGCGCTACACCGCCGATGTCGGCTCAGATCCGGAATTCCCGGATGTTTCGGCCCGTGACGCCGCTGTTCTGCATGAGCTGAAGGCTTTGAGCCGTCTTTAAGGCGGTGCACAAATGCCACGGCGGGCGGCCGATCGGCCCCCGCGCGTTGCCCTTAACGAGTGGTTGAGGTAAACACGCGAAACTCCGGACGACAAATTGTCGCCGGAATTCCGTCGGAAGAGCATAGGCGATGGGGACCGGACCTTTCTTTGGCCGGCGGCAATCGAGAGGCTGTCTACAGTGGGACTTTTTGGCATGACCGAGAGAACTTACGCGCGCGTTGCGCTGCTGGCGCCGCTTGTCGTATCGGGCCTCGCTTTGTCCGGCTGCATGGGCTCGCCCACTTACGGGACCGACAAGACCGCGGGCGCGCAGCTTGCCGGCGACCTCACCGGGGCTTTTTCCTTCGCACCCAAGCGCAAGGATAGTATCGACTACAAGCCGCGTCCCACGCTGGTGAAGCCAGGTCCGGGGCAGAAGGAAGTCTTGCCGCCGCCGCAGGAAAGCATCGAGACGGCAAGCGCCGAATGGCCCGAATCGCCGGAGCAGCGCCGTGCCCGCCTGCGCGCCGATGCCACCCTGCATCAGGACGACCCGGCCTACCAGGCGCAGGTCATCGATGACGTGCAGACGGATCCGGCGTCGGTCAAGGCCGCGCTGAAGCAGTCGGGCTCGAGCCACCCGCCAGCCTGGACTCCGGCCGATTCGGACAAGAGCCGCGCCGCGGAAATCATGCGCCGCCGGGCTGAAGGCAAACAGGGCGACCCGACCACCCGCAGATATCTGAGCGAGCCGCCGGTGCAATACCGCGCTGCCGCCGCCACCGCGCCGCAGGGTGACCTCGGCGAGGACGAGTACAAGAAGGAACGCCGCCTCAAGAGGGAGGCGGCCGCCAAGAGTAAGAGCGGCGGCATGTTCGACTGGCTGCCCTGGTAGGCTGACGGCGCCAGAGACGTTCTTGCCCTGGATTGGCTGGCTGGATTGGCTGACTTGGATTTGGACCGTCTGCCGGACCAGAAAATCAGGGTCCGCGTCGCTCTCGAAAAAAGTCCTTCAGCAATGCTGCTGCTGCGTTCTCGGCCATGCCCGGATAGATGTCGGGCACATGGTGGCAGGTCGGTGACGTGAAGAAGCGAACGCCGTTGACCACTGCGCCGCCCTTCTCGTCGGCAGCGCCGAAATAAAGCCGGCGCAGCCTGGCGAAGGAGATGGCGCCGGCACACATGGCGCACGGCTCCAGCGTCACATAGAGATCGTGGCCGCTGAGCCGCTCGCTGCAAAGCTTGCGGCAGGCCTCGCGGATCGCCAGCATCTCGGCATGGGCGGTGGGATCGGCAAACTCGCGGGTGCGGTTGCCGGCACTCGCAACGACCGTATCGCCGCCGACGACGACCGCGCCAACCGGCACCTCGCCACGCTGGGCGGCGGCTTCGGCTTCTTTCAGCGCCAGGGCCATGAAATCCTGCCGCTTCACGCGGTTTCCATTCCGATTATCTCCTCGCCACTAGAGCGCGATCCTGTTACTACCCGCGCAAACGAGCAAAGGCCACATGGACGACAAAAACAAGAAATTCCCGCGCAAGGCCGGCCCGAAGCCGGCGGGGCCGCGTGGTCGCGATGGCGCTCCCGGCAAGGGCGGCAAGCCACCCTTCGGCGCCAAAAAACCTTACGCTCCGCGCGGCGACCGGCCGGCGGCGGCCGAAGGCGAACGGCCGAAGCGCGACTTCAAAGGCGGCGACAGGCCGTTCAGCAAAGGGCCGCGTCCGGAAGGCAAGCCTTATGAACAGCGCGAGGGTCCACGCAAGCCTTATGCGCCGCGCGGCGACCGGCCGGCAGCTGCCGAAGGCGAGCGGCCGAAGCGCGACTTCAAAGGCGGCGACAGGCCGTTCAGCAAAGGGCCGCGTCCGGAGGGCACGCCTTATGAAAAGCGCGAAGGTCCGCGCAAGCCTTACGCACCGCGCGGCGACCGGCCGGCAGCTGCCGAAGGCGAGCGCGGCGAGAGGCGCTTCGACCGTCCCAAGCGTGATTTTGGCGGCGATCGACCGCAAGGGGCACAAAGGGCACAGGCGGCATCGGAAGGCGGCTTCAAGCCGCGCCCGCGTCGCGTCGAGGCAACGGAAGAAGCCGGCGAACGCATTGCCAAGCGGCTGGCGCGTGCCGGCCTGGCCTCGCGCCGCGACGCCGAGGAACTGATTGCGGCCGGCCGCGTCAAGGTCAATGGCAAGGTGTTGTCCTCGCCGGCCTTCAACGTCATGCCCGGCGACATCATCCATCTCGACGGCATGGAGATCCCGCCGATCGAGCGCACCAGGCTGTTCCTGTTCCACAAGCCGGCCGGCGTGGTCACGACAAACCGCGATCCCGAAGGCCGCAAGACCGTCTTCGACGTGCTGCCGCCCGGGCTGCCGCGGCTGATGACCATCGGCCGGCTCGACATCAACACCGAAGGCCTGCTGCTGCTCACCAATGATGGCGGCCTGTCGCGCGTGCTCGAACTGCCGGCGACCGGCTGGTTGCGACGCTACCGCGTGCGCGTCCACGGCAAGGTCGAGGAAAGCGCGCTTGCCGGCCTGCGCGAAGGCATTGCCGTCGACGGCGTCTTTTACGGCGCCATCGAAGCGACGCTCGACCGCGAGCAGGGCTCGAACGCCTGGCTGACACTCGGCCTGCGCGAAGGCAAGAACCGCGAGGTCAGGAACATCCTGGGCGCGCTCGGTCTCGACGTGACGCGGCTGATCCGTATTTCCTACGGGCCGTTCCAGCTCGACGATTTACCGGAAGGCCATGTGCTGGAGATCAAGGGCCGCGTGCTGCGCGACCAGCTCGGCGAGCGCCTGGTCGAAGAGTCCGGCGCCAATTTCGATGCCGATATCGCCAAGCCGTTTTCCAACAAGCCGGTCAGGCGTGAGCGCGAGGAGGAGCCCGAGCGGCCGAAATTCACCCGCGACGGCGAACGCCGGCCGATCGGCGAGGGCGGCCTGATCAAGAACCGCAAGCGGCGCGAGGGCAGCCGCGACGAAGCGCTCGGCAAGCTGTCGACAAGCCCTGACAGGAGCTTTGGGCCAAAAAAGAGCTTTGGCGAGCGTGGCCCCAGACCTGAACGCAGCGACTTCGGGGACAAACCCCGTGGCGACAAGCCTCGTGGCGGCTTCGGTGGGAAAAAATCCGAACGCGAGCAGCGGCCGATCGAGCCGCCGGGCCAGCGCAAGGCCAATGTCTGGATGGCGCCGGGCGCACGGCCGATCGGCAAGGGCAGAGCGGAGGCAGACGCCGCCAAGGCGGCAGAAAACAAGGCGCGCAAGGCATCGTTCAAGCCGTCTTACGGCAAGCCCGGCGGCAAGCCGCAAGGCGGCGGTGCAAAGCCGTTCGGCAAACCGCGCGGCGAGCGCCCGGATGGCGGTGGCGACCGGCCGCGCGGCGGCCCGAAAGGAAGCAATGCGGATCGTCGGCGGTGAGTTTCGCGGGCGTCCGCTGGCGACGCCCCGCACCTTTGCCATCCGCCCGACCACCGACCGCACGCGTGAGGCGGTCTTCAACGTGCTGGCGCATCGCTTTCCCGAAAGACTGGACGGCGCGCGCGTGCTCGACCTGTTCGCCGGCACCGGCGCGCTCGGCCTCGAAGCGCTGTCGCGCGGCGCCTCCTACGCTGTCTTCATCGAGGAATCCGCCGAAGGGCGCGGCCTGATCCGCACCAATGTCGAGGCCTTCGGCCTCACCGGCCGCACCAAGATTTTCCGCCGCGACGCGACGGGCTTGGGCGAGGCGGGCACCATCGCCGCATTCGGCCTGGTCTTTGCCGATCCGCCCTATGGCAAAGGCCTTGGCGAACGCGCCTTGCGCTCGGCCAAAGCAGGCGGCTGGCTCGCCCCCGGCGCGCTATGCGTCGTCGAGGAAGCGGCGGCGGCGCCGTTCGAGGCAGGGCCGGGCTTTTCGGTTGTCGACGAGCGCAACTATGGCGAGACGGTCATCCGGTTCATCGAGGCCGCCTGAGTTCGGCTTCCACGATGGCGCCTTCAAAATGACGAACAATTCGCTTTGCCTCGACCAGCAACCCCGCCTATCGTCCCACTACAAACCGGAGCCATCTATGACATTTCAGGCTGAATGGCTGCGCGGAACGCTCTTGGGACTGGCTCTGGTGATGGCCGCGCCGGCTCTGGCGGATAACAATCCTGACGATGGCGTCGTGACCGATTTCCTGCTCGACAACGGCATGGAGGTCGTCGTCATCCCCGATCACCGCGCCCCCATCGTCACCCATATGGTCTGGTACAAGATCGGCAGCGCCGACGAGCCGCCGGGCAAGTCCGGCATTGCCCATTTCTTCGAGCATCTGATGTTCAAGGCGACCAGCAACCATGCGGCGGGCGAGCTCGACCGTGCCGTCGCCGCCATCGGCGGCTCGGACAACGCCTTCACCTCCTACGACTACACGGCCTTTCACGAGACGGTGGTGCCTCAGGCGCTCGGTGAGATGATGGGCTTCGAGGCCGACCGCATGCGCAATCTCATCCTCAACGACGACGTCATCAAAACCGAGCGCGACGTCATCCTCGAGGAGCGCCGCTCGCGCATCGATAGCAATCCGCAGGCGGTGCTCGACGAGGAGATCGACGCCACGCTGTGGCAGAACCAGCCGTACCGCATTCCGGTCATCGGCTGGATGCAGGAGATGGAGAAGCTGAACCGCACCGACGCGATGGCCTTCTACAACAAATATTATACACCCAATAACGCCGTGCTGGTGGTGGCCGGCGATGTCGAGCCGGAAACGGTCAAGGCGCTGGCCGAAAAGACCTATAGCAAGGTCGCGCGCGGCCCGGATCTGCCTCCGCGCATCCGCCCGGTCGAGCCGGAGCAGAACACCAGGCGCACGGTGACGCTGACCGACGGGCGCGTCAGCGTGCCGAGCTTTACCACGCAATGGGTGGTTCCGTCCTATCACACGGCAAAGCCCGGCGAAGCCGAAGCGCTCGACGTGCTGTCCGAAATCCTCGGCGGCGGCAACCGCAGCCGGCTCTACCAGGAGCTTGTCGTCAGGCAAGGCATCGCCGCCGAGGCCGGCGCCTTCTTCCAGGGCACCATGCTCGACGACACCAATTTCACCGTCTACGGCGCGCCGCGCGGCGATGCCAAGCTTGCCGACATCGAGGCCGCGGTCGACGCCGAGATCGCCCGCATCGCGAAAGACGGCGTCACCAGCGACGAGCTGGAAAAATCCAAGGACCGTTTCGTACGCTCGATGATCTTTGCCCGCGACAAGCAGGAGGACATGGCCAACATCTACGGCTCGACGCTCGCCACAGGCGGTAACGTCCAGAACGTCCAGCAATGGCCGGACCGCATCCGCAAGGTCACTGCCGACCAGGTCAAGGCGGTCGCTGCCCGCTATCTCAATCTCGACCACGCAACGACCGGCTATCTTCTGCCGCAAACCCAAGCTGGGAATTGATTTGATGATGAGCCAGCATGGTCCTGCTCTGCCTTCTCCCCTCGTGGGCTCCTCCCCTTCTTCCCTTGTGGGAGAACGGAAGCGCCCGCACGCCGGCTCTCTTCTAGCAACCCTGTTCCTCTCCCTTCTCTTTGTCATCCTGCCGGCGCTTTCCGCTCGCGCCGCCATGAACATCCAGGAGGTGACCTCGTCGAAGGGCATTGCCGCCTGGCTGGTGGAGGATTATTCGGTGCCGATCGTCGCCATCCGCTTCGTCTTCGATGGCGGCGCGACGCAGGATCCGCCCGGCAAGGAAGGGCTTGCCAATCTGATGAGCGGCCTGTTCGACGAAGGTGCCGGCAACCTCGACAGCGAGGCCTTCCAGATCAAGCTTGACGATGTCGGCGCCGAGATGAGCTTCGATGCGCAGCGCGACGGCATCTACGGCTTGATGCGCATGCTGGCCGAGCAGCGCGACGGCGCCTTCGACCTGTTGCGGGTGGCGGTCAACCAGCCGCGCTTCGACCAGGTGCCGATCGACCGCATCCGCGCGCAAATCCTGTCCGGCATCATCGCCAACGAGCGCGATCCCGATACGCTCGCCCAACGCAAATGGCTGGACGCGATCTACGGCAGGCATCCCTATGCGCGGCCCGACCAGGGCACCAGGCAAAGCATCGCGACGATCACGCCGGCCGATCTCAGCGCCTTCCACAAGGCAAGTTTCGCCCGTGACGGCCTGCATGTCGCGGTGGTCGGCGCCATCGACGCCGAGACGCTGAAGCAGAAGCTCGACCTGGTGTTCGGCAGCCTGCCGGAAAAGCAGGCGCTTACGCCCGTTCCCGACATCGACCTGAAGCTCGGCCAGCAGCTCGAGGTCGTTTACGACCAGCCGCAGGCCTCGCTGCAACTCGCCTATCCCGGCGTGAAGCGGAATGCGCCGGATTTCTTCGCCGCGGTGCTGATGAACGAGATCCTCGGCGGCGGCACCTTCACCTCGCGGCTGTTCGACGAGGTGCGCGAGAAGCGCGGCTTGGCCTACAGCGTCAGCTCCGACCTCGTCGACCACCAGCATTCCGAGGCGCTGTCCATCACCACCTCGACCCGCGCCGATAGGGCGGCCGAGACGCTGGCCGTGGTGCGCGATGTGGTCAAGCGCATGGCCGAGGAGGGGCCGACCGAAGCCGAGCTGGCGGCGACCAAGAAATACATGATCGGCGCCTATGCCATCAACAATCTGAATTCCTCCGGCGCGATCGCCTCAACGCTGCTCGAGATCCAGCTCGGCAAGCTCGGCATCGACTACATGCAGCGCCGCGCCGCCCTGATAAACGCGGTGACGCTGGACCAGGTGAAAGCGGTGGCGAAAAAGCTGCTCTCCGCCGAGCCGGCCGTCATGGTGGTCGGGCCGAAGCTCGGCGCGGCCAACAAGGGATGAGCCCTAGCTTCGGCATCGCCTTTGGCGGCGGCGGGGCGCGTGGGCTGGCGCATATCCATGTCATCGAGGCGCTGGACGAGCTGGGCATAAGGCCGGCAGCAATCGCCGGCTCGTCGATCGGCGCCATCATGGGCGCCGGCATGGCCTCGGGCATGACCGGCAAGGACATCCACGACTATACGCGCTCGATCCTCGGCCGCCGCGCCGAAGTGGCGACGCGCATGTGGCGGGCGCGGCCCGGCACTTTTGCCGAAGCGTTGCAGGGCGGCTTGCGGGTCAGCCAGTTCAATGTCGAGCGCATCCTCAAGGCGTTCCTGCCCGACGCCATTCCCGAAACCTTCGCCGAATTGAAGATACCGCTGAAGGTGACGGCAACGGACTTTTATGGCCACCAGCTCGCCGTGTTCGACGAAGGCGAGCTGCATTCGGCGCTGGCCGCCTCGGCGGCGATCCCGGCGGTGTTCCGTCCGGTGATGCGCGACGGCAGGCTGCTGATCGACGGCGGCATCTACAATCCCGTGCCGTTCGACCTGATCGAGCTCGACGCCGACATCATCATCGCCGTCGACGTGGTCGGCGCGCCAACCGAGGCCGGCCGCAAATTTCCGACCTCCGTCGACCTGATGTTCGGCGCCACGCAGCTGATGATGCAGTCGATCATCGCCAGCAAGCTGAACCAGAGCCGGCCCGACATATTGATCAGGCCGGCCGTTTCGAAATACCGGGTGCTCGATTTCATGAAGGTCGAGGCGCTGATGGCCGAGACGGTGGCGATCAAGGACGAGCTGAAGCGCGAGATCGAGAAGGCGGTCGAGGCCCGGGCCAAGGCCGAAGCCAGCAAGCGCACGAACCGTCTCGGCGGATGACAGCCATCAGTCGTCGGGCGTCAGCGCCCGCTGGACCATGAGCGTGTCGAAATCAGGCGGGCAGGGGCGGTAAGTTTGGGCGAGGCGCCCTTGGCCGAGACGGGCGAGCTTTGCGCGCCGAAAGCCGAAGCTGCGATCTCCCCCTCAAGGGAGGAGATTGGCGCCCATCTCAGCCCCACTTCATCTCGCCGGTGGCAACCTTGGAGCCGATGTCGAGCGCGACGCCCATGCCGAGGCCGGGGAAGCGGGCTTCCATGGCGCTCTTCAGCGCGGCAGCGTCCTTGGCCTTGGCCAATTCTTCCTCGAAGGCGACGAGATAGGTTTTGGTGTGCTCGACGCCCGAAAGGTCCGTAGCGGCCTCAGGCGTCATGTGCCCGGGCACGACGATTGCCGGCTTGCGCGCCGCGATCTTTTCGAGATTGGCGAGCCAGGCGGCGCGCAGTTCCCTGGTCGGCGTGTCGGCGGTCCAGACATGCACCCCGGCAAAGATCATCACCCCGCCGAACACCGCATTCAGCGACGGCACGAAGAGATAGCGCCGGTTGGTGAGGCCTTCCGCGGCGACGATCTCGATGGTCTCGCCATCGACGCTGAGCGTCTTGCCGTCGAATGCTTCGGGGATGACGACGTCGGCCAGCGCCTGCGGGCCATTCTCCTTGAGCTGCGGCCCCCAGACGGCGAGCTTCTTTTCGACATTGCCGTTGATGGCGGCCACCGTCTCGGCTGCGGCGATCACCCGTGCCTGCGGGAACGCCTGCTTGATCGGCTTGAGGCCGAAATAATAGTCCGGGTCGGACTGGCTGACATAGATGGTGGTGAGCGTCTTGCCGGTCGCCTTGATCGCCTCGGCCACGGCCCGGCCGTCGGGGTAAGTGAAACCGCCATCGATCAGCACGGCTTCGGCGGCGCCGGAGACCAGCACCGGGGCGCGGAAGAAGCCGTTTTGCCCGGCGGGGAAATGTTTCCAGGAAAGCCCGCCGGCCGCATGGCCAAGCCCGGCGGGAGCAAAGACCGCGGCAGCGCCGGCGGCGAGGGTGGTTTTCATGATGCTTCTCCGTGTGAACATGGATGTCTCCTGGGATCCGGAATTCGGCGGCCTCGATGCCCGCAAGATGGCAAAAGCGGAATGCGTATTGAAGGCCGACAAAATAGACGTAATGTATGCCATTGCCTGACAATGAGACTGCCTCTGCCATGAGCGAAGCATGAACCTGAACCGGCTGGCCTATTTCGTGGCGGTGGTCGATGCCGGCTCGTTCACGCGGGCCGCCGAGCGGCTGGGCATCACCAAGGCGGTGGTCAGCCAGCAGGTGGCGCGGCTGGAGCGCGATGTCGGAACGACGCTGCTGATCCGCACGACGCGGCGCGTCCATCCGACCGAGGCCGGCCGAACGTTCCATGCCCGCTGCCTGCAGGTCCTGCAGCAGGCCGAGGATGCCTTCGACGAGCTTGCGCAGGCCGCCGCCGAGCCGACCGGCACGCTGCGCATCGCCGCGTCCAACGACTACGGCACATCGGCGGTGGTGCCGGTGGTCGCCGCCTTCAGCGCGCGCTATCCCGCCTGCCGGGTGGAGCTGACGCTGGGCGACGAGACGATCGACCTGGTTTCCGGCCACATCGACGTGGCCATCCGCGTCGGCTGGCTGGCCGATTCCAGCCTGCAGGCCCGGCGCATCGGCACCTTCCAACAATTCATGGTATGCGGCGCCGGCTTTGCAGGCCGGTTCACCGCCGGCGAACCGCAAGACCTCGCCGGGCTGCCCTTCGTCGCCAACATGGCGCTGCGCGAACCGCTGCTATGGCAATTTTCGCGCGGCGATGACGAGCAGCAGGCCGTGCGCATGCAGGCAACGATTTCGATCGACGCAACGCCGGCAGTGCTGGCAGCGGTCCGCGCCGGCGCCGGCCTGTCGGTGCTGCCGGACTTTTTGGTGCGGGACGAACTGGCCGCCGGGCGGCTGGTGCAGATCCTGCCCGAGTGGCGGCTGCCCTCCGGCGGCATCTACACAGTCTACCCCGCCGCCCGCTTCCGCCCGCCCAAGGTGACGAGGTTCGTCGAGCTGCTGATTGCGGCCGTGCAGAAGGTAGAGGCAGGCGGGCGGGGGCGGTAGCTTGGGTGAGGCGCTGATGGCCGAAGCTGCGATCTCCCCCCTTGAGGGGGAGATGGCCGGCAGGCCAGAGGGGGTCGGTTCGACCGGGCGCGGCCTGCCTCTTGCGTCGGTGGGGGTTGGCGCATTACGCGAGACGCCCCCCTCTGCCCTGCCGGGCATCTCCCCCTCAAGGGGGGAGATTGGCTCATCACCCCATTCCAGCCGCATACTCCAGCGCCACCACGCCGTTGCTGAATTGCGTGGCCGAGATCAGCTCGAGCGGCAATTGCGCGCCAGGCGGGAACAGCAGCTTGCCCTGGCCGACGGCACCGGGGTAGCTGAGCAGCCTGATGCGGTCGACCAGGCCATGGCGCAGCAATTCCTGCGCGACGCTGAGGCTGCCATGCACATAGATGTTGCCGCCGCTGCCTTGCTTCAGCCCTCTGACCGCTTCCGGCAATGCGCCCTGCAGCAGCTCGGCCGGCTGCCAGTCGAGCGCCTGCAAGCTGGTCGAGGCGACATATTTCGGCAGCGCGTTGAACCGGTCGGCGAAGTCTCCGGTCTCCTTGGGCCACGAGCCGGCAAAGATCTCATAGGTCGTGCGCCCCAGCAGCATGGCGCCACTGTCGGCAAGCTCGTCGTCCTTGAACTTTTGCATCTCATCGTTCCACGCCACGCTCGGGAGCTTCTCGACCTCGGCAATGCCATCGACGCTGATGAATTCGGTGATGATGAGTTTTCTCATGGCGGGTTCCTTCTGTCGGGACGGCCGTGCGGGTCTTGTGCGAACTGCACCGTCAACTAGCGCGGCGCTTTTTCAGGGGGAGGGCTTTCCCTGTTCAGAGTCGATCTACAATGACCGCCCCGCTGAGCAATGCCAGTTTCCTGACCAGTATCTGCGCCACGTCGAAGCATGCGTCGGCGACTGGATCATCTACTATGAGCCCAGCAAGGTAGAAGAGAGCCGTAGCTATTTCGCTGTGACTAAGGTCCAACAGCTTATCGCCGATCGTGCGAGTCACAGGCTGCCTACAGGTTGGCAATACCGGCTTTCAGCAGTCCTTCGCGGACGTGCTGCACATCAGACTCCTGGGCAAAGTGCAGGGTGGCGATAAATGAATCGAGGTCGAATTGGGGATCGAGCGTTCTGATCTTGCCTAGATGCGCCGCGGCCGCGATTTCGTCGCCGAGCCAGCCGTAGCAGGCAGCGGCGAAAGCGTGCTGAGCCGAGTCCATGGTTGACAGATGCATGAAAGCTTCGATCGCCTCGCCATACTGGCGCGCGGCGAAATGCGCCTTTCCCAGATGGCTCCAGAACCTCTCAGGGTGATGCGGGTTCAACTGCATTGCCTTGCGGATCCATTCAATTCCCTCTTCCGGCCTCCCCAGCCACGTCAACAACTCGCCTTGCTGCACCACCACGAGGTCGTAATTGGGATTGAGGGCCAGCGCCCGCTCTTGATGGTAGCGCGCAGTGGTCAGCTCATTGTTGTTCACGTTCACTGCCGCGAGAATGCGGTGGACATCGGCATCGTTGTTGTCCAGCGCCAGCGCCCTGTCCAGCGCCGCCATAATGTTGTTCCAGACGGCATCCCTGTCTTCGCACCAGTTATGGACCCAGGCCTGGCCAAGAATGCAGGCCCGCCAGGCATGGGCATGGGCATAATTGGGGTCGAGCGCGACGGCCCTTTCTATCAAGGTTTGCGCGCGTTCATTATCCGCAATCGTGCTTCGGTGATGCAGCACCTTGGCAGCAAGCACACATTCATACGCGGCCATGTTTGCAGGTTTCGCCCGCGCGAGCTGGTCCCGCTGAGCCGCCTCGACACGACCGGGCAGCGTGGCTGCGATCGCCGCGGTCACCTCATCCTGAATCGCGAATATGTCGTCCAGCTTCCGGTCATATTTGTCTGCCCAAATATGAGCGTCATTCGCCGTGTCGATAAGCTGAACCGTCACGCGCACCCTGTCGCCGATCTTGCGGACGCTTCCCTCCACCAGGTATTGGACGGTGAGTTTCTCGGCCACCTCGCGCACATTCACGGCGCGGTTCTTGTAGACGAAGCTGGAATTGCGCGAGATGACGAACAGCTCATGGTGGCGGGACAGTTCGGTGATGATGTCCTCGGTCAGTCCGTCCGCGAAAAATTCCTGCTCGGGGTCGCCACTCATGTTGGTGAATGGCAGCACCACTATCGAAGGTTTCGAGATGGATCGCTTGGCCTCGACTTCTGGCAGGACAGAACTATCAAACCCAACGCGATAGAGGCGAACCGGGCGGCTGATGTTCTTCAACGTCTTCTCGCCCAGGTCCTCCATGGCAATTTCGAGACGGTCGGCAATTTGGGTCGCCACCGCTGCGGTCACGCAGATACCGCCGACGTCGGCGAGTTGCTCGATGCGCGAGGCAATATTGACGCCGTCGCCGAAAATATCCTCATCGTCGAAAATGATGTCGCCGAGATTTATGCCGATCCTGAATTCGATACGCCGTTCTTGCGGCACATCCGAATTGCGCCTTTTCATGCGCTGTTGGATTTCCACGGCGCATTTCACGGCATCGGTCACGCTCTGGAACTCAACGAGCATGCCGTCTCCGGTGGTCTTGATGATCCGGCCCTTGTTCTTCGCGATGGCGGGATCGACCAGTTCTATGCGATGGGTCCGAAGGCGTGCGAGCGTGCCGGATTCATCGGCCTCCATTAGCCGACTGTAGCCCGCCATATCGGCAGCCAGAATTGCGGCTAGTCTCTGTTCCATCGCTTGAACCAAAAACCAAGCCTATTCTTCCTGGGCTGCCAAATCCAGCAATTTGGGCTTGTGGCTGAATCAAGACGTCTTCTACGGCAGTAGCAAGAAAGGGCGGATCAGAACCTTCCGCCTTCCGCTAGGTGGCTGCCAACTCGATCGCATCAATCGCGGGAGGGATCCGCGCGGCGTCAAGCTGGTCGAGGCGACATATTTCGGCAGCGCGTTGAACCGGTCGGCGAAGTCTCCGGTCTCCTTGGGCCACGAGCCGGCAAAAATCTGATAGGTCGTGCGCCCCAAAAGCATGGCGCCGCTGTCGGCAACCTCGTCGTCCTTGAACTCTTGCATCTCATCGTTCCAGGTCACGCTCGGCAGCTTCTCGATCTCGGCGATGCCATCGACGCTGATGAATTCGGTGACGATGAGGTTTGGCATGGCGGGTTCCTTTCTGGCAGGAGCCGGGCCGAGCGGGGCTTCCGAGAACCGCGCCGTGAAAAACAAAATAGAGCAGCGCATTGTTGTTTTAAGGCGACGTCAGACACGAGCGTCGACCTTCGTCGATCTGAGGCTTTGCGCCAACTCAAACCGGCAGCAGAAGCGCGTGGGCGAGCGGAAACAATGTGGACGGCCGGTGCTTGTTTGTCCACGATGGCCGCTTTTGACCCGAAGCAGACTCTCGCAAACCGAGCCGTGCACGACAGCTTTGCGCCCAAACTCGGTCATTCCAGCCCCTTTGTCAATTTCCCGAACGCGGACGTCGGAGAGGTCTCGGTCGAACGGCTGCAATTGGGGACAATTTGGAATGTCTTCAATCGACTGCGCACAAGCGAGAACAGACATTCACCCAGTTGGTATGTAACGTGCCATCGGTTTGAGCAGTCAATACCAAAATCCAGGGCAACGCATTGTTCTGTGGAAACCGCGTCAAGCGTCTCTGCGTCCGCGACTGTGGCCTGTATCCTATCGACTTTGGATGCACTCGGAGAGGTGTTAGTACGATGAATCATTTGGCCTCAATTCATGCGACTCTGGAATAACTTGCGGAAAATCTTTACTAGAATACCAGGTTGGCTCGGCCGATTGAACGAGTCGGCTGGCGGGCAATCGAAGTTCATTGACCTCGCTCCCACCGATAAGGCGGACGAGGCAGGGGTCTATTCCGATGCGCTGCTCTACGCGACGAATAATCCTAGAGTTTCGAATATTGCGCTGACAGGCCCGTATGGTTCGGGAAAAAGCAGTATCATCAAATCATTTCTGAAAAAATACAAACGCCCCATCCTGCAGATATCGCTTGCTGCATTCCTGCCCGAAGCCACGGCCACTGGTGGCGAGGTAAGTAAACAGGAGATAGAAAGAAGCATTCTTCAACAAATGCTTTATGGCGCTGACGCGAATAAGCTTCCCCTCTCAAGGTTCAAGAGAATCCAATCTCCAAGCAGGTGGTCGATATTCACATCATTATATATTATTTTTGGTCTATTCGCATGCTGGAACCTTCTGCAAAATCGCGAAAAGATTATCAATGGCGAGTACCTCCTCCCCCTGGCCGCCAGCAACTGGTTCAATCTCACCTGCTTCGCCGTAGGGGTCTCGTTCCTCTGGCTAGCCCTGCACCATTTCTACGTCGCGAGTTTCGGCGTCTCCTTGAAGAGCATATCGCTGAAGGACATCGAAATTACTCCCGAAGCGGTAAATCAGGAGTCAATATTAAACCGCCATTTGGACGAGATTATCTATTTCTTCCAGTCAACGAAATATGATCTCGTAGTCATCGAGGATCTGGACAGGTTCAATAACTCTGAGATTTTCGTCACCCTGCGTGAGATCAACAGTCTCGTAAATGAGAATTCGGGCGTAAAACGAACCATCCGCTTCCTCTACGCGCTTCGTGACGACATGTTTGTGAATACAGACCGGACCAAATTTTTCGAGTTCATCATCCCTGTCATACCGATCATTAACAGCTCGAACTCGATCGATAAGGTATTAGAGCAGGGAAAGAGGCTCTCACTGGATAACCGGCTTGACCGGCAGTTTCTGCGTGAAGTTTCGCGGTATCTCAATGACCTAAGGCTTATCCAGAATATCTTCAACGAATACGCGATCTATGTCGCCAATCTGGAGACCGGTGGCGAGAACGTGCTGGATGCGAACAAGCTCTTGGCGGTCCTAATTTACAAGAACGTATTTCCCAGGGATTTTGAGAACCTGCATCGCGGCAAGGGTGATCTCGCACGGATCCTTGACCGTCACCATGAATTTATCGCCGACGGTGAAGCAGAATACAGGGCTAAGATATCTAGCCTCGAAGAGCAAGTCGATAATGCCGACAGGCAGGTCCCTTCCGATCTACAAGAACTGCGCAGAATCTATGCGATGGCTCTAATCGAGAAACTTCCAACTTCGGTGTCTCACATCGGCGTCAACGAGCAAAATCTTATAGAACTTTCTTCCCTCGCGAAGCACGATTCATTGGAGCAAATTATCGAAGCACCGCAGGTCACTTATAGATTACATCAAACCTATCCGCAGAGGCTCAACATCGCTGGATTTCAGGCTGAAATCGATCCTCTTAGGACTTATAAGCAGCGCAGGGGCGAGATTGAGCGTCGGGCCGTTGGGTTTAAGAACGCCGCCTCGAAAAACATTAACGACTTGAGATCGAAGGTCTCCGTTCTACGGATAGCCAAGTTCAACGAAATAATTCGGCTGAACGCCAAGGCAGCGGAGGATCTTTTTGAGGCATTCGGTGATAACAGAGAACTTGCTCGGTTTTTGGTATTCGAAGGGTATCTTGACGACACCTATTACCAGTATACATCGCTTTTCCATTCAGGGCGACTTTCGCCAAATGACAACAAATTCCTGATTCAGATACGTGGGTTCGTTAGTCCAGAACCGGGCTTCCAAATAGATAATCCTAATGAGGTCATCGCAGCGATGCGCGATGACGATTTTCGGCAGGGCTATGTTCTCAATGTAAAGATCGTGGATTGTCTGCTTAGCGATTCATCCGCATATACTCTGCAGACGGCGAACCTTTTTGAATTTATCGAGTCCGATTTCGAAAAATGCGAGGCGTTCTTTACGACCTACTACGCGACGGGCGCCAAGGTTTCTGCCTTGGTATCAGGGCTGGTCGAGACGTGGGCAGGGTTTGTTCCTGCTGCTATCGGCACGCCCAGGAACCTGTCGCATGTAGCGCAAATCATCGCGCATTTACCAGCGCGGGCCCTGGAAGCACTACCCGGTAAGTATCCAGACATTTCCGGGTTTGTCTCGGTCAATCTGCCGCAGATACTGGCATTGGGGATTGATTTCGAGCCCGCCAGGCTGAAGTACCTTGGGATCGAGATAGCAGACCTACCCGCCATTGAGGGCTTTGCCGGGATTGCGCGTTTCCTCTTCGAGGAGGGGCTCTATAGCCTTACCATCGACAACGTGGAGTTCATATTCCGGGCCGTCATGGGCTTGGGCGATCCGCATCACTTGCGGACACAACATTACACTACTGTCCTGAAGACCGCGAATGCCGCGCTGATTTCCAGGATCGAGCGCAACTTCGGAGACTATCTTAAAGATATAATTTTGGAACTTGAGGAGAATTCGCAGGAGAGCATTCCAGCTATCCTTTCCGTTATCGCGCGCGAGGAGATCGACCTAGGCGACCTCAGCACCTTCCTCGAGAAGCAATCGGCGCTCATTCCTTCGCTAGAACAGGCGCCCACGCGTCTCCACGCTCTGCTTTTCCAGTTCGCGAAGGTCGAAGCGTCCTGGGACAACTGCCTTGCGTTTCTTGCTAGCGGAAACTTCGACGCCAACAGCCTCACCGCCTACCTGAACACGAAGCCGACGCTGGCAGTACTCTCGCAGCATGCAATTCCCAATGATGAAAAGGCATCTACCTTGCGCAGCTTCCTCATCGAAAACGATGCTCTGCAAGACGCCGTGTACCGCACTTACGTCCAAGGCTTGCCGAGGCATTTCTCCAAATTTCCGGAGAATCTCGGGGCCGGCAAGTTGCAGATCGTGATAGAAGAAGGAAAGGTCACGTTCTCCCACGCAAATCTGTCGTTCCTGGAGGCCAATAGCGACCTCCAAGTTTTGTTCGTGACCAAAAACATCGAGCAATATCTGGACAACGAAAGCACGTTCGCCGTTGATGACGAGTTTCGCGAAAAGCTGCTCGCCTCCGATGTCCGCGATGACCATAAACTGGCGATTGTCCGGTCAATGGATCTCACCCTGCTCGCCAGCCTGCCGTCTCGCGCGGGTGCCGTGGGGCCGATACTAGACCGGACCGGGGCAGACATGAGCGTGCTCGATACAGGATCTGCGCGCGCAATTGTCGTGAACTCGGCGCCTATCTCCGTTCAGATTTCGTTGTTCAACAAATGCAAAAGCATCCTAGGTGATGGGGATGTACGCGAAATCCTCGCATTGCTCCCCGAGCCGTTCTCAGACATCAAAACCGGGTACAGCACCCCGAGGATTAAGAAGACGGAGGGAAACATTGAACTGGTAAAGTGGCTCGACTCTCGAGACATCATCTCCTCGTGGAGGGAGGCGCTATTCTCGGATGAAATTCGTATAAATCTATACAGACGCTGATTAGAATGGCTGAGAATCCGGAGTCTGGCATAGTCCGCAGTGAACGTTCGCTCTACCTGGAGGAGCAGAATTGTGACTGCACCGGCTGTTGTCCGACAGCATTTTCGTAACGTCATCCTGAAAGGCCTGCGAACGACGGGTTCGTCCCAATCTCCCTCACAGGAACGAGTGGGCAGTTGAGGGCGCGCGATTTGGTTCCTTGAACGTCCGCTTTTGGGGCGACTGCTAACCGGCTCGCCCGAATGTCAGCTTTCCCAATTCCCGTGCCTGAAACCGGACAAGCGGGAGACGGCCCCAAACGGGATGTCTGAGTAGTGGTTCGGCAATGACCGTCCTTGGCGCAAAGTGGTCGTAGGATACCGCACTCAACAGGAAATCTCGAATACCCATAACCAAGTTCTCCCTCTTGCCATCCCCTCTACCTTCCCCTAATCTCCCAGTTGAGAAAACCTTTTCCCAAATCGCCCCGCATCCGCTGACCTCACCATTCAGCACCTCGCAGGACCATAAGAGAAAAGCTTTTCTCAAATGGGAGGATCGATATCCAAATCATGGCGTCCGACGCGCAGCCAACGCCTGTTTCTGCCAAGCAGCCGGTCACCTTGCGTGAGGTGGCAGCCCTTGCCGGCGTCAGCGTCGCCACGGCTTCAAAAGCGCTGAACGGGCAGGGGCGGATGACGGCTGAGACGCGGACCCGCATTCGCGAGACGGCGCAGCGGCTTGGCTTTCGCCCGAACAGCCTGGCGCAGAGCCTGTTGCGGCGGCGCTCCTTTACCGTCGGGCTTTTGACCAACGACACCTATGGCCGCTTTTCGCTGCCGCTGATGGCCGGCGTTTCCGATGCGCTGGTCGATGCCGGGGTCTCGGTGTTCCTGTGCAATGTCGAGGACGACCCGCGCCTTGCCCAGCTGCATGTCGATGCCATGCTCGACAAGCGCGTCGACGGCATCATCGCCACCGGCAAGCGCATCGACCGCCATCTGCCGGTCGATCTTGCCAATCTGGGCATTCCGGCGATCTATGCCTTCACCGAGCCCGATCCAAACGCCATCGCTTTTGTGTCTGACGATGCCGGCGGGGCGCGGCTGGGGGTCGAGCACTTTTGCCGCCTCGGGCGGCGGCGCATCGCCCATGTCAGCGGTCCCGCGAGCTTTGCCGTGGTGCATGCCCGCGCCGAGGCCTATCGCGAGGTGCTGGCCGAGAACGGCCTGCCGGTCATGGAGCCGCTGCTCGGCCAGTGGTCGGAAGCCTGGGGCCACGAGGCGGTCGCAAAACTGTTCGACGGCGAGGGGTTCGACGGCACGCGCGAAAAGCCCGATGCGGTGTTTTGCGGCAACGACCAGATCGCGCGCGGCGTCATCGACGCCTTGCGCGAGCGCGGTATCGGCGTGCCGGACGCGGTCGGCGTCATCGGTTTCGACAATTGGCAGATCGTCGCCGAGGCAACCCGGCCGCCGCTGACCTCGGTCGACATGAACCTTGCAGCACTTGGCCGCGAGGCCGGCCTTGCCTTGCTTTCGCTCGTCGGCGGCGAACCCGCTTTGCCGGGCATCAGAAAACTGCCGTGCCGGCTGGTGGTGCGTCAGTCATGCGGCCGTCCGCCGGACGGCTGAACGAAACGGGCCGTGTCGATAGTCACCCGCTTGGGGGCGCGGCTAAATTAAGACGCTAAATTAAAACCATGTGGAGGAGAAGCATGAGAACCACCATTACCGGGCTCGCCATCGCCGCGAGCATTTTCGGCACGCTGGCAACAGTCGGCTCGGCCGCCGCCGACACCGCCAACATCTGGGTTCGCGCCGACGGCTCGAACTTCATGCCGCGCGTCGTCGATGCCTTCAACAAGGGGCATCAGAACCAGATCAAGCTGGACATCATCCCCAATGCCGAAATCATCCCGAAATACGGCGCTGCGGCTGCCGGCGGCACCGCACCCGACGCGCTGTCGCTCGACCTGATCTACACGCCGTCCTTCGCCGCCGCCGGCCAGCTGGAGGACATCACCGACTGGGCGAAATCGCTGCCCTATTTCGCCAGCCTGTCGCCGGCGCATGTCAAGACCGGCACCTATAAGGACCGCATCTACGGGCTGCCGTTCTCGGCAGACTCTTCAGTGCTGATCTGGAACAAGAAGCTGTTCAAGCAGGCCGGCCTCGACCCGGAAAAGGGCCCAACCAACTGGGCCGAGATCGAAGCCGACGCCGAAAAGGTCAACGCGCTCGGCGGCGACATCAAGGGCTTCTACTTCTCCGGCAATTGCGGCGGCTGCAACATCTTCACCTTCACGCCGCTGATCTGGGCCTCGGGCGGCGACATCCTCACCGAGGACGGCTCCAAGGCGACGCTGGACACGCCGCAGATGCGCGGCGCCATCGACCTCTACCGTTCGATGGTCAAGAAGGACCTGGTGCCTTCAGGCGCGCAGACCGACACCGGCTCCAACTTCTTTGCCGCCTTCGCCACCGGCAATATCGGCATCTCGCCGTCGGGCGCCTTCGCCATCGGTGCGCTGAACACGCAATACCCGGATATCGACTACGGCATCACCTTCCTTCCCGGCAAGGATGGCAGCTGGTCGTCGTTTGCCGGCGGCGACAATTTCGTCGTCACCAAGGGCACCACCAAGGTCGCGGTGGTGAAGGAGTTCCTCGATTTCGCCTATTCGCTCGAGGGCCAGACCATTCTGGCGAAATACGGCAGCCTGCCGGTGCGCGGCGACATCGCCAATGAGGCGCTGAAAGACCTCGACCCGCGCTACAAGGTCGCCGCTGAAGCCATGGCCAAGGGCCGCACGCCCTATTCGGTGGTGTTCAACGACCTAATCAACTCGGCCAACGGTCCGTGGAACCAGATGATGAACGAGGTCTTCTTCGGCGAAGACGTCGACGGCGCCATCGCCAACGCGCAGGAGACGATGCAGTCGATCATCGATTCGGCGCCGCAGAAGTAAAGCGCCACCTCCCCCTCGAGGGGAGGTCGGACCGAAGGTCCGGGTGGGGTCGTTGCGGCAGTGCTCGACGTTTCTGTCGGCGCACTTCGCACAAGACCCCACCCCCGCAGCCCCTTAACCTCCCCCTTGAGGGGAGGTCGGACCGCAGGTCCGGGTGGGGTCATCGCGGCAGTGCTCGACGCTCTTTTGATGTCGGCGCGCTTCGCGGAGGACCCCACCCCCGGCCTTCGACCGGACCCTCCCCTCAAGGGGGAGGGGGACGTAGCGCTAACGGAAGACCACGGCATGACCACCATCACAGCAATCTCCGCGCCAGCGCGCGCGTACAAACTGGTCGGCGCCGGCCGCCGGCAGTGGATCGGCCTGCTCTATGTCGCGCCGGCCGTCGCCCTGGTCGTCGTCTTCTTCATCGTGCCGCTTTGCATGACCGCCTGGATGTCGCTGCACAACTGGCCGCTGATGGGCGCGCATAGCTTTATCGGCCTCGACAATTACTGGGCGATCCTGCGCGACACCCGCTTCTGGAACGCGCTGAAGTTCACCGGCTACTACACGGTGGTGGTGACGATCGCGATCTTCGCCGTCGCCTTTCCGCTGGCGCTGTTCATCGAAAGGCCGCGGCAGCTGACCGGCTTCTACCGGACGTCCTTCTTCATGCCGGCGGTCATCGGTTTCGCCTCGGCCAGCCTTTTGTGGTCATGGCTGCTCAATGTCGATTCCGGCCTGTTCAGCCCGGCCGCTTTCGAGCTCGGCCTGACCGAGAAGAAATTCAACCTGCTGGCGACCTTCCAGCCGGCCTTCTGGTCGATCATCGCCATGGTGGTGTGGAAGGTGGCGGGCTTCACCATGATCATCCTGATGACCGGCCTGCAGTCGATCCCGCCGGACCTGCAGGAGGCGGCGATGATCGACGGGGCAGGGCCATTCGCGCGGTTCCGGGCGATTACCTTGCCCTTG
Source organism: Mesorhizobium sp. M0663 (assembly GCF_040320585.1). NCBI lineage: Bacteria > Pseudomonadati > Pseudomonadota > Alphaproteobacteria > Hyphomicrobiales > Phyllobacteriaceae > Mesorhizobium > Mesorhizobium sp. M0663. Next base: position 51,124 of record NZ_JAMYPX010000015.1, read on the forward strand.
ATGCGCCGCACGCTGGCGTTGGCGCTGATCCTGTCGGTTGCCGGCTCGATCCTCGCCTTCGACCAGTTCTACATCATCCTGCGCGGCGGCCCGCGCAACCAGACGCTGACCGCCGTCTACTGGATCTTCAACCAGTCCTTCGTGTCGTTCAAGCTCGGCTATGGCGCAGCACTTTCGATGGTCCTGCTGGTCATCCTGGTGGCGCTCAGCCTGATCCAGCTGCGGCTGCTGCGCAATCCGGAAGGGGTCGACTGATGGCGCAGGCAAGGAGCCGCAAACGCCGCATCGGCATGCAGATTGCCGAGCACTCGACCGGCATCATCGCGTCGATACTGTTCCTGGCGCCGATCGCCTGGACGGTGCTTTCGGCCTTCAAGCCGGCGCAGGAAGCGCGCCAGCCGCCGCTGCCGCCGTGGCCGACCAGCGGCATCTCGCTCGAGAACTACGCCACGCTCAACACCTTCGGCGACGGCCTGTGGCTGCCGGCGCAAAACAGCATCTACGTCTCGGTGATGACGGTGGTGCTGTCGGTGATCGTCAGCGTGCTCGCCGGCTACGGTTTCTCGCGCTTCCGCTTTCCGCTGAAGAACCTGCTGTTCGTCGTCATCCTGTCGACGATCATGATCCCGTTCCAGTCGATCCTGACGCCGATCTTCCTGGTGCTGACCAAGATCGGCCTGCACAACACGCTGACCGGGCTGGTCTGCGTCTACGTCACGCTGCAGCTGCCGTTCTCGATCTTCATGATGCGCAACGCCTTCGACGCGGTGCCGCGCGAGATCGAGGAGGCCGCGCGCATGGACGGCGCCAACAATGTCACCATGCTCTTGAGGGTGATGCTGCCGCTGGTCTGGCCGGGCATCGTCACCATCGCGCTGTTTGCCTTCCTCGGCGCCTGGAACGAGTTTTTGGCGGCGCTGGTGCTGATGACGGACCAGTCGAAATTCACGCTGCCGATCATGATGACCGCACTGCAGTCCGGCCGCTTCGGCGCCATCGACTGGGGCGCCGTGCAGGCCGGCGTCACCGTGATGATGGTGCCGTGCCTGGTGCTCTTCCTTTTGCTGCAGCGCTTCTACATCCGCGGCCTGATGGCAGGGGCCGTGAAGTGACCAACCGAACCGAACCGGAGTAAATTGATGACCGCATCGCAATCCGCCAGTCAGGGCGCCAAGCCGAAACTCGCCTTCCGCCCGCTGCCGGTGCCGCAGGTCGATGTGCGCGGCTTCTGGGGCGACCGCGTCGATGCCGTCGCCGCAAAGACCGCCGGCATCCTCTACGACCGCTGTGTCGAAGCGCGCATGCTCGAGCAGATCGACCCGGACCGGCCGTCGCCCGGCGTCGTCATTCCGTTCCACTCACCCTCGCCGGACGAGGCAGCCACCGCCGGCAACGAGTTCACCGGCTCGACGGTGACGACGCAGATGTTCTGGGACTCGGATTGGGGCAAGACCATCGAGACCGCCGCCTATTCGCTCTACCGCCGCCGCAACGACGAGCTGGAGAAGAAGATCGATGCCGTCATCGACATGTATGGCAAGCTGCAGCAGCCCGACGGCTATCTGTCGAGCTGGTACCAGCGCATCCAGCCGGGCCTGCGCTGGACCAATCTGCGCGACTGCCACGAGCTCTATTGCGCCGGCCACCTGATCGAAGGCGCGGTCGCCTATTACCAGGCCACGGGAAAACGCAAGCTGCTCGACATCATGTGCCGCTATGTCGATCATATTGCCGAGACGTTCAGTCCCGAGCCCGGCAAGAAGAAGGGCTATTGCGGCCATGAGGAGATCGAGCTGGCGCTGGTCAAGCTGGCACGGGTGACGGGCGAGCGCAAATACATGGAGCTTGCCAAATATTTCATCGATCAGCGCGGCCAGCAGCCGCATTATTTCGACGAGGAGGCGCGAGCACGCGGCGCCGACCCCAAGGCCTACCATTTCAAGACTTACGAATACAACCAGTCGCACAAGCCCGTACGCGAGCAGGACAAGGTCGTCGGCCATGCGGTGCGGGCGATGTATCTCTATTCGGGCATGGCCGACATCGCCACCGAATATGGCGACGACACGCTGCGGGTGGCGCTCGACCGGCTGTGGGACGACCTCATGACCAAGAATCTCTACGTCACCGGCGGCCTCGGGCCGTCATCGCACAATGAGGGTTTCACCGCCGATTACGACCTGCCCAACGACACCGCCTATGCCGAAACCTGTGCTTCGGTCGGCCTGGTGTTCTGGGCAAGCCGCATGCTCGGCATGGGTCCCAATGCGCGCTACGCCGATATCATGGAGCGGGCGCTCTACAACGGCTCGATCTCCGGCCTGTCGCTCGACGGCTCGCTGTTCTTCTATGAAAATCCGCTGGAGAGCCGCGGTGCCCACCACCGCTGGAAATGGCATCGCTGCCCGTGCTGCCCGCCCAATGTCGGGCGCATGGTCGCCTCGATCGGCAGCTATTTCTATGGCCTGTCGGACACAGCACTTGCCGTCCACCTCTATGGAAACGGCACGGCTCGTTTCGATATTTCTGGGACGCAGATAGAGCTCACCCAAACGAGCAATTATCCCTGGGACGGCGCGGTCTCGATCTCTGTCGAACCGGAAGCTCCGACCGAGTTCACCTTGCACCTGCGCCTGCCGGCCTGGTGCCGCAAGGCAGCGCTCAAGGTCAACGGCGCCGATGTCGATCTGGCTGCCATCACCAGCGACGGCTATGCCGCGATCCGCCGCGAATGGCGCAAGGGCGACCGCGTCGAGCTCGACCTCGAAATGGCCGTCGACCGCCTCTACGCCAATCCCCAGGTGCGGCAGGATATCGGCCGTGTCGCACTGACGCGCGGCCCGCTGATCTATTGCGTCGAGGAGACCGACAATTCCAGCCAGCTGCACCGCATCGCTCTGCCGCGAACGGCCGACATCGCGGCGCATCAGCAGCCGAACCTTCTGGGCGGCGTCGTGACACTTTCGGCGATTGCCAAAAAGGAGGCTTTCGAAAACTGGGAAGAGGGGCTCTACCGCACCGAACCGCCGGCGGTCGAGGACGCGAAAATCACCGCCGTGCCGTATTTCGCCTGGGACAACCGCGACCCCGGCGAGATGCTGGTCTGGCTCAGGGACGAATGAAGCCCGATCGCAGCGCCCGACCGATCTCCTCGGCCACAAGTTCCTGCAACTGCCAGAGATTGCGGTCGCGGATGCCGCAGGCGTCGAGATGGCGAATGGTCTCGAACAGATATTCGGCGCCCGAACCCCAATGGCCGACGGCCGTGGCCAGGGTCGCCGCTATCGCTCGCTTTTCGAGCTTGCCGGCATAGCGCGGATTGGCGGGATCGACAACGAAACCAAGCGCTTGGCCCGTGCCGTCGCCCGTCCTGACCTGCAGCCAGCGCGGCACGTTGACGGCCGGCAGGATGGTCATCTCACGTCGCAGCAACGTTTCGAGATTGGCCCCCACTGGCTCGGCGATCTCGAATACCATGCCCTGACACTGGCCGCCGCGGTCGAGGGCCATCATCAGGCCGGGCTGCTCGATGGTGCCCCTGAAGCGCTGCACCGTAAAACAGAACGAACGATGCCAGCCCGTCGCCACGGCCCGTTCGCCACCCCTGACCTCGCCGGCCGGCTTCCACAGCAGCGAGCCATAGGCGAACAGCTTCACCGGCCCGCCCGGCGCGCCGGCCAGCACCTCGTCGCGAATGCGCGCGTAATCGGCATCGGTCATGTAGACCATGCCCGGCGTCGGCCCGGCATCCTCGACCGCACGCAAGGTGCGGGCGACCAGCGCCTCGGTCAGCGCCATCGGTGTCTTGCGCGGCGAACGCCGTGATGCGGCGGAAATGACCTTGCTCATCCTCATGCTCTCAGCCTTGCCGCCATGTTGCCGAAGGCTGAAGGATTCTCAAGGGCCGAGTACACCAGCGCGGATCAGCATCCGAACTGTCATGTACAACAGCTTGACTGGATTCGACGAAATACCCAGCGGGCTTAAGCGCGTCGACTGAACCCATTTCAGCGCGACGCGCTTCAGTGCGGAGGCTGATCTGGCCGGCCGCCACCGCCGTCAAGCAGCCGGTCGAATGTTCTGGTTCACCCGGAAGAGGTTGTTTGGGTCGTATTTCTTCTTCAGCGTAGCCAGGCGCTCATAGTTGTCGCCATAAGCCGCCTTGAGCCTTGCATCGCCCTCGTCATCCATCATGAAGTTCAGGTAGGCGCCGCCCAGATCGAACGGATGCACGGCCTCCCAGTAGGCCTTGGTCCAGCGCGTCACCGGCCCCGCTTTCTGTGGGTCCGGATCGATCCCGGCGATGACCATCGACCAGGTCGCATCACGGTAATTCCAGGGTGTCTCGTCTTTGCCGACGCGATGGACCGCACCATCGATCGGGTAGAGGTGCATGAGCGATAGCTCGCTCGGCGTCTTCGCCGCCTGCGCGAGATGGGCGTCGATCGCCTCGTCGGACAGCGTCTTGACGAAATCGCCCCGCCAGTACCACTGCATTCCCTTCGGGTAGAGCCCATCGAACATGCTCTGCACCGCGGGATAGGGCATCGTTCCCATCCAGTTGAACCAGGGCGCGGGCAGCGCATCGAGCAGCGGGGCCAGCGCCTCTCTGCCCTTTTCCTCCGGGCCGTTGTAGCAGCACATCAGCAGACACATCCGCTTTCCCCAAAACTCTTCCGGGAAGGGTGCGCTCGAGAGGACGGTCTTGAGCCCGAGAAAGATCCCGAGTTCTTCGGGCGCGTTCGGCAGGAACTCGCGATAATGCTGCATGATGGTGCGGGCGTGGCGCTGATCCCATGCGATCGGCCCCGCAAAGACCATGCTGACCTGGTGGAGCTTGAACACAAAGCTGGTGACGATGCCGAAATTGCCGCCGCCGCCGCGAAGCGCCCAGAACAGGTTGGGGTTCCGCTCCTTGCTGGCGGTGACGAAGCTTCCATCGGCAAGCACGACATCGGCCTCGATCAGATTATCGATGGTCAGGCCATATTTGCGCGTCAGATAGCCATGGCCGCCGCTCAGCGTCAGTCCGGCGACCCCGGTGGTCGAGATGATGCCCGCCGGTACGGCCAGGCCAAAGGCATGGGTGGCATGGTCGAGGTCGCCCTGAGTACAGCCCGGGCCTACCCGCGCCGTGCGGGCATCCGGATCGACGCGCACGCCGTTCATCGCCGACAGGTCGATCACCAGACCGTCGTCGCAGCTCCCCAATCCTGGTCCGTTATGGCCGCCGCCACGTACCGCAACCAGCAAATTGTTGTCGCGGCCGAAATTCACCGCTGTGATTACGTCGGCGACGTCGACACAGCGGGCGATGATCAGCGGCCGCTTGTCGATCATGCCGTTGTAGAGCTTGCGGGCCTCGTCATAGCGGGCGTCGCCGGCGTGGATGACTTCGCCTCGCAGGCTTGCTGCGAATTTGGTGATGTCTTCATCGTTCATGACATTCCTCCCTATTATTGGACCTGTCGGCCGGTCGATGAAACGCTAGTCTCGTCCGCTGTTCCCGCAAATGTCACATCGTCCATTTCTGTTGCCCGATCGTTCAGAGTAGGATTAGACCAGATGGATGGTTGCCCGGGCGGCCATATTGCCGGATAGTTCGATGCCTGACCGAAAAACTCGTTGTCAAAGGGAGTAGCCGATCGTTTCCGGAGGTGCAGTGCATGGATGTCCTTTCCGATGTGCTCCGAGCCGTTCGCCTCACCGGTGCGATCTATTTCGACGTCGACGCCAGCTCTCCCTGGGTTGGCGAGTCGCCGGGCACGGCCGACATTGCCGCCGCCGTCATGCCGGAGGCAGAGCACATCATTTCTTTTCATGCCGTGATGTCGGGCTCGTGCTGGGCCGCGCTGGGAGACGATTCGGTGCCGCCGGTGCTCGTGAACGCCGGTGATGTCGTTGTCTTCCCCGGTGGTGTTCCGAACGTGTTGAGCTCCTCGCCGGGGGCGCGGGGCGAACCCAATATGGCGATGTATTATCGGCCGATAGACGAGAGCCTGCCGTTCGCGGTGATCCATGGTGGCGGAGGAGACGAGCGGACCCGGTTCATTTGCGGGTATCTTGGCTGCGATGCACGTCCCTTCAATCCTCTCCTGGCCGCATTGCCGGCCATCCTGTGTGCCCGCAAGCCCGCCGATGGAAGCAGTTGGGTTATCGACCTTTTTCGGCTGGCGCTGGCCGAAGGTGGCAGTGGGCGGGCGGGCTGTGAAACGATACTCGCCAAGCTGAGCGAGCTGATGTTTGTCGAGATCATCCGCCGCCATCTCGAGACCCTCCCCGACGATTCGCGCGGCTGGCTGTCAGGCCTACGGGATCCACATGTCGGCGAGGCGCTCCGGCTCATCCACGCTCGCCCCAGGGAGGAATGGACATTGGACCGGCTCGCCCGCGAAGTAGGGCTCTCGCGCACGGCGTTTGCGAGCCGCTTTACCCACTATGTCGAGGTCTCGCCCATGCACTATCTTGCTCGCTGGCGTCTGCAACTGGCAGGACGCTTGCTCGAACGGCCCGAAATGAGCATCGCGCAAGCGGGTGCCGAGGTCGGCTACGAGTCGGAAGCCGCCTTCAATCGCGCCTTCAAAAAGTTCGTCGGCATTCCACCTGGCACCTGGCGAAAAGGACGGTCGGCGTTGCTCGAGGCTCAGAGATTGCCCGCTGGCGTCGTGCAATAGGAAAGAACTGGCAGGGGCGTTGACGCTTTGGTCTGCGTGCAGCGTCCCAATGCCCGAAAGCCCTTGGCACAAAGCGGTAGACGATGACCGGCCGCCGCGACGCTTTCGGCGAGGCGCGTCAGACTTCGCGCCTCAATCCTTCGCGCGCTCGACATAGGCGCCATCGGCCGTCATCACCACCACGCGGGTGCCGGCGCTGATGTGTGGCGGCACCAGGGTACGCACGCCGTTGGACAGCGTTGCCGGCTTGTAGGACGAGGACGCCGTCTGGCCCTTGGTCACCGGCTCGGTCTCGACCACCTCGAAAGTGGCGCGCTGCGGCAGTACCAGCGAGATGGCGATGTTGTTGTATTGCGAGATCTGCACCGGCATGCCTTCCACCAGATAGGGCGCCATGTCGCCGATCACGCTTTCCGGCACCGCGACCTGGTCGTAGCTCTCCGGATTCATGAAGTGAAAGCCTTCGCCGTCACGGTAGAGGAACGTGTGCTCGCGCTCCTCGACATAGGCGCGCTCGACCTGCTCGGTGGTGCGGTAACGCTCGGAAACCTTTACCCCGTCGGAGATACGCCGCATGTCGAGCTGGGTGACCGGCGTACCCTTGCCAGGATGAATGTTTTCGGCAAAGAGGATCACATAAAGCTTGCCGTCCTTTTCGACGACGTTGCCTTTGCGTAAGGAGCTGGCGATGACCTTCACGGGTTTCCATCCTGATAAAATTTGTTGGCGCAAATCGGCTGGAGAGGCCGTTGCGTGCGGCCTAGCGCATCTTGGCCGCAATCGCCAGCCCTCTGTGCAATTCCCCTGAAGCCGATGACCGCCGCCTCGCCGTGGTGGACGCCGCATGTCCACGCCGACCGCCGGCCGCGGCTGATCCTGCGCAATGCCATTGCCGCCGGGATGCGCGACTGGTTCGCCCGCCGCGACTTCGTCGAGGTGGAGACATCGGCCCTGCAGGTCTCGCCCGGCAATGAAGCGCACCTGTCGGCCTTTGCCACCGAGGCGATCGGGCCGGACGGGCAGCGCCAGCCGCTCTACCTCCACACGTCGCCGGAATTCGCCTGCAAGAAGCTGCTTGCCGCCGGCGAGGAGCGCATCTTCAGCCTCGGGGCTGTCTGGCGCAACCGCGAGCGCGGCCCCTTGCACCATCCTGAGTTCACCATGCTCGAATGGTACCGCGTCGGCGAGACCTATGAGAGCCTGATGCGCGACTGCGCCGAGCTCGTAGCGCTGGCGGCCGAACGGGCCGGAGCGAAGCGTTTTAGCTTCCGCGGCCGTGAAGCCGATCCGTTCGCCGAGCCGGAACGGTTGAGCGTCGCCGAAGCTTTCATGCGCCATGCCGGCATCGATCTGCTGGCGACGGTTGCAGCCGATGGCAGCACCGACCGCGCGGGGTTGCATGCCGCCCTGGTCCAGGCCGGATTGCGGACCGCGCCCGATGACAATTGGGCCGACCTGTTCAGCCGGGTGATGGTCGAAAAAATCGAGCCGGCGCTGGGGCAGGGGCGCAACACCATTCTTTTCGGATATCCGATCTCGGAGGCGGCATTGGCCCGGCCGAGCGCCGACGATCCGCGCACCGCCGAGCGCTTCGAGCTCTATTGCTGCGGCGTCGAGCTCGCCAACGCCTTTGGCGAATTGACCGATCCGGCCGAGCAGCGCCGGCGCTTTGCCGCCGAAATGGATGAGAAGCAGCGCGTCTATGGCGAACGCTACCCGATCGACGAGGATTTCCTCGCCGCGCTCGCCATCATGCCGCAGGCGAGCGGCGCCGCGCTCGGCTTCGACCGGCTGGTGATGCTCGCCACCGGCGCGCTTAGGATCGACGACGTGATCTGGACGCCGGTGGCCGCTTCCTGAGGGATTGTCGATCTCGCTCGCCGTTCATCCGCCTGCGGCCTGCGGTCCTGTTTGGGCGCTTGATGCACCCGGTTTGCCCGCTTCGCCATTGCAGAAGCGGCATCGGGACAATAGATGGTGCAGCAGCGGCTGCCCTTCAGCCGGCCGGAAATAACAGGATCATGCGCATGACCGATACGCTCGACGCAGCGAAACTGACCGATCGCGTCGCGGCCCTGGTCGAGGCTGCCAAACGGGCCGGCGCCGATGCCGCCGATGCCGTTGCGGTGCGCGGCCGCTCGACCGGCGTGTCGGTGCGGCTTGGCAAGGTCGAAGGCACAGAGGCGTCCGAGAGCGAGGACGTCTCGCTGCGCGTCTTCGTCGGCAAGCGGGTAGCGAGCGTTTCGGCAACGGCGGCATCCGACCCCAATATGCTGGCCGAGCGCGCGGTCGCCATGGCCAAGGTGTCCCCCGAGGATCCCTATCAGGGCCTCGCCGACCCGGCCTTGCTGGTCAAGAAACCGCGCGACCTCGATCTGTTCGACGCCACCGAGGTGTCGGCGGACCAGTTGAAGGAAGCAGCGCTTGCCGCCGAAGCGGCGGCGCTTGCCGTCAAGGGCGTCACCAATTCGGCCGGCAGTGGCGCCAGTGCCGGGCTTGGCGGCCTGGTGCTCGCCACCTCGCACGGCTTCGTCGGCCATTACGTCGCCTCGCGTTTTTCACGCTCGACCAGCGTGATCGCCGGCGAGGGCACCGGCATGGAGCGCGACTACGAATTCTCCTCGCGCCAGCATTTTTCCGATCTCGACGCGCCGGAAGACATCGGCCGCAAGGCCGGTGAGCGCGCTGTACGCCGCATTGGCGCGCGCAAGGCGGCGACCGGGCCTGTCGACGTGGTGTTCGATCCGCGTGTGGCGCGCGGCATTGCCGGCCACCTTGCCGGTGCCATCAATGGCGCCGCGGTGGCGCGCAAGACCAGCTTTCTCCGCGAGATGATGGGCAAGAAGGTGGCTTCGGCCGCAATCACCGTCACCGACGAGCCGCTCCGGCGCCGTGGACAGGCCTCGCGCCCGTTCGACGGCGAAGGCGTCGAGGGCGAAAAACTGTTCATGGTCGACAAGGGCGTGCTCAACCACTGGTTCCTATCGACTTCGGCGGCTCGGGAACTCGGCCTCGTCACCAATGGGCGCGGCTCGCGCAGCGGCTCGTCGGTCTCGCCGTCGTCGACCAATCTCGCCATCGAGCCCGGGGAAAACACGCCGGAAGAGCTGATCAAGTCGCTCAAGTCCGGCTTCTACGTCACCGAAGTGTTCGGCCAGGGCGTCGACATGGTGACGGGCGAATATAGCCGCGGCGCTTCCGGCTTCTGGATCGAAAATGGCGAGCTGGCCTATCCCGTCGCCGAGGTGACCATCGCCTCCAATCTGAAGACGATGTTCCTCAACATGGTTCCGGCGAGCGATCTCGACCGCAATTTCGGCACTGCCGCGCCCACGCTTTTGATCGAAGGAATGACCCTTGCCGGAGCTTGACCCGGCCGTCTCGGCCGGCGCTACTGAAGACCTGCAGCTGTTGCGCGATGCCGCCCGCGAGGCGGGGCTCATCGCCATGCAGTACTTCAACAACAATCCGCAGGTGTGGATGAAGGGCGGCACCTCGCCGGTCAGCGAAGCCGATCACGCCGCCGACAAATATCTGCGCGAGACCTTGCTGGCGGCCCGGCCGGATTATGGCTGGCTGTCGGAGGAAACCGTCGACGACCCGGTAAGGCTCGTCGCGCGCCGCACCTTTGTCGTCGATCCGATCGACGGCACACGCGGCTTCCTCGAAGGGCTGCCCACATGGTGCGTCAGCGTCGCTGTGGTCGAGAACGGCCGAACGCTTGCCGGCGTACTCGACTGCCCGGCGAAGGGCGAAATCTATTGGGCGCTGCCGGGCGAGGGCGCATTCCTGAACGGCAGGCGCATCAGCGTGCGTCCGCCGTCGGAAACGGCCGAAATCGCCGGACCGAAGGCGATGATCGACCTGATGCCGGCGAAATGGCACAAACGGCTGAAGCGCGTGCTCTATATTCCTTCGCTCGCCTACCGGCTGGCGATGATCGCCGGCGGCCAGCTCGATGCGACCTTCGTCAAGGCCAACGCGCATGACTGGGACATCGCCGCGGCTGATCTCATCCTGCGCGAGGCAGGCGGCGCCTTGCTCGATCGGCATGGCCGCGCGCCGCTCTATGCCGGCGAAGTGATCCGTCACGGACCGCTCGCCGCCGGCAGCGGCGAACTCCTCGCCGTGCTCGCCGGCGTCATCGCCGGGCTGGACAATTGACCACTATCAATAGTTCCAAAGTCGGCGGCTTTGGTCTAGACCTGTCCCAAACTCACGATATGTGAAGGATCGACATGGCCGCTGAAGACGGAAAGAAACAGCTTTTGCACCTGGTGTTCGGCGGCGAACTCAAGAAGCTGGGCGGCACCGAATTCCGCGATCTCGACGCGCTCGATATTGTCGGCATCTATCCGGATTATCAATCGGCGCACGCCGTCTGGAAGGCCAAGGCGCAAGCTAGCGTCGACAATGCCCATATGCGCTATTTCGTCGTTCACCTGCACCGCCTGCTCGACCCCGAAAACAAGGCTGTCGGTTGACGTCGATGAACCATGAAGCGGTCAAGCGATCAGCCCCGCGGTCGGCGGTCAGACGTCGCAAGCCGAAGACGTTCTGGCGCAAGATCCGCGAACCGCTGGCGCAGTCGCGATTCGTCAAGAATGCGCTTGCCGCGCTGTTTGCGTATTTCGTCCGCCTTGTCCGCTTGACCAACCGCATGGTCGACGGATCGGCCAAGTTTTCCGGCGGCGCCTATGCGCAGCTCGAGCCTGGCATCATCGCGCTCTGGCACGGCCAGCACCTGCTGACCCCGGCCTACTATCCCAAGGGACGGCCGCTGGTTGCCATGGTATCGCGCAGCGCCGATGCCGAGCTCAACGCGCTGATGGTCGAGAAATTCGGCATCGAGGCGGTGCGCGGCTCTGGCGGGCGCGAAAGCGCAAGGCATCTCGACAAGGGCGGGGCCAAGGCGCTCATCGCCCTCAAAAAGTCGCTCGCCACCGGCAAGAATGTCGCCATGATTGCTGATATTCCCCACGGCACGCCGCGCGATGCGGGGCTCGGCGTCGTCCTTCTGGCGCGGCTGTCCGGCCGGCCGATCCTGCCTGCCGCGATAGCCACCAGCCGCCGCAAGGTGATCGAGGGCAGCTGGGACAAGACGACGATCAACTTGCCCTTCGGCCGCTCCTCGATTGTCGTCGGCACGCCTGTCTTCGTGCCGGCCAACGCCGACGCCGCGGAAATGGAACGCAAGCGCCAGGAGGTCACGGCCTCGCTCAATGCCGCGACCGCCGAGGCCTATCGCCTTGTGGACGGTTCGAAATGAGTATGCGCTGGGCCCGCGCCTTCCTGACGGCCTACCGCTTCGCCGGGGCCGCCGCTTACCCGCTGGTCGGACCTTACGTCGCCTGGCGCACTTCCAGAGGCAAGGAGGACCGCATTCGCCGGCGTGAACGCTACGGCGTCGCCGGACGCGAGCGTCCCGAAGGCCCGGTGATCTGGATCCATGCAGCCAGCGTCGGCGAGACCATCGCCGTCGTGCCGCTGGTCGAGAGCATTCTCGATTACGGCGTCAACATCGTGCTGACGACGGGCACGGTAACCTCGGCGCAGGTCGCCGAAAAACGGCTGGGCGACCGCATCATCCACCAATATGTGCCGCTCGACCTCAAGCCGGCGGTCAGCCGCTTCCTCGACCATTGGCAGCCGGACCTGGCGATCATCGCCGAATCGGAGATCTGGCCGATGACCATCCTGGAACTCGGCGCCCGCCGCGTGCCGCAGGTTCTGGTCAACGGCAGGCTGTCCGACCGCTCCTTCAAGTCCTGGAAGAAGCGCGCCAACATTGCCGAAGCATTGTTCGAAAATCTTGCCCATGTCGTCGCCCAGTCGGATCTCGATGGCGAGCGCTTCCTGTCGCTCGGCGCCCGGCCGGTCACCGTATCCGGCAATCTCAAGGTCGACACCGCGCCGCCGCCGGCCGACGAGCGGGCGTTGGCGGCGCTGAAACGCCAGATCGGCGGTCGCCCGACCTGGGCGGCGACCTCGACCCATGACGGCGAAGAGGCGGTCGCCGCCGAAGTTCACGCCATGCTGCACAAGCGCCACCACGGGCTTTTGACGATCATCGTGCCGCGCCATCCCGATCGCGCCGGGCAGCTGGCCGCCCAGATTTCCGGCATGGGCCTGAAGCTGGCGCAGCGCAGCAAGGGCGACAGGATCACCGCCGACACCGATATTCTGCTCGGCGACACGATCGGCGAGATGGGGCTTTATCTGAGGCTGACGGAAATCGCCTTTGTCGGCCGTTCGCTGACTTCCGAGGGCGGCCAGAACCCGCTGGAACCAGCCATGCTGGAGACAGCGGTGCTTGCCGGCCGCAACGTCCAGAATTTTCGCGAGGCCTATCAGCGCCTGCTCGATAGCGGCGGCGCCAAGCTGGTGCGCGACCGCGATATGCTGGCCGGCGCCGTTAATTTCCTCTTGACCAACGAGGCGGCCCGCCATGAGATGATGGCGGCGGGTGCGGCGACGGTCGACGAGATGCGCGGTGCGCTGGCGCATACGCTCAGGTCGCTCGAGCCCTATATCCAGCCGCTGGTCGTCAAGTCGCGCCTGAAGGGCGCGAACGGGCGCTGACGTGACCTCGGAAGCGCCGCCCTTCTGGTGGGAAGAGCCGGACTGGCGGGTCACGGCGCTGTCGCCGCTCTCCGCCGTCTATGCGCTCGTCGCCGGTCGCCGCATGCGGCACGCGCCGCGCGAAAAAGTCGAGGCGCCGGTGCTCTGCGTCGGCAACTTCACCGTCGGCGGCACCGGCAAGACGCCGGTGGCGATCGCGCTGGCCGAGCAGGCCAGACGCATGCAGCTCAATCCGGGTTTCCTGTCGCGCGGCCATGGCGGCTCCTTCGCGCAGCCGCATATCGTCGATCCGCACCACGACGCCGCCAAGCATGTCGGCGACGAGCCGCTGCTTCTGGCCGAACACGCGCCGGTCGCGGTGACGCCGAACCGGGCCGCGGGCGCCAGGCTTCTGCTGGAGAAGCTCGGCTGCGATTTCTTGATCATGGATGACGGTTTTCAGAGCGCGCGCATCCACATCGACTATGCGCTGGTCGTTGTCGATGCGCGCCATGGCATCGGCAATGGCCGCGTCATCCCCGGCGGGCCCCTGCGGGCAAAGATCGTCGACCAACTGGTCTTCACCAGCGCCTTGCTGAAGATGGGCGAGGGCACCGCGGCCGACACGGTCGTGCGCCAGGCAGCGCGCGCCGGCAGGCCGATCTTCGAGGCGCACACTGCCCCGAGCAGCAAGGTGACGCTGGCCGGCAGGCGTTTCCTGGCGTTCGCCGGCATTGGCCATCCCGATAAGTTTTTCGACACTGTCCGCGAGGCCGGCGGCGAGCTTGCGCTGACCAAATCGTTTCCTGACCATCATTTCTATGGCGAGGACGAGCTTGCCGAATTGGCGGCGACGGCACGTAAAGCCGGGCTTGGCCTCATTACCACCGCCAAGGACGCTGCCCGCCTGCGTCACGGCGCAGCACCGCCGGAATTCCTCGACGGGCTCGATGTGCTGGAGATCGACACCGTCTTCGAGCTCGACCATGTGCCGCAACGCATCATGGACGAGACGCTGGATGCCTGGCGGCAGCGCCGGCTTAAAGGCTGACCAGAAGCTTGAGCACCGAGGCAATGCGGGACTGGAATTTGCAGCTTTCCGCCGGTCGAACGTATTTTGTTCTTGCTTTGTGCCGGCAGCTATGCTAGTAATTTCGGTATGGTGATGATTCGCCGGTGGCCCGCCTCGAGCCTGAGGCGGGTTTTTTATTTCGAGATAGCCTCTAAGGTTTCGGTGTTGCCGGCCTGACACCGCGGCAGAGGGCGCAGGATCGCAACGGGGCGGCTTCCATTTGCGCTGGACTAGCGTCGGCGGCGCAGTTCCGGATGCGCTTCGATCTCGCGGCGCAGCGAGGCAGCGGCGTTCACATAGGGTTCCTGCCTGGCGACACTCCAATATTTGAGCTCGTCGAGCGGGATGCTCTCGCCGGTCACCGCGCAGCGCACGAAGGCGCCGGGGCTGGTCACCTGGAAGTCGCCGTCGAGATAGCGGATGCGGGCTTCCTTGCCGCCGGGACCTTCGAAACGGTTCATCATGGGGTGGTGCCGAAATTCATGACGATGTCATCGCCACAAATTGCGGCGAGGTCAAGCTTGACGTTGATGACGGCCAATCTCCCCCCTAGTGGGGGAGATGTCCGGCAGGACAGAGGGGGGCGCTGTCCCGCGGACCTCTCAATCGATTGCGATTGCGTCCTCAGCTTGTTCTCGGCTGGTCTTAAAGTTAGCGAGGCTAGCGATCCTTCGCGCCCCTCTCTGCCCTGCCGGGCATCTCCCCCACAAGGGGGGAGATCAGCGCTTGTCCGCCGCTCCTAGCTCTCTACCTCAAGGAACTCTTCGATCTTCTCCGCTGCTAGTCCTGCCTGGACCGCGATGCGCCGGGCGAGTTCGGCGGCGGCGGCGCGCGGGCGCCCCAGCGGCCGGTCGAGCCAGTAGGATATCGGGCTCAGCGCATTGCGTTCGTCTACGGCGACGATGCGGCCCGATTTCAATTGGTCCACCGTCAACGGCGGACGTGCCAGCGCAATACCGAGCCCGTGCGCGGCGGCGTCGAGCACGAGGTTGTAGTCCTCGAAACGGCGGTCGTGCGGCCGCGGCCGATAGTCCATCTCCTGCGCCGCAAACCAGGCCCGCCAGGCCGAAGCGTCGGAATCATTGATCACCGGAAATTCGAGCAGTCGGGCGGGATCTCCGCGACCGATCTCTCTGGCCAATTCCGGCGAGGCGACAGGGAACACATATTCTTCGAAAAGCTGCACCGAGATCCGGCCCGGAATGCGGCCGCGCCCGCAGCGGATCGACAGGTCGATGCCCTCGTCGGCAAGATCGCCCTGGCGGATGTCGACGTCGAGCACTATACGCAGCTTGGACGGGTGGTTCTCCAGCGCCGCCATGCGCGGCATCAGCCACAGCCCGCTGACCGAAGGGATCGAGGTCAGTCGCACCACCGCCGTGCCGCGCGGCTCGACCCAACGGTCCGAATTGCTGGCGATCAGGGCAAAGGCTTCGGTGGTGCGCAGATGCAGGCGATTGCCTTCGACTGTCAGAGAGACGCCGCGCGCGCCGCGATCGAAGACTTTCAGCCCAAGCCAGCCCTCGAGCTTGGCGATCTGCCGGCTGACGGCGCCGTGGGTGATGTTGAGCTTCTCGGCCGCCGCCGAAAAGCTGCCGGTCCGAGCCGCGGCGTCGAAGGCGCGCAGCGTTTCGAGCGGCAGCATCGGGTCTAAGCTGTGATCCATAGTCACAGGTGATCCTCGATTTGTTCGTTTGTCAACCGACCCGCAATAGCGTTTCTCTACTTCATGGCATTGGATCGCGAGGACACCCAGATGAGCGCTTACACCGGCACGTTGAATACGACACAGCGCATGGATGCCACGGCTGCCATCGCGGTGGCGCTGACGGTGGTCGGCTGGGCCTCCGCCTTTCCGGGGATCCGCGCCGGCCTTGCCGCTTTCGGGCCGCTGGAACTCGGCGCGCTGCGCTTTGCCATCGCCGCGGTTCCGGCGGCGATCTTCCTCGCGGTCAAGCGGCCGGCACTGCCCAAACTCGATGAACTCTGGCGCTTTGTCTTCGGTGGTGCCGTCTTCGTCGCACTCTACACGGTGATGCTCAATTTCGGCGAGCTGACCGTTTCGGCCGGTGCGGCCGGCTTCATCATCAATGTCAGCCCGATCTTCACCGCCATCATGGCGATGGCGCTGCTCGGCGAACGCTTCTCGGGCCTGGCCTGGGCCGGCACATTCCTGTCCTTCGCCGGTATCGGGATCATCGCCATGGGCGAGGGGCAAGGGCTGCATTTCAACAATGGTGCGCTGCTTGTCCTCGGCTCGGCGCTGTGCTCGGCCGTCAACACCATCGTCCAGAAGCCGCTGTTTGGTCGCCACCACCCGCTGACCATCTCGGCCTCGAACATGGTGCTTGGCGCGCTCTGCCTGTCGCCATTCCTGCCGAGCGGTCTGGCGCAAGCGGCGGTCGCCGACACCGCCGGGCTCGGCGCCGTCATCTTTCTTGGCATCGTGCCCAGCCTCATCGCCTATGCCGCCTGGGCAACAGCACTTTCCCGGCTGCCGGCGGCGCGCGCTTCCAATTTCCTCTATTTGGTGTCGCCGGTGGCGACGCTGATCGGCTTCTTCTGGCTGGGCGAGGTGCCGACGGTGCTCGGCATCATCGGCGGGGCGCTGGCGCTGGGCGGCGTCATCGTGGTGAATTGGAAGAGATGAGCAAAGGGTTTGGGGCTGTGCTTGACTCGAAGAGAGCCGCTGTACAGCGGCTCTCTTCGTACCCCCACCCCGCTGCTTCGCAGCGACCCTCCCCCAAGGGGGAGGGTAAGCTCCTCGCGAGGCGTCGGCGGGTAGGCTCCCTACCTCCCCCTTGTGGGGAGGTCGGACCGAAGGTCCGGGTGGGGGCTGCGTCCTGCGAGTTTCTTATCGCCGCCCAAACAGCCGCTCGATATCCGCCAGCTTGAGTTCGATGTAGGTCGGGCGGCCGTGGTTGCAGGTGCCGGAGCCGGGCGTCGCCTCCATCTGGCGCAGCAGCGCGTTCATCTCTTCCGGTTTGAGCAGCCGCCCAGAACGCACCGAGCCGTGGCAGGCCATGGTCGCGGCTATTTTGTCCAGCCGCTCCTTCAGCGTGTCGACCGTGTCGTTGTCGGCGATCTCGTCGGCGAGATCGCGCACCAGCTGCTGGACGTTGGTCTCGCCGAGCATCGACGGCGTCTCGCGCACCGCGACGGCACCGGGGCCGAAGCGCTCGATGCCGAGGCCGAAGCGGGCCAGCGTCTCGGAGTGTATGGCAAGCCGCTCGGCATCCTCTTCCGACAGGTCGACAATCTCGGGCAACAGCAGCATCTGCGACGGCACCGCGCGTGAGTGGAGGGCGTTCTTCAAGGCCTCGTAGACCAGCCGCTCATGCGCCGCATGCTGGTCGACGATGACAAGCGAATCCCTGGTCTGGGCGACGATATAATTCTCGTGCACTTGCGCGCGCGCCGCGCCCAGCGCCGTGCCGAGCAGCGTTTCCGCCGCTTCGTTTTGCCCGGCGCGCGCATCGGCGCTGTGCAGCGGCCCCGCGTCGAAGGCCGCCTGCTCGTCCTCGCCGAACCCGTCGCCCATATCGAGCGGCCGCTGCGGCGAACGGGCAGGATCGAACCCGGAAAAGCCGGATGCCCGATAGGCGGCCTCGTAGCTGCGGTGACCGTTGGCCGGGCCGCCATGCGCATAGGATGCGGCGCCTGGCCGGAACGCCGCCATCATGCCGGCGGCCCCGGTGGTGGCGGCGCGGATGCCGGCATTGGCCAGCGCTTCGCGGATAGCGCCGACGATCAGCCCGCGCACCAGCCCCGGGTCGCGGAAGCGCACGTCTGCCTTGGCCGGATGGACGTTGACGTCGACGATCGCCGGATCGAGCGTCAGGAACAGCACGGTGACGGCATGGCGGTCGCGCGGCAGCACGTCGGCGAAGGCGCCGCGAATGGCGCCGGCGATCAGTTTGTCGCGCACCGGGCGGCCGTTGACATAGGCGTATTGCTGCAGCGCGTTGGCGCGGGTGAAGGAGGGGACCGAGACATGGCCGGCGAGATGCACGCCGTCCCGCATCGCGTCGATGGCGATCGCATTGTCGGAAAAGTCGGCGCCCATCACCTGCGCCACCCGGCGCAGCCGGCCTTCCGGGCTGTCGTCGGTCGCCGGTAGTTCCAGCGTCGAGCGGTCCGGCCCGGCCAGGGTGAAGCGCACGGCGGGAAAGGCGATGGCGATGCGCTTGACCACGTCGCCGATGGCCGAGCTTTCGGCGCGCTCGCCCTTCATGAACTTGAGCCTTGCGGGCGTGGCGAAGAACAGGTCGCGCACCTCGACCGTGGTGCCGCGATTGGCCGCCGCCGGCCTGACCGCGGAGACGCGGCCGCCGTCGATGCCGATCTCGGCGGCGTTTTCACTGGACGCGGTGCGCGAGCGGATCGACAGCCGCGCCACCGAGCCGATCGACGGCAAGGCCTCGCCGCGAAAGCCGAGCGAGCGGATGTCGTGAATGTCGTCGGCGAGCTTGGAGGTGCAATGGCGCGCAATCGCCAGCGCCAGTTCCTTTTCCGGAATGCCCGAGCCGTCGTCGCTGACGCGGATCAGGTTCAGCCCGCCGCCGGCGGTGACGATCTCGACTCTGGCAGCGCCGGCATCGAGTGCGTTTTCGACCAGCTCCTTGACCACGCTTGCCGGACGCTCGATGACTTCGCCGGCGGCGATCTGGTTGATCATCGTTTCGGAAAGCTGGCGGATGGGCATGGGGCACTATAGGCGGATTCGTGATCGATGCGGGAGGGCGGAATTGAGGAAATCCACGCAGCCGACCGCGGCCGTGCACTTCAACTCATGAGCTTGGGCAGCGCTGCCGACAGTGCATCGACGGCAAGGCGGACTTTCATCGGCAGATGACGCGTCTGCAACCACAGGGCATGAACGTCATAGAGAAACCGGGATTGTTCCGGCAACAGCGGGACAAGTGCGCCCGCCTGGATGCGCTGGCGAACCATCCAGTATGGCAGCCACGCGAGCCCCATGCCGGCGGCCGCGGCATCGGCGATGGCATCGAGGTCGTCGAGCCGCAATCTGCTGACTGGCCTGACCTCAATCGCGGGGTGGCCATTGCGCGGAAACAGCCACGGCTGAACGGCACGCCCGGAACGGCGGTAGATGATCGCGTGATGGCTGCCGAGGTCATCTATTTCATGTGGCTCGCCGTGCCGGTCGAGATAGGGCGGGGACGCGCAGACGACCATGTGCTGGCGCGCGATGCGACGCGCCATCACCCCGGTCTGGTCCTCCAGATCGCCCGTTCGGATGGCAAGGTCGCAGCCATCCTCTGCCAGATCGGCGATGGCATCGCTGAACGATAGGTTAAGTTCCAGCGCCGGATATTGCTGCGCAAGCCCGAACAGGATCGGGGCAACGCAGCGCCGGCCGAAATGCACCGGCATGAGGACACGCAGCTTTCCGCGCGGTTCGGCAAGCTGGTCGGCGGCGAGTGCATCCGCGGCCTCCGCTTCGGCAAGCACCAGCCGGCAGCGTTCATAATAGGCGCGCCCGAAATCGGTCAGGCTTTGGCGGCGCGTGGTCCGGTTGATGAGGCGCACGCTCAGGCGCTCCTCGAGAAACCGGACATGCTTGCCGACCATCGGCCCGGACAGATCGAGAGCCGTCGCCGCGGCCGCGAACGAGCCAAGGTCGACGGCTTTGACGAACACGGCCATGCTCGTAAGGCGATCCATATTCAAAACCCACAGTTTCTGCTGATCTACTCAAGCGGCTATTTATCCGTCTGATGAGCGCTGGCATAGCTGATTCAGTTCAAATATTTTGGAGTTGTGACCGATGGCACGTGTCGTTCGCTTTCATGAGCTCGGTGGTCCCGAGGTCCTGCGCATCGAGAATGTTGACACGCCTGCGCCCGCGAGCGGTGAGATTCAGATCCGCGTCAAGGCGTTGGGCATAAACCGCGCCGAGGCGCTGCTGCGTTCGGGGACCTACATCCAGACCGCGCCGTTGCCTTCCGGTCTTGGGCTCGAGGCGGCGGGTATCGTCGAGATGGTCGGCGAAGGCGTGGACGGGTTTGCGCCTGGCGATGCCGTCAGCATCGTGCCGCCATTGTCGATGGTCCGCTGGCCTGCCTATGGTGAGATTGCCAGATATCCCGCCGAGCTCGTCGTCAAGCACCCGCCATCGCTGAGTTGGGAAGAGGCCGCCGCCGCGTGGATGCAATATCTCACCGCCTACGGTGCGCTGATCGACATTGCCAACCTCCAAAGCGAGGACTTTGTTGTCATTACCGCGGCCTCGAGCAGCGTCGGACTTGCGGCGATCCAGATCGCCAACATGATTGGCGCGACCCCGATCGCGGTCACACGGACATCCGCCAAGAAGCGGGCTTTGCTTGAGTTCGGCGCGGCCCACGTCATCGCCTCGGCAGAGGAGGACCTGGAAGCTAGGCTGAAGCGAATCGCCGGCCCGGACGGCGTGCGCGTGGTGTTCGATGCCGTCGGCGGCCCGATTTTCAAGCCTCTGACGGCAGCGATGGCACCGGGTGGCATTCTCATCGAATATGGCGGCTTGAGCCTCGACCCGACACCCTTTCCGCTACCTGCAGTGCTGGCAAAGACACTGACGCTGCGCGGTTATCTCGTCCATGAGATCGTGCGCGATCCGGTCCGGCTGCAGGCCGCCAAGGCGTTCATCCTTGCCGGACTGAGCTCGGGTTCGCTGAAGCCGGCAATCGCCAGAACCTTTCCGTTCGACCAGATCGTCGAGGCGCACCGCTATCTCGAATCGAACGAGCAATTCGGCAAGATCGTCGTGACGGTTTGACCGGGCATTTATCGGCCTCACGCCTGCGCCGCCAGCCAGTCCCGCACCTTGCGGGCATTGTCGCTGAGCTCGCGGTTCTTCGACCAGATGACATGAAAGCCCTTGCCGGTCGTCATCGTGTGGCCGGTGACGCGCACCAGCAGCCCTGATGCCAGCAGCCGCTCGGCGAGGTGACCCCAGCCGAGCGCGATGCCTTGCCCTTCCATGACTGCCTGGATCACCAGCGCATAGTCGTTGATGCGCAAGCCGCGCCCGGCATCGGCGATGTCGACACCGGCCGAGGCGAACCATTCGTCCCAGCTCGCAGCCTCGCGAAACGGCTCTTCAAGATGAATAAGGCGGTGCGATTGAAGGTCCGCGACACGCTCCGGCAGCCCGAACCGTGCCACATAACTAACGCCGGCAACGGGGAATATCACCTCATCGGCCAGCGGCAGCGAATGATAATCCGGCCATTCCTTGGGCTCGCCGCCGCGGACGCCGAGCGGGATGTCCTCGGCGATGATGTCGAGATCGCGGTCGGCGGTCTGGATGCGCAGGTCGATGCCCGGCAATTCGTCGCGAAACTGCTGCAGGCGCGGCATCATCCAGAACGAGGCGAAGGCGGTCGAGGCCGCGAGCGTCACATGCGCGCCGACGGCGATCTGGCGCAGATCCTCCGCCGACTTGCGAATGTGCGACAGGCCGAGCGAGACGTCGGCATGGAAGCGGTCGCCAGCCTCGGTCAGGCTGACTTGCCGGTGGCGGCGCTGGAAGAGTTTGGCGCCGAGCTGCTCTTCGAGCCCACGGATCGCATAGGAGACGGCAGCCTGCGTCATGCCGAGCTCGCGCCCGGCGGCGGTAAAGCTCGACAGCCGCCCGGCGGCCTCGAAAACGATCAGGCTGCCGGCCGACGGCAGCAGGTGGCGCAAGCTTCGCATAAGCTGAGCTTATACAAGAGATCAGGATTTTCCAGCGTCACAGCCGCATTTTGTCTGGCTAGATTGGTCACCAACAGGAATATGGAGCCTTCATGAACGCACCGGCCGTTGAAGTGAGCGAACACACCAACCGCCGCAGCGGTGGCCGCCTGGGGCGCAAGGCGCTGCGGGGCGCACCCATAGCGTCGTTTCCAACCCTGGTCCGCCAGATTCCCGTCTATCAGATGGTTCCGGACGAGGCGGTTGAGCTGATCCACCAGGAGTCGCTCTCCATCCTCGAAGAAGTGGGATGCGAGTTCCGCGACGACGAGGCGATCGCAATGTGGAAGGCGGCGGGCGCCGATGTCTCGGAGACAAGGGTCCGGATCGACCGCGCCCTGCTGATGGAGCTCATCTCGAAGGTCCCGTCGGAGTTCACGCTCAATGCGAGGAATCCCCAGCGTTCCGTACGTGTGGGTGGCAACAACTCCATCTTCGTGCCGATGTACGGGGCGCCTTACGTGCGCGACCTCGACAACAACAGGCGCTACGGCACACTCGCCGACCTCAACAATTTCCACAAGCTCGCCTACATGGCGCCGGCGCTGCATTCGTCGAGCTCGATCATCTGCGAGCCGATGGAAATCGCGGTGCCGAAACGTCACCTCCACATCATCCATTCGGCGCTGAAGCACTCCGACAAGCCGTTCATGGGCATCGTGACCTCCAAGGATCGAGCCGAAGACACGATGGCGATGGCAGGCATCGTGTTCGGCGAGGACTATGTCCGCGACAACCCGGTCCTGGTGTCGATCACCAACTGCAATTCGCCGCTGGTGTGGGACGCCACCATGCTGGACGCGATGAAAGTCTATGCGCGCCACAACCAGCCGCTGATCCTCGCCCCCTTCGCCCTTTGCGGCGCCTCGACTTCGGCCTCTGCCGTCGGTGCGGTCGCGCAGGTCAATGCCGAAGCGCTGGCGGGCGTCGCGTTCACACAGCTCCTGCGTCCGGGTTCGCCGCAGATCTACGGACAGTTCATGGTGACGGTCGACATGAAGACCGGCGCTCCCATGGGCGGCACGCCGGAGGCGGCCCAGATGATGTATCTCATGGGCGCGCTGGCGCGGAAGTATCGTCTGCCGTGGCGCACGTCCGGTTTCCATGTCGGCTCGAAGCTGAACGACGCCCAGGCGGGCTACGAGGCGAACATGCTGATGCATGCCGCCATCCTTGCCGGCGCCAACTACATCTGGCACTCCGCCGGTTGGCTCGAGGCCGGCCTGACCTGCGGCTATTCGAAATTTGCCACCGACTGCGAGCAGCTTGTCGGCTGGTACAAATATGCTGGCGGGCTGCCATTCGACGATTTCAAGGAGGCTATGGCGGCTATCCGCGAGGTCGGACCGCAGGGCCATTTCCTCGGCACCCAGCACACGCTTGAACATTTCGAGTCCGCCTTCTTCATACCGAGCATCATGGACTTCAATTCGTTCGAACAGTGGAAGGCGGAAGGAGCAAAGGACCACGACACCCGCGGCCGCGAGAAAGCGCGCAACATGCTCGCCGATTATGAGGAGCCGAAGCTCGATGAGGGCATCGCCGATGGTCTCAAAGATTTGATTGCGCGGCGCGAGGAGAAACTGCCGGACAGCGTTAGTTGATCAGGGGCGAAGACCCGATGCGAACCATAAGGGAGGAAAAAATGACACTCTTCAGAAGCAACGGCGATCGCGTACCGAGCGCCATCGAAGCAATGGCCAGCGAGGCGCGCGCCGGTCGCGTCGACCGGCGGGAGTTTCTGGCCCTGGCAAGCGCTTTCGGCGCATCGACGGCCCTTGCCTACGGCATGATTGGACTTGCAGTGCCGGAGCGGGCTTTGGCTGAAGAGCCGAAGAAAGGCGGAACGCTGCACGTTTCGATGTCGGTGAAGGCGCAAAAGGACCCGCGCACCTACGACTGGGTGGAACTTGCGAACATTTCACGCTGCTGGCTCGAGCCGCTTGTCCGCTACACCCGCCAGTTCACATTCGAGCCGGTTCTGCTCGAAAGCTGGGAGGTCAACGACGACGCCACCGAATACGTGCTGCATGTGCGCAAGGGCATTACCTGGAACAACGGCGATGCTTTCAACGCCGATGACGTGGCCTACAATCTGACGCGCTGGTGCGAGAAGGCTACCGCCGGCAATTCGATGGCCGCGCGCGTTGGTGCGCTGATCGATGCAAAGACCGGCAAGGCCAGGGAAGGGGCGATCACCAAGGTCGACGACAACACGGTGAAGCTGAAGCTGAACGAACCGGACATCTCGCTGATCCCGAACTTCACCGACTATCCGGCGCTGGTGGTCCATCGCAACTTCGACGCCGACGGCGCCAATCCGATCGAGAAGCCGATTGGCACCGGGCCGTTCGAAATGGTGTCTTATGCGGTCGGCCAGAAAGCGGTCGTCAAGCGTCGTGAGAATGGCAAATGGTGGGGCGGTGAAGCGCTTCTCGACGGCGTCGAATTCATCGACTACGGAACCGATTTCAACGCCTCGATAAATGCATTCGACTCCGGCGAAATCGACCTCAATTTCGAGACGCCGGCCGACTTCATAGACATTCTCGACAAGATGGGGCTGGTCAAATCGGAGGTCGCCACAGCGACCACGCTCGTCGCCCGGACCAACATCACGAACAAGCCCTATGACGACAAGCGGGTTCGCAACGCCCTCCAGATGGCCGTCGACAACAAAGCGGTGCTCGAACTTGGCTACGCCGGGCGAGGCACCGTTGGTGAAAACCACCACGTCAGCCCGATTCATCCGGAATACTACGCGCTGCCCAAGAAGACACGCGACGCCGCGGGCGCCAAGAAGCTTATGGCCGATGCCGGGCAGGACGACTTCGAGCATGAACTGATCACCGTCGAGGACGATTGGCAAAAGAACACCGGCGACGCTATTGCCGGCCAGTTGCGCGATGCCGGGATCAAGGTGAAGCGCACCGTGCTGCCGGGTTCGACCTTCTGGAACGACTGGACGAAATACCCCTATTCCATGACCATCTGGTACATGCGCCCGCTTGGCGTCCAGGTGTTGGCGCTCGGCTATCGCACCGGCGAGGCCTGGAACGAAACCGGCTACTCGAACCCTGATTTCGACGCCAAGCTCAAGCAGGCTCTTTCGCTCATCGACGTGGAAAAGCGCCGCGAGGTCATGAAGGACATCGAGCAGATCCTGCAGGATTCGGGCGTCATCATTCAGCCGTTTTGGCAGAAGCTGTTCAGCCACATGAACGAGAAGGTGAAGAACTACGGTGTCCACCAAACCTTCGAGATGGATCTCCAGAATGTCTGGCTGAACGCCTGAGTTGCCAGCAGAGGACGCGTTGCAGGATTTCATGGACCGCAAGAAAGCCGACGGGCAAGATGCGTGGTACTGATAGCTTCCGTCAGTGAACAATCGGGGACACCCATGAAACTGCCACTTTTTGTTGCCGCGCTTTCGATGGCTGTGCCGGCGGCCGCGTTTGCCGGCCCTGCTGCCAACGCCGTGAAGTTCTTTTATGTCCCGTCGGTCAAATTCGAGGCCGATGCGCAATATCGCGACCGCTTCACCGTACCGGTGACGAAACTGTTCGAGCTGAACGACAATGCGGCAAAGAACCATCCGGATGAAGTTCCCTGCATCGACTTCGCCCCTGGTCTCGATGCGCAGGACTATGACGAGAAGACCGTGGCCAAGACGCTGACGCTGGCCGAAACGCTGGATGGCGACAGCGCCGAGGTGACGGCGACGTTCAACCTTTTTCCGGAAGGCGATGATTCCAAACGCGAAATGGTCTGGTCATTGAAGAAGATCGACGGCAAGTGGAAGGTCGCCGACATTACCTCGAAGACCAGCGGCTGGACGCTGAGTGCGCTCGAATGCCTGGCCGGGCAGCCTCCGGAGTGACGCCGTGCTTCGCTGCCATCCCTGGATTTTGGCGACTGCGTGCCTGCTGGCCGGATTGAGCAGCGCCGCCGCTCAGGGCCTGTTCGGCGCGCCGCCCGCAAACGCGCCGGCCGACAGTGCGGCACCTCCGCCGGCAGTGTTGCCGCCGGCAGAAAACGCGCCGGCCGCACCCGTGCAGCCGGGCTCGCCGACTGCGGTGGTGAAGCCGTTCTACGAGCATGCCGGGCTCGAGGTCGATCCGGCTCAGCGGGGCCATTTCACCGACCCGGCAAAGTCGGTGCTCGACAAGAGCGACGCGCTGCGGAAGTCGGGGCAGGGCGAGTGCCTCGATCCCAACATGGCGCTCGACAATTCCGAATACGAAAAGGCGGAGATCGACAAGAGCCTGAAGACCATCGAAGCGGTCAAGGGCGACGAGGCCAAGGTCGTCGTCGCTTTTGTCGTCTCCGGCAATCCGCACCGGCTGGAATGGAAGTTCAAAAAGATCGACGGCGACTGGAAGATATCGGACCTGCTCTCGGTGACAGGCGAATGGGCGCTCAGCCAATACCAGTGTGAGTGAGAACGGAACCGATGAAGATCACGAACATCCGCGTCACCCACGTCAACGTCCCGCTCAATGCTCCGTTCTGGTGGACGGCTGGTCTCTACGGCGGCGCCTCGAAATCGATCATCGAGGTCGAGACGGACGAAGGCGTGGTCGGACTGGGCGAGGCGCCATGGTGGCATTTCGGCGAGGTGATCAAGGCCGAGATCGCGCCGGCGCTGATTGGCGCCGATCCGCTCGACATCGCCGACTGCGAGGCGCGCTGCGTGCCGCCCTGGCAGATTACCGCCAACACCGGCGAGAATGCAGCCACGGTGGCGTTCGGCGCCGTCGAACTGGCGCTGTGGGATATAAGAGGCAAGGTCTTCGGCATGCCGCTCTACAAGCTGCTCGGCGGCGCGGTGCGCAAGGACATTCCGTTTTCGGAATATTTCGCCTTTCGCCCCGCTCAAGGCGGAGCCGGCGGCGAGATGACCGCCGAAGCGATCGTCGACTACTGTCTCGGCATGCGAGAACAGCACGGCTCGACGATCTTCGAGGGCAAGCTGATCATGGGCGATCCCGAGCTCGAGATCAGGACAGTGCGCATGCTGCGCGAGGCGCTTGGCGATAAAGCGCAGATCAAACTCGATTCCAACATGCAGTGGTCGCTGACCACAGCGCGCTGGGTGCTGCGCGAGATTGAGCCGTTCAACATCCGCAACTACGAGGATCCGGTCGCGACCTTCGAGGAGATGGCTGCGCTGCGCCAGCATTCGCGCATTCCGTTCTCGACGCACATCCCGGATCTCAGACGGGCAGTCGCGCTCGGTGCGCCGGATTACTTCGTCTGCAATTTCGCAGCACTCGGCGGATTGTCGAAAACTCTGAAATTCATCGCCGCCTGTGAGGCGATGGGCAAGGGGTTCTGGTGCTATTCGAACGATCTCGGCATCATGACATCGGCTTATCTGCACGTCGTGGCGGCGACACCGTGGATCACCGAAGCATCGCAGTCGTTGTTTCGCTGGCAGATCGGCGATGTCATCAAGGACGGTCCTTTCCGCCAGACGGGCAATACGGTGCGCGTGCCGGAGGGTGACGGGCTGGGCGTCGAACTCGATCCGGCGGCAATGAAACGCTGGTCAGCGCACTTTGCCGAACACGGGCCGATGCACCATTTCAGCGACCCGAACAACCCCAGCCGCTACCGGCGGCTGCCGCTCAACTGATGCGAAGTGCATGTGACCGATCGATGAGAAGAGGTCCTGTCGTGGTTGCTTTATTCGCGGCGGTTTGCGTCCTGGCTTGCGCTGTCACCTGGGAGGCAGGAAGCCGCGCGGTGGCCCGCGTGCCTCAGCAAAGCTTCACGCTGCCTGTGGGGTTACCGGTGGAGCGCATCGTTCTGAAGCAGGAGGGCGCGCCCGACCTTGCCGGTTGGGTGGCGGATCAGCGGGACAGTTGCGGAACAATCGTGCTGTTACACGGACGCGGTTCAAACAAGCTGGCCATGGTTCCAAGAGCGAAGCTGCTTTTCGAAAGCGGCTACTCGATCGTGCTGTTCGATCTGTCGGGACATGGCGAAAGCGGCGGCGATATCAGAGGCTTTGGTCACATCGAACGGCAGGACGCCAGCCGCATCCTCGCCTTTGCCCGGCAACGCTTCGCCGGTCGCAAGGTGGCGGCCATCGGCTCGTCGCTCGGTGCGGCTGCTTTTGTATTTGGCGCTCAGCAGGAGCATGCCGATGCCTATGTCCTGGAGCAGCTCTACGCGACTTTGCTGGAAACCACGGCGTTGCGAGCGCCCTTGCCTATGTTGCGCGACGTACAGGCGACCATCCTCTTGGCGCAGATGCAGCTCCGCCTTGGCTTCGGGGTAGATGATGTCCGGCCGGTCGATCGCATCGGCGCGATTGATCGGCCGATATTGCTGCTAGCAGGCAATTCGGATCCGTTTGTCGCTCGCAGCCAGACACTGGCGTTGAAAGATGCGGCACGCGCTGACGCAAAGCTGATCTGGTTCGACGGCGCGCGGCATGTTGATCTCTATCGCTATGACCAACAGCGGTACCGCGACGCGGTGATGCCTTTCCTGGAGACCAACCTGTGCCGGACCGGGATCAGGTGAGCCGCTCCGTCCGATCAGCCGCGCCCGCGATAGGGGGCGACGCCGGTGTCGGGCAGCCACACACCTTCCGGCGGCGCGCCGGTTTGCCAGAACACGTCGATCGGGATGCCGCCGCGCGGATACCAGTAGCCGCCGATGCGCAACCACAATGGCTTGGTCGCGGCGATGATGCGGCGGCCGATCATGACGGTGCATTCTTCGTGAAAGGCGCCATGGTTGCGAAACGAGGTCATGAACAGCTTGAGCGACTTCGATTCCACCAGCAGCGCATCGGGTGCGTAGTCGATGACGATATGGGCGAAGTCCGGCTGGCCGGTGACCGGGCAGAGCGAAGTGAATTCCGGGCAGGTGAAGCGAACGATGGCCGGCGGGCCGTCGCCGCGCGAAAACGGCACGGTTTCCAGGACTGCCGCTTCAGGGCTCTGTGGCGCCTCGACGTTGGTGCCGAGCTGGGTGAGGTTTTTCGTATCGGTCATGAGCAGGTTCCTTGCTGCATGTCGCCCAAAACTGCGCAGCGATTTTGGGACAGCGACATGCGTAAAAACAAAAATTTGCCGCTCATTAGCACAATTTGAAACAGCAGGAAGACGATGACTAGCAACGACCCGCTCCTCCAGCCCTATCGGCTCAAGCATCTGACGCTGAAGAACCGGGTGATGTCGACCAGCCATGAGCCGGCCTATTCCGAGGACGGCATGCCGAAGGAACGCTACCGGCTCTATCATGCCGAAAAGGCCAAGGGCGGCATGGCGCTGACCATGACCGCCGGTTCGGCGATCGTCTCGCGCGACAGCCCGGCCGCTTTTGGCAATCTGCATGTCTATGACGACCGCATCGTGCCATGGCTCGCCGAGCTTACCGATGCCTGCCACGAGCACGATTGCAAGGTGATGATACAGATCACCCATCTTGGCCGCCGCACCGGTTGGAACAAGGCCGACTGGCTGCCCGTCCTGTCGGCTTCGCCGGTGCGCGAACCGGCCCATCGCGCCTTTCCCAAGACTATCGAGGACTGGGATATCGAGCGCATCGTCGCCGACTATGCGGCGGCCGCGCAGCGCTGCCAGGCTGCCGGCCTCGACGGCATCGAGTTCGAAGCCTACGGCCATCTGATGGACGGTTTCTGGTCGCCGGCTACCAACCAGCGCGACGACGATTTCGGCGGCTCGCTCGACAACCGGCTGCGCTTCACCGGAATGGTGCTCGACGCAGTGCGTGCCGCGGTCGGCGAAAAGTTCGTCGTCGGCATCCGCATGGTCGCCGACGAGGATTTCGAGAAAGGCCTGTCGAAACAGGAGGGCGTCGAAATCGCCAGGCGGCTGGCCGGCTCCGGCAAGGTCGATTTCCTCAACATCATCCGTGGCTCGATCGAGACCGATGCGGCGCTGACCAAGGTCATCCCGGTGACCGGCATGCGCTCGTCACCGCATCTCGACTTCGCAGGGGAGGTGAGAGCGGCGACGAAATTCCCAACCTTCCATGCGGCGCGGATTTCCGACGTCGCCACCGCGCGTCACGCCATCGCCACCGGCAAGCTCGACATGGTCGGCATGACGCGTGCCCACATTGCCGACCCGCATATCGTCAAAAAAGTGATGGAGGGCCGCGAGCACGAGATCCGGCCTTGCGTCGGCGCCACCTATTGCCTCGACCGCATCTATGAGGGCGGCGAGGCGCTGTGCATCCACAATGCGGCGACGGGCCGCGAGGCTGATATCCCGCATATTATTCCGAAAACCGAGGGACCGAAGCGGAAGGTGGTCGTCGTCGGCGCCGGCGCCGGCGGGCTGGAGGCGGCGCGCGTCGCCGCCGAGCGCGGGCACCAGGTGACGGTGCTGGAAGCATCGAGCCAGGCCGGCGGCCAGGTGCGGCTGGCAACGCAAAACCCGCGCCGCAAGGAATTGATCGGCATCATCGACTGGCGCCTGGCCGAACTCGACCGGCTGGGCGTCGAGATCCGCTACGACAAATGGGCGGAGACGGACGACGTGCTGGCGCTGTCGCCGGACGTGGTGGTGGTCGCCACCGGCGGGCTGCCGCAGAACCCGCCTCTGACGGCGGGCGACGATCTCGTCACCTCGAGCTGGGATATCATGGCCGGCAGCGTCAAGCCGGCCGAGAACGTGCTGCTCTATGACGACAATGGCGGCCATCAGGGCATGGGTGCCGCCGAACTGATCGCCAATAGCGGCGCCAGGCTGGAGCTGGTTTCACCAGAGCGCTTCTTCGCCCCGGAAATGGGCGGCATGAATCATGTGCCCTACATGCGCGCGTTCCAGGAAAAGGGTGTCACGGTGACCATCAACACACGGCTGCGCTCGGTGCGGCGCGAAGGCAACCAGCTGATCGCCGAGCTCGCCTCCGACTTCGCCGATGGCTGGCGCGGCGAGCGGCGCGTCGACCAGGTGGTGGTCGAGCACGGCACGCTGCCGCTGGACGATCTCTACCTGGCGCTGAAGCCGCTGTCGAAGAACGCCGGCGCGATCGATTACGAAAAACTGGTCAATGGCGGCGACATCTTTCCGGTGCGCAATCCGCAGAGTGGTTTCGTGCTCTTCCGCATCGGCGATGCAGTAGCCTCGCGCAACATCCACGCCGCCATCTATGACGGCATCAGGTTCGGCTTGCGAATCTGAGGAATATTGATTGGTGGCGCGCAGCCGAACCTCCGTACGGAGAGCCACCAGGCACGTCGGTCCGATCTGCGCGCCGCGCACGCCGCCGGCTATCGCCGGGCACCGTACGATCTTGCGATTGCGGCAGGACGCTCAAAACATCCTGGCGGTGGCCATGCAGAACACGGTGATGACCAGCAGGCCGCCAGCGATGCGTTCGCCTTTTGTCATCTTGGCGCGCAATTGGGTTTGCTTCGCCGCATCAGCGCCGGCCAACTGCCTGCTGGCGGAACCCACCAGCGCGCCCTGAACCCCGGCGGCGATTAACGCCGTCAAGATGCCCAGCGCCAAGACCTTCTCCATCGAGCCGAAAGAGCCGTTGTGGAAGAAATACCACAGCAGCAAGCCCGTGAGGAAAACCACGCCGGCTGCGCCCATTTGCGGCCGGAAGAAACGTTCCGCCCTGATCTCCGGTTCGCGGGCGACCGCGATGGTGGTGCCGGCCCAGAACACGCCCGCCATGACGTGAAGGCCGAGGACGATGATGTAGACATATTGCATGACCGCATTTCCTCTCTTGCCCACCGCTAGGCATATTGATAGATATCAAATGATTAGATGTCAACGCATAAGCTCGAGCCGGTTCCATAGGCTTTGCCCTTGTTCTAGTGTCGGATCATGACGCCCTTTGACCGCCCGCCGATCGGGATGAATCTCGCGCGCACCGCCAAGCTGGTTGCGCAGGCTTTCGACGCTGCCTTGGTCGAGGCAGGCGGCACGCTGCCGGTCTGGGTCACGTTGCTGTCGGTCAAGTCGCGGGAGCTGGCCAACCAACGCGAGCTCGCCGGCATGATCGGCATCCGGGGCGCAACGCTGACCCACCACCTCAACGCCATGGAGACGCAAGGCCTGCTGATGCGCCGCCGCGATCCCGAGAACCGCCGGGTTCACCAGGTGGAGCTGACCCAAGCCGGAGAAGCGCTGTTCCTGAAATTGCGCACCGCCGCGTTAGCCTTCGACAAGCGGCTGCGGAAAGGACTGTCCGACGACAGGCTGGCAGAGTTTGCACAGGTGCTGGCCGCGTTGCGGGCCAATGTCAGTTGATACCGATTGGACCGCAACCCTTGTTCCAAGCCGTCTGCAATGTTATATGACCATGGTAGTCATATGCGAGGGCGGCAACATGCGCGAAATTCAGTTGAAAGACGCCAAGGCGACGCTTTCGGCAGTCGTCGATCAGGCAGTTGCAGGAGAGCCTGCCATTATCACACGCCACGGTCGGAAGCAGGCCGTCATCCTGTCGTTCGAAGATTATCAGCGGCTGTCTCGGGTGCCGAGCTTCGGGCGGCTGCTGGCGGCTTTTCCCGGGGACAAGGACGACATTCCGCCTCGTTCCCGTAAGCCGGCTCGCAAGGTTGCGTTGTAGCGCGGCGACCAGCCCTGATGTTTCTGCTGGACACCAACATCATCTCGGCAATGGCTCCAGCCAGGAAGGTTGATCGGGCGGCGCTGATGGCATGGCTCGATATGGCGAGCGAATACCTGTTCCTATCCGTTGTGACTGCGTCCGAAATCGCGGCGGGGATAGCGAAGGCGGAGCGCGACGGCGCGACCACAAAGGCCGCGCTGCTACGCGACTGGTGGCAGGCAGTCGAGCATCTTTACGGGGCAAGGATTCTGCCCTTCGATTTGCGAGCCGCGCATGCCGCGGGTTCTATTCTTGATCGCGCAAGGGCTCATCGGCCGGGATTTGAAGATATAGTGATCGCTGCTACGGCCGAGGTTCACGGCCTGGTGATACTGACGGATAACGAGCGTCATTTCGCACCACTTGGGGTGCCGATGCTCAACCCGCTGAGAAACCTGCCGCCATTGCAGTAGTTCCGACTTTCTCTACGCCCGGCAGCCCTGCAGCACCGTCAGCCTGGCCTTCTTGGGCGTTCGCGCCACCAGCCATTCGCGCACGCTGTTCGGCGGCATCGGGAAAGCGATGGAATAGCCTTGCACCTGGTCGCAGCCGATCGCCATCAGCGAGTCGAGCTCGGCTTCGGTTTCAGCGCCCTCGGCAACGATCGAGATGCCGAGACCGCGGGCGAGTTCTGTGAGGGCACGCACGATCTTGGTGTTGCCGCTGTTCTCGTTGATGTTCTGGACGAAACGGCGGTCGATCTTCAGCCGATCGATCTCGTTTGGATTGACATGGCTGAGCGATGCGTAGCCGGTGCCGAAATCATCGAGCTCAAGATGGATGCCGGCGGCGCGAATGTGCCGCAGCTTTGCCGCGATACCGGTCTTCTCGTCGTCGAGGATGACGGATTCGACGATCTCCAGCGACAGTTTGTGCGCTGGCAGGCCAGCCCTCTCCAGCATGTCGAACAGGAAGACTTCGAAATCTGTCTCGCGCAGCTCCGAGCCGGATACATTGACGGCGATCCGTCCGAAGGCGATGCCTGCGCGGTTCCATTCGGCTGCTTCGTCGATCGCCTTGGCGATGACGATGCGGCCGATCTCGGGCATGAGACCGCATTTTTCCGCGATCGGAATGAACTCGCCCGGCGCGATCATGCCGCGCTCGGCATGTCTCCAGCGAACCAGAGCCTCGATGCCGCTGATGCCGCCGTCCGACAGCGAGACTTGCGGTTGGAAATAGACTTCGAACGCTTTCTCCGAGATGGCGGTCCTGATGTCGAGCTCGAGCTGCTTGCGATAATCGAGTTCGTGCCTCAGCTCCTCGGAGAAGAACGACAAGCTGCCGCCGCCCTGCTTCTTGGCGGAATACAGCGCCAGATCGGCATGGACGAGCAGATCCTGCGCATTGTCGGCGTCGACAGGGTAGACCGCAATCCCGGCACTTACGCCCGGATGGATTGTCGTGCCTCGAAAGACGATCGGCTTGTTGAGCTTGGTCAGGATGCGCCGGGCGACGGTATCGATGTCCTCGGTGCTGCCGGCACCGTTGAGAATCATGACGAATTCATCGCCGCCGAGCCGCACGTTGAGATCCGACGTACGGCACGAATCACGCATGCGCTGCGCAGCCGCCACCAGCACATAATCGCCGGCGGCGTGGCCGAACGTGTCGTTGATCTGCTTGAACCGGTCGAGATCGAACTGCACCACGGCAACCCGTTCACGCCGTCGCCGCGCCGCATTGATCAGCGTATCGAAATGCTCGGTCAAGAAGGTGCGGTTGTGCAGGCCGGTCAGCCCGTCATGCACGGCGATAAAGGCCATGGAGTTGCGCGCATCGACCAGCTCGCGCGTCCTGCGCAGGATGGCATTCGACATTGGCCTGAAAATGAAAAGCGCCACCAGCACGATGACGCCGATGGTCGAGTAGAACAATGTGCGGTTAAGATCGAGAAGTGTTTCGGATCGCTGGTCTGCAAAGGCGCTGATGCGCTGGCCAAGTGCGGCATAGCCCGACAATGTTGCGTTGGCAACGGAAGCGTTCAGGTTGACGCGCTCCTCTCCGCCTTTGTAGCCACCATTGCCGGACATGTTGAGCCGCGATTCGAATGACGAGATCAGGCGTTCGCCGTTGGCGATAAGCCCGACCGAGAAATAGTCGAGATGGTACGGCTTGGCGAAAAGCACGCTCTCGATCGATTTCGGATCGAACCTTGCCGGCGACGCCGGATCGGCGGCGGTCCGTTCGAGCAGCAGATCGTAGTTCTTCTCGAACTCCACCGTCGCTTGCTTGAGCGCGGTAACCAGGGCGCGCTGTTGATCGCGCTGGGCGCTGCCTGTCGCGCCGGCGAGGAAGACGATGCGCTGCGACAGGGCTTTCTGTGTGCTGACGATATCGAGCAGCGCCTGATTGTGCCGTTGGGTAGACATCACCTGTTGCAGCAGGATGAAGGAGGCCACGACCATGGCCGCTATGATCAGCAGAGCCAGCCAGTAGCCGGATTTGATCAGGAGTATGAGCCTGCCCGAAACGGCGTGCACCGGCTGCTGCGACATTTTCTGAGGCGGCCCTCTCGCCAACGAATTCTTGTGCGACAACCTTTGGCTTCAAAGTGTTAACAGGTTTGGGACGGCAGCAGGCCGGCGGCGGCGACCGTGGCGGGAAACCCGCAAAGTGGTTATTGCAATCTTTCGCGGCGCCTCCGCATTTGAACATCGTGGCCTCTGCCGTGCCATTGCCGCCACCGAAGCGGTCGCTTTTGCGATGGATTTTTCGTCCGCGCGGCGCGACAGTCCTCGTCGATCTCAACAGGGCCTGATCATGACCGAAGCATTCCTTTCCCACATCGACAGCGAGCTTGAAGGACTGAAATCGGCCGGCCTTTACAAATCCGAACGGGTGATAACCTCGACCCAATCGGCCGAAATCGAGGTCGGTGGCGAGAAGGTGCTGAATTTCTGCGCCAATAATTATCTCGGCCTCGCCGACAGCGCCGAACTGCGCGAGGCGGCCAAGCAGGCGCTCGACCGGTACGGCTACGGCATGGCATCGGTGCGCTTCATCTGCGGCACGCAGGAAGAACACAAGCAGCTCGAGGCGACCATTTCTGGCTTCCTCGGCATGGAGGATACGATCCTCTACGGCTCCTGCTTCGACGCCAATGGCGGCCTGTTCGAGACGCTGCTCGGCGAGGAGGATGCGGTCATCTCCGATGCGCTGAACCACGCTTCGATCATCGACGGCGTGCGGTTGTCGAAGGCAAAGCGCTTCCGCTACGCCAACAACAACATGGCCGATCTGGAGGCGCGGTTGAAAGAGGCGAGCGACTGCCGGTTCCGGCTGATCGCCACCGACGGCGTGTTCTCGATGGATGGCATCATCGCCAATCTGAAGGGCGTCTGCGACCTCGCCGACAAATACGATGCGATGGTGATGGTCGACGACAGCCATGCAGTTGGTTTCGTCGGCAGGAATGGCCGCGGCTCGGCCGAACATTGCGGCGTCGAGGGCAGGGTGGACATCATCACCGGCACGCTTGGTAAGGCGTTGGGCGGCGCGTCGGGCGGCTACACTTCGGGCAGGAAGCAGGTAGTCGACTGGCTGCGCCAGCGCTCGCGCCCCTATCTGTTTTCCAACACGCTGATGCCGGCGATCGCCGGCGCCTCGATCCGGGTTTTCGAGCTGATCGGCAATGGCGATGCGTTGCGTCAGCGCCTATATGCCAACGCAGCGCGGTTTCGCTCCGAGATGGGCAGGCTCGGCTTTACACTGGCCGGCGCCGACCATCCTATCATCCCGGTGATGCTGGGCGACGCGACGCTGGCGCAGGAAATGGCGGCGCGGATGCTGAAGCGCGGTATCTATGTCATCGGCTTCTCTTTCCCGGTGGTGCCGAAGGGCCAGGCGCGCATCCGCACGCAGATGTCGGCCGCCCATTCCAGCGCTGACATCGATCGTGCGGTTGAAGCGTTCGCCGCAGTCGGTCGCGAACTCGGCGTGATTTCCTGAGCGGCCGGGACCGAAAACCGATTCCGGATCAAGAGATTCAAGCGACTGAGGTTCAGGCGACTAAGGTTCAGGGGACAAGAGAATGTCAAACATGATGAAGGCGCTGGTCAAGGCCAAGGCCGAGCCGGGCATCTGGATGGAAGAAGTGCCGGTGCCGGAAATCGGTCCGAACGACGTGCTGATCAAGATCAGGAAGACGGCGATCTGCGGCACCGACGTGCACATCTACAATTGGGACCAGTGGGCGCAAAAGACCGTGCCGGTGCCGATGGTGACCGGCCACGAATTCGTCGGAACCATCGCCGATTTCGGCACGGCGGTGACCGAGTACAAACTCGGCCAGCGTGTTTCCGGAGAAGGCCATATCGTCTGCGGCCATTGCCGCAACTGCCGGGCGGGCAGGGGGCATCTGTGCCGCAACACGCTCGGCGTCGGCGTCAACCGACCGGGTGCTTTCGGCGAGTATCTGGCGATCCCGCAGCACAATATCGTACCGATCCCCGATGATGTGCCGGACGAGATTGCGGCGATCTTCGATCCCTTGGGCAATGCGGTTCACACCGCATTGTCCTTTGATTTGGTTGGCGAGGACGTGCTGGTCACCGGCGCCGGGCCGATCGGCATCATGGGCGCGCTGGTGGCGCAGTGCGTCGGCGCGCGAAAAGTGGTCATCACAGACATCAACCCGGTGCGCCTGGCACTGGCAAAAAAGCTCGGCGTCCAGCATGTCGTCGACGCATCGAAGGAGAAGCTGCGCGACGTGATGCCGGCGCTCGGCATGACCGAGGGTTTTGACGTCGGCCTCGAAATGTCGGGTGCCGCGCCTGCCTTCCGCGACATGATCGACACCATGAACAATGGCGGCAAGATCGCCATTCTCGGCATCGCGCCGACCGGCTTCGAGATCGACTGGAACAAGGTCATCTTCAAGATGCTGCACCTGAAGGGCATTTACGGCCGCGAGATGTTCGAGACCTGGTACAAGATGATCGCGCTGGTGCAGGGTCCTCTCGATGTCAGCGGCCTGATCACCCACCGGATCGGCATCGACGACTATATTTCCGGCTTCGAAGCGATGAAGAGCGGCAATTCCGGCAAGGTGGTGATGGATTGGTGAGGCGATTAGAAACGCCGGCGGGACAGCACCCCCCTCTGGCCTGCCGGCCATCTCCCCCTCAAGGGGGGAGATTGGCAGCTTCGCCGACATCGCTCTTCTTTGGAGATTGGCGAAAGCCGAAGCGACGTCCAATCTCCCCCCTTGAGGGGGAGATGGCCGGCAGGCCAGAGGGGGGTGCTGTCCCGCCTGCATCAAAAGTTGCTGAGGACCTAATCCCCGTACAAAGCCGTCTCAAGCGCGGCCACCCCTTCCGCGACTGCTGTACGTTCATCTGCGCTCAATCTCTCCAGCAGCTCCCGCTCGAACTCCTTCGCCAGCGGCACCATTTCGCGATAGGCGGCAAGCCCCGCTTTGGTCAGCGTCAGATGCTCGACGCGACGGTCTTTCTCGTCTGGCGTGCGGGTCAGCCAGCGGCGCCGCTCGAGTTCGGCGACCGCGCGCGAAACCTTGGTCTTGTGCATGGCCGATTGCTC
The DNA here is from genome assembly GCF_040320585.1 of Mesorhizobium sp. M0663. Lineage (NCBI taxonomy): Bacteria > Pseudomonadati > Pseudomonadota > Alphaproteobacteria > Hyphomicrobiales > Phyllobacteriaceae > Mesorhizobium > Mesorhizobium sp. M0663. Next base: position 89,329 of record NZ_JAMYPX010000015.1, read on the forward strand.
GCCGAGCGCCGTCGCCGTCATCGTGCCGTGCTGTCCAAGCCCGGCCAGTGTGCGCCATTCGGGCCGGGTCAGGCCGTGGCGGTCCTTGTATATTCTTGAAAATTCGCGGCTGACGGCATCGGCAAGCCGATAGAGCCGGTAAGGCAGGAAGGATTCCAGCTCGAGGATTTCCATGGTTGGCCCTGACTGGGCATGCTGGCGGCTCATGCCGAAATCACCGTTGATGGTTACATTTTCAATGGTTACAAATGAAACCGGTATGGTCAACTCTGAGCATCTTTGCGGATGCGCAAACGATGCTCCGAGACTATGAATTCGGGAGGATTCCATGGCCTTTTCCTACATGCCGGGCTTCGGCAACGACTTTGAAACCGAAACCCTGCCCGACTCGCTGCCGCAAGGGCGAAACTCGCCGCAGCGGCCGGCCTACGGCCTCTATGCCGAGCAGCTTTCGGGCTCTCCTTTCACCGCGCCGCGCGGCACCAATGAGCGCTCCTGGCTTTATCGGATAAGGCCGAGCGTGAGGCACACCGGGCGCTTCAAGGCGGCGAATTATCCGCTTTGGAAAAGCGCGCCGAACGTCGGCGACCATCAGCTCGCACTCAGCCAGTATCGCTGGAGCCCGGTGCCGATGCCGAAGGAGCCGACCGATTTCATTGCCGGCATGCGCTCGATCACCACCGCCGGCGACGTGCTCGGCCAGACCGGCATGGCGGCACATGTCTATGTCGCCAACCGTTCGATGGCCGACGATCATTTCTTCAACGCCGACGGCGAGTTGCTGGTCGTGCCGCAGGTTGGAGCCTTGCGCTTCGTCACCGAGATGGGTGTCATCGAACTCAGGCCGGGCGAGATCGCCGTGCTGCCGCGCGGCCTGGTGTTCAAGGTCGAACTGGTGGATCCGCAAGTGCGCGGCTATGTCTGCGAGAATTACGGCGCCAAGCTGACGCTGCCGGATCGCGGCCCGATCGGCGCCAATTGCCTGGCCAATCCGCGCGATTTCAAGACGCCCTGCGCCTGGTTCGAGGACAAGGACACGCCCTGTCGGCTGATCGCGAAATGGTGTGGCCAGTTCCATGTCACCGAGATCGACCATTCGCCGCTGGATGTGGTGGCGTGGCACGGCAATTATTCGCCCTATAAATATGATCTTGCGACCTTTTCGCCGGTCGGCGCGCTCCTGTTCGACCATCCCGATCCGTCGATCTTCACCGTGCTGACCGCGCCGAGCGGCGAGGAAGGCACCGCCAATATCGATTTCGTCATCTTCCCGCCGCGTTGGCTGGTCGCCGAAGATACGTTCCGCCCGCCCTGGTATCACCGCAACATCATGAGCGAGTTCATGGGCCTCATACATGGTCAGTACGATGCCAAGGAAGAGGGCTTCGTGCCCGGCGGCATCAGCCTGCACAACATGATGCTGGCTCACGGACCCGATGCACCCGGCTTCGAAAAAGCCTCGCGCGCGGAGCTGAAGCCGGTCAAGCTCGACCACACCATGGCCTTCATGTTCGAAACACGCTTTCCGCAGATGGTGACCCGCTATGGCGCCGAGCTCGAAACCCGGCAGGACAACTACATCGACTGCTGGGCCGACCTGAAGAAACGCTTCAACGGGACGCCAGAGGGCGACTGGTCTTGAGCGCCGTCGCATGACGGATCGTCTGGTGCTTCTGGGTTCGAAGGGTGGCCCGGCGCTGCGGCCGGGCGGGCCGTGGCCGAGTTCGTCACTGCTGGAGATTGGCGGCCGCACCATCGTCGTCGATTGCGGGCTGGGCGTAACGCGCGGGCTGACCGATGCCGGCATCAGCCTGAAGGCGCTCGACCTGATCTTCATCACGCATTTGCACTCCGACCATGTGCTGGAACTCGGACCGTTGATCCACTCCGCATGGACGGCCGGCCTGGCAACAAAGGTCGCCGTGTTCGGCCCGCCCGGCACCGGCTACTATTGGCAGCGCTTTTGCCAGGCGATGGAATTCGACATCGAGATCCGCATCGCCGATGAAGGGCGGCCGGATCTCCGCGACATGGTTTCGATCGTCGAGTTTGGTGAAGGCCAGGTGGCGGAAGAGCGCGGTCTCAAAATATCGGCGCTGCGTGTCGACCACCCGCCGGTGACGGATTGCTTTGCGCTGCGCTTCGATCATGCGGGGCAAGGCATCGTCTTTTCGTCGGATACGGCGTTCTTTCCGCCATTGGCGGATTTCGCCCAAGGCGCCGACATACTGGTCCACGAGGCCATGCTGGAAGTGGGTATCGAGCGGCTGGTCGCGAAGACCGGCAACGGCGCAAGGCTGAGGGAACACCTGCTTGCCAGCCATAGCTTTGCCGAGGAGGCGGGCCGCATCGCCAGCGACGCAGGCGTCAAAAGGCTAGTCGTCAACCACCTCATTCCGGCCGACGATCCGGAGATCGGCGAGGCCGACTGGATTGCCGCCGTCAGGAAAACATGGGCCGGCGACTTGACGATCGCCCGCGACGGCCTTGTTGTGGGGCTGGAGCATGATCCCGAAAAGTGGGAACCGGTTTTCGGAAGAGATCATGCGTAGAACAAAAAATCAAAGCAGCGCCAAAGCTGCGCCAGGAGAGGAAACCGCATGAAGCTTGCCACATTGAAGGACGGGACGCGCGACGGAAAGCTCATCGTCGTCTCGCGCGACCTGACGCGGTTTACCGACGCTTCGTTCCTGGTGCGGACGCTGCAGGCCGCGCTCGACGACTGGCATCGCATCGCGCCGCATCTCGCTGCGATGGCCGAATCGCTTGAGAATAATGCGGTGCCGTCTGCCCGCTTTCACGAACATGACGCTCATTCGCCGCTGCCGCGCGCCTACCAATGGGCCGACGGCTCGGCCTATGTGAACCACGTCGAGCTGGTGCGAAAGGCGCGCGGCGCCGAGATGCCGGCAAGCTTCTGGACCGATCCGCTGATCTACCAGGGCGGCTCGGACGCCTTCCTCGCACCGCGCGACCCAATCCGCATGACCGACGAGACCCTTGGCCTCGACATGGAAGGCGAGGTCGCCGTCATCGTCGACGATGTGCCGATGGGCGCAAGCCTCGATGAGGCGCGGGCAGCGATCCGGCTGGTCACGCTGGTCAACGATGTAACGCTGCGCGGCCTGACCGGACCCGAGCTCGCCAAGGGGTTCGGCTTCTACCAGTCGAAACCGTCATCGGCCTTTTCGCCGGTTGCGGTGACGCCGGACGAGCTGGGCGATGCCTGGGACGGCGGCAAGGTCAGCCTGCCGCTGCTGGTCGATCTCAACGGCAAACCGTTCGGCCGGGCGAACGCCGGCATCGACATGACCTTCGACTTTCCAGCGCTGATTGTTCACGCCGCAAAAACGCGGCCGCTGGCCGCCGGCACCATTATCGGTTCGGGCACCGTCTCCAACAAGCTCGACGGCGGGCCGGGCAAGCCTGTCTCGGCGGGCGGCGCCGGCTATTCCTGCATCGCCGAGCTGCGTATGATCGAGACCATCGAAACCGGCGAACCGAAAACGCCGTTCCTGCGCTTTGGCGATAGCGTGCGTATCGAGATGAAGGACCGGGGTGGGCATTCGATCTTCGGCGCCATCGAGCAGAAGGTCGAGAAGTACGAGGGGTAAGAGAATGACAGGCGAGACGTTCTATCTGCTGTGCGGTGCCTGGGCTCTTGCCATGCTGGCGATCTTCATCCAGGCAATCAGGCTGAGCTACCGCATCGAGGCGCGCTCGCCCGGCCTGACCAACCGCAGCGGCTTTCCGCGCAAGGCGATGATGTTTCACACCGTCACCAACACGAATGTCGCGCTGGACCAGGAAACGCAAGGCATGCGGCGGCGCATGATCGGGCTGCTGCTGATTGTTTTGGCTGGGTTTGCGCTTCTATGGGCGGGTGTGTCGCTATTCCGGGTCGCGCCGTGAAGTCATGGACCTGCTGAACCATTTCCGCCGCATGGCAGCCAACAGTCTGTGGTCGAACGACCGGCTCTACCGCGCCGTGCTGCAGCTTGAGCCCGGCGAATTCGAAGCCGAACGGACGAGCTTCTTTCCGTCGATCAAGGCAACGCTAAACCACATCCTGGCGGTCGATCACCTCTATCTCGATTTTCTCGAAGAGGGCGGCGTCGGCGCCGCGGCCTACGATGAGTTCTTGCTCTTCGACGAAGCGGACGCGCTCTTTGGCAAGCGGACGGAGGCCGACCGGCGGCTGATCGCCTTTTGCGACCGCCTGTCGGCGGACGATCTCGAGCGCCGCGTTCTCACCGACCGGCGCGAGGACGGCATGATACCGGAACGGATCGGCGACTTGCTCGCCCATCTCTTCATCCACGACATCCATCATCGCGGCCAGGTGCACGCAATGCTTTCCGGCACCTCGGTGAAACCGCCGCAACTCGACGAGTTTTTCCTCGATTATGATCTGAAACTCAGGAAAGCCGAGGTCGAGAGGTTGGTGCTCGAAGGTCGCAATTAGTTGTAGTTACGAAAATTGTTGACTTAATTATTGTAGGTACATAAATTCTGATGAAGATCGTTTGGGACGAACCAAAACGGTTGGCCAACATTGACAAGCACGGCTTGGATTTTGCGGCGCTTGATGACGAGTTTTTTCTTGCCTCGACAGTCCGCACTGCCAAGGCCGGTCGTCTCATGGCAATTGGCCGGATCATCGATGGCATCGTTGCGGTGGTGTTTGCCCGGCTCGGTTCCGAGGGCATCTCGATAATTTCGATGCGCCCGGCAAGTCCCGCGGAAAGGAGATTGTTCAATGGCAAAGCGTAAGGTGCGCACCGAGTTCGAAGCTGGTCGCGGCTACAGCAAAGAAGACTGGGAAGCCGTTTCGGAGAATCCGGAATGGACAGAGGAGGATTTTCGAAACGCTCGTCCTTTCGCCGAAGCGTTCCCTGAACTTGCCGAAAGCATTCGCCGTTCGCGCGGCCGGCCGGCTCTCGATAATCCGAAGAAGCAGGTAACACTCCGTCTCGACAGTGACGTAGTCGCCCGCTTTCGTGCCGGCGGCCCCGGCTGGCAGAGCCGCATCAACGAGATTCTGCGCAAAGCCGCCGGCCTCGCCAAATAGACGTTTGCCTGTGACAGCGTCATTTGGCATACCTGTCCCATTCGGGACCGAGTTCGTCAAAATCGTCGGCAATCCTGATTTTGCCCTTCATGGCGCCGATACGAGGCAGGGACTCGGGCACGGCTAGCGGCACGAGGCGCGCCGCAACCTTGCCGCGACGGGTAATCACAATCTCTTCGCCAGCTTCCGCGCGGCTGACGAGTTCCGACAGTCTTGCCTTGGCCTCTGCGATAGCAATGTTCATGGCCAAAGTCTGAGCTACTACTGACCGAATCGCAAGAAGTCCGGTGCAGCCTTACTCCGCCGCCTGCACCTTCAGCACGCCGCGCTTGATCTGGTCCTGCTCGATCGATTCGAACAAAGCGCGGAAATTGCCCTCGCCAAAGCCTTCGTCGCCCTTCCTCTGGATGAACTCGAAGAAGATCGGGCCGATCACGGTTTTCGAAAAGATCTGCAGCAGGATCTTGGTCGTGCCGCCGTCGACCACGCCTTCGCCGTCGATCAGGATACCGTGCTTCTTCATGCGCTCGATCGGCTCTTCATGGCCGTTCACGCGGGCATAAGACATGTCGTAATAGGTCTCGGGCGGGCCCGGCATGAACTTCAGGCCGTTGGCGGCCAGCCTGTCGGTGGCACCGTAGATGTCGTCGGTGCCGACGGCGATGTGCTGGATGCCCTCGCCATTATACTTCTTCAGATATTCGGCGATCTGGCTGGTCTCGTCCTTGGACTCGTTGAGCGGGATGCGGATCTTGCCGCAGGGCGAGGTGATGGCGCGGCTGACCAGGCCGGTGATCTTGCCGTCGATGTCGAAGAAATGGATCTGCTTGAAGCCGAACAGGTCTCGGTAGAAATCCCACCATTTGTCCATCTGGCCGCGATAGACATTGTGGGTCAGGTGGTCGAGATAATAGAAGCCGACGCCTTCCGGCCTGGGGTCGCGCTCGCCCAGCCAGTCGAACTCGGCGTCGTAAGCCGAGCCCTTCTCGCCGTAGGTTTCGATGAAATAGAGCAGCGACCCGCCGATACCGACGATCGCCGGCACATCGAGCGTCTTGTCGTTGCCTTCATAGGGCGTCGCGCCCTTGGCCACCGCGTGATCGAAGGCATGCGTTGCATCGACCACCCGCCACGCCATCGAGGCGGCGCAAGGGCCGTGCTTGTCGACGAATTTCATGGCATGCGAGCCGGGTTCGGCATTGACGACATAGTTGATGTCGCCCTGCCGCCAGACGGTGATGTCCTTGCTGCGGTGCTTGGCCACCGGCACATAGCCCATGCGGGTGAAAAGCTCGGCGAGCTTTTCCGGCTCGGCATGCGCGAATTCGACGAACTCGAAGCCGTCGGTACCGGCGGGATTGGTTTTGCTGATCTTGGCGGGCGGTGCGTCGTGCGGGAAGGGACCCATGGCATTGCTCCGAAATCTGGAACTGGCCGCGTCGGCCATCTGAACGCAATTATAGCGCGGAGCGAGTGCAAATTGCTTGCATTCAAACGCTTGAAATGGTCTGATCATGCGCGAGTTGTGCACTGCGGACCCGAAATTCATGGATGAGGCGCGCATCGACCAGTTTGACCGCAAGATAATGGCTCTGTTGCAGGGCGATGCACGGCTGACCAACAACGATCTGTCGGAACGGGTGAACCTGTCCGCGTCGCAGTGCTCGCGTCGTCGCCAGCGGCTGGAGGAGGACGGCTATATCAAGGGCTACCGGGCGGTGCTCGACCGCGACAAGCTCGGTTTTTCCCTGGTCAATGTCATCTCGGTGACGCTCGCCACCCACAACCGCGACAATGCGCGGCGCTTCGGCGAATTGGTGGCGCGGCTGCCGCAAGTGCAGGAAGCGCACGCGCTAACCGGCGAGATGGATTATATATTGAAGGTCGTGACGCCGGACCTGAAGTCGCTGTCGGAATTCGTCAACGGCGTGCTGCTGCCGCACGAATCCGTGCAGCATGTGAAGACGGCGATCGTGCTGGAGACGCTCAAGGAAACCGGCGCGCTGCCGATTTGACGGCATTTTCTGTCAGTTTGATCGGTGCATTCGAAAGGTCTATGACATAGCTGAACAAACAATTGCGGTAGTCCATGTCCAACTTTCAGCTTGCAGGGATTGTCCTCTTTTTTGTTGGACTGGTGCTGTTCACGGTCGGCGGCCTGATCCACCTCGCAAATCATCCCAAGAGTTGGGATTCACGTCTCCTAAATACAAACTGGTCCTGGAGGCCTAGAGCTCCCGTATGGGATCTCAAGGCTTATGACTGGAGCATGTTCACCTATTCGAAGTCGCGCTGGTGGTGCCTCATCGGCTACCCGATCGGCCTTGCGGGCTTCGTCCTGCTGGTGATCAGCACGTTTCCGCTTAGCTTTCTCGCGCTATTCGTTGCTCTCGGCGTGGTTTTCTTCGGTGTGCTCAGTCTAGTCGGCGAGAAGCGCCCGTAGCACCCGCTCATCCCGGCGAGTTGATAGGGTAACGGAGGCCTCTCACCCCTTCGACTGCTGGATCAGCCCATAAAGATTAGTGCAGCGGGCGCCGGACCGGCAGTAAGCGAAGACCGGGCCTTCGAGTTCGTCAAGCGCCTCGGCCTGGTCCTCGACATTCTCGGCCGTGATCTGGCCGCTGATGACCGGGATGTAGCGGAAGGCGAGCCCGGCGCCCTCGACCGCCGCCTTGACGGTGTCGGCCGATGGCTGGCCGGGCTGCTCGTCGTCCGGCCGGTTGCAGATCACGCTCTTGAAGCCGGCGGCCTTGATGGTCGCGACATCTTCGGGCTGGATCTGGCCCGAGACTGAATAGTCCTCGCTTATCTGACGGTATTCCATGGCTGGGGTCCTCGCAATCTGGTTAGCGGCAGTCTTGCCACTCCCTGACCCGGTCGGCAATCCGCGCGAAAAGAAATCCATCCGCAGATAGAGATTTCGATGCCAGAAATCCAGCCGGGCTAACGCCGCATGTCGCCAGGACGCATCATGCGCCAACCCGGCTGGATGAACCGGATCGGTCGGCTCAGCTTCCTAGGATCGCGCCTTTGATCTGGGCGATGTTGTTGTGCATCAGATCGATATAGGTCGCGGCCGGGCCGTCGGGCTGCGACAACGCATCGGAATAGAGTGTGCCGCCCACCTTGATGCCGGTCTCGCTGGCGATCTGCTCGATCAGCCGCGGGTTGGTGATGTTCTCGACGAAGATCGCCGCCGCCTTGTCCTGTTTCACCTGGTTGACCAGCTTGGCGACGTCGGCAGCGGAGGGCTCCGACTCGGTCGACACGCCTTCCGGGGCAAGGAACGTCAAGCCGTAGGCCTGCTCGAAATAGCCGAAGGCGTCATGCGAGGTGATGACGACGCGCTTCTCCTGCGGGATCGACTGGATCGCCGCCTGCACTTCGCCCTCAAGCGCCTCGAGCTTCTGCGTATAGGCGGCTGCATTGGCCTTGTAGCTGTCGCAACCCGCAGCGTCGGCCGTGCAAAAGGCGTCGGCGATGTTCTTCACATAGATCTTGGCATTGGCGATCGACTGGAAGGCATGCGGATCGGTGACCGTCTTGCCGCCATCGGTTTCCGCGCCTTCGGCGACATCGGCCTCGGCGAATTCGGGTTTGAAATTGATCGGCGTGACCCCCTTGGTCAGCACGGCGACAGTCGCCTTGGTGGCGCTGGCGTCGACCAGGCGCTGCAGAAAACCTTCGAAATGCAGGCCGTTGACCAGCACGATGTCGGCCTTGGCCATCGCCACCGCATCGGCGGGGCTCGGCTCGTAGACGTGGGCGTCGCCGTCCGGCCCGACGATGGTGGTCAGATCGATGCGGTCGCCGCCGACATTCTTGGCGAAATCGGCGATGATCGTGAAGCTGGCGACCACTTTCAACGGCTCTGCGAAGGCCGAAGATGCGCCAAAGGCGATTAATGTTATAACGCTCACGGCCAAAGCGGCGCGGATCGATTTCAGCATGGACTAGGTTCTCCTTTGTTGGGATCAGGCAGTTCTGTGGCGGTGATGAACGATGCGGGCACGCAGGATGCCGCGCGTGCCGAACAGGATCGAAGCGAAATAGACGACGCCGGCGGACAGGATGATGGCCGGGCCGGAGGGCAATGACGCATGGTAGGACAACAGCAGCCCGGCAATGCAGGAGGCAAAGCCGATCAATGTCGCCAGCGCGCACATCGGCTCGACGCGCGACGTCCAGAAGCGGGCCGCCGCCGCCGGCAGCATCATCAGCCCGACCGACAGCAAGGTGCCGAGCGCCTGGAAGCCGCCGACGAGGTTGAGCACGACGAGGCCGAGAAAGATGAAATGCACCGGGCTGCCCATCCGGCTGACCGAGCGCAGGAACAAAGGGTCGAGGCATTCGGCGACCAGCGCCCGCCAGAAGATGGCGAGGCTGACCAGCGTCACCACGACGATGCCGCCGATCAGCGTCAGCGCCTCGTTGTTGAGCGCCAGCACGGTGCCGAAGAGCACATGCATGAGATCGACGCTGGAGCCGCGGATCGACACCATGAGCACGCCGATGGCCAGCGAAATCAGATAGAAGGCCGCCATCGAGGCGTCCTCGCGCTGGACGGTGAAGCGCGAGACGGCGCCGGCGCCGAGCGCCACGATGATGCCGGCGATCAGTCCGCCGACGGTCATCGGCAGGATTTCCAGGCCATAGAACAGGAAGCCGGCGGCAGCACCGGGCAGGATGGCATGCGCCATGGCGTCGCCGGAAAGGCTCATGCGCCGCAGCATCAGGAACACGCCGACCGGGCAGGCGCCGAGCGACAGCATCATCGAACCGGCGAGCGCCCGCTGCATGAAGGCGTAGTCGGCAAACGGAGCGACGAACAGACCGTAAAGCACCTCCATCATGCCGCCCTCGGCCCGGGGCCGTGATGATGGTCATGGCTGTGCTCGTGGCCACCGTGCTCGTGATCATGCTCGCCGGGCTCACACCATGGCGCGTTGTCCTCCCAGGCCTCGTGGAAGCGGCGCGCACGCAACAGATTCTCCGGCCGCAGCGTCTCCCTGGTCTCGCCCCAGGCGATCGGCTGGCGCGCCAGGAGCAGTGTTTCGGGGAAATTCTGCCGCACCAGATCGAGATCGTGGACCACAACCATGATCGTGCGTTCCTCGCCGTGCCAGCGCTTGATCAGCGCGATCAGGTCACCGACTGTCTTGGCATCGACGGCGTTGAACGGCTCGTCGAGCAGGATGAGCTCGGCATCCTGCAACAGCACGCGGGCAAACAGCGTGCGCTGCAGCTGGCCGCCCGACAACGTGTCGATCGGGCGCTTCTCGAAGCCGCCGAGGCCGACGGCCATCAGCGCCTCGCTGACCGAGTCGCGATCTTCCCTTGTATAACGGCCGAGCATGCCACGCCGCGGCCACAGGCCAAGTGAAACCAGGTCGACGACCCGGGCCGGAAAGGAGCGGTCGAGCTCCGATTGCTGCGGCAGATAGGCGGCGCGTATGCCGGGCGCCCGGATCACCGCGCCGGCCATCGGCTTCAGAACGCCGACGATGCCCTTCATCAGCGTTGATTTGCCGGAGCCGTTGGCGCCGACGACCGCCGTCAGCGATCCCTTGCGGATCGTACCATTGAGGTGGTGGACCGCAGGATGACTATTGTAGCCCAGCGTCAGGTCGCGGAAGGTCAGGCAGGTTTGGCTCATGTGACGATCCATGGGGGCGATGATCGGCGCTGCAGGGGCGGATTCGATATGTGATGTTATTACATTAGTCAACAAGCCAATCGGGCGGAATTGCGGCCGGGCCGTCTTGTTGTGTGCTTTGGCTTGGCTCAAGAAGTTCCGCTCGAGCGGCCTTGCCCGAAACGTATCCCGATCCTAAACAGGCGCAGCCGACAAGAGAAAGCCGGACAAGAGAAGGAATATCCAATGAGCATTCGTCGCATCGATGTGGGCCCGCGCATGAGCCAGATCGTCATCCACGGCAACACCGTCTATCTGGCCGGTCAGGTCGGCAAGCCGGGCGGAAACGTCGGCGCCCAGACCAGGGACATTCTGGCGGCGATCGACGAATTGCTGGCCAAGGCCGGCACCGACAAAACCAAGATCCTGCAGGCGATCATCTGGCTGGCCGACATGAGCACCTTTACCGAGATGAACGCGGAGTGGGACAAATGGGTACCGCAAGGCAACACGCCGGCCCGCGCCACCGGCGAAGCCAAGCTTGCCGGACCGGAATATCTGGTCGAGATTATTGTTACCGCGGCGATTTGAGGCGTAGCTCCTAACCCTCCCCCTCGAGGGGAGGGTCGGCGAGTAGTCGGAGCGAAGCGGAGACTGCGAGACGGGGTGGGGTCGGCGAGGTTGCACCGACCCCACCCCGCGTCACAAAATGCCGCCACGCGGCAATTTGCTCCGCGACCCTCCCCTCAAGGGGGAGGGTTTACCCCTGCGACGGCGTGAACCGCGCCACCAGCGTGTGGTTCTCTGCCGCATAGGTGAAGCGGACATGGGTGACGGGGTGCTCGGCGCTCCATGTCCGCCGCTCGATCACCAGGCACGGCGCGCCCGTCGCGATGTCGAGTGCCGCCGCTACGCGCTTTTCGGCGGCAACCGCGCGGATGCGATGCTCGGCCGCACTCCACGGCACACGGCCGATCAGCCACGGACCGGGCGCGGTGTCGAAAAACGCCTCATCGGCGGCCTCCGGCACGGCAGCCAGGTTGATCAGCCGCTGCTCGTGGGCGAACGGCCGCTTGCCGGCGAAATGCCGGCATTCCAGCACCAGCACCGGCCCGGCGACGTCGAGTTCCAGCAGGGCGCGGTCGTCGGCGCTGCTGCGCCTTCTGTTTCGCGCTATGCGCTCATAGCGGTAGGGCAGGCCAAGTGCCTCGACCTCGATCCGGATGTCGTGGATTTCGAGAACGGCTGCCTGCGACTGCGGCCGGCGGACAAAACTGCCGGAGCGACGCCGGCGCTCGATCAGCCCGGCCTTGGCCAGTTGCGACAGCGCCTTGTTCACTGTCATGCGCGAACAATTGTATTCGGCCGTCAGTTCGTGCTCGAACGGAATGCGGTGGCCGGGCGCCCAGGCACCCGACAGGATCCGTTCGCTGATGTCCGACAGGATGCGCTGGTGCAGCGAAAGAACCTCGCCGCCGTCCGCGCTTCCAGAATCCGCGCTTATTGTCCCGATCATGCTCATGCCGAAAGCGCCGTCATCACCTTGCGGAACCGCTCGGCGATGGCATCGCGCCTGGCATGCATGCCGCCGCTGACCAGTTTCTTGCCATGCACCCAGACGCAATCGACCTTGGTGCCGTTGGCAAAAATCCAGGCATCAAGGATTGCATCGCCCGTCTTGCCGGCCAGCGATGGATGCTTGCCGTCGAGCGAGACGAAATCGGCCGAGGCACCTGCTGCGATCTGCGAGGGTCCGGCGCCCAGCGCGGCACTGCCACCATCGAGCGCTGCATCGAATAGCGCACGGCCGGTCGAGCCGCCGGCCACCGCCAGCACGTTGCGGGCGCGGCGGGCGAGGCGCTGCGAATATTCGAGCTGCCGCAACTCGTCCGGCAGGCAGATCAGTACGTTTGAATCCGAGCCGATGCCGAAGCGGCCGCCATGCTGCATGAACAAGGACGCGGCAAAGGTGCCGTCGCCGAGATTGGCCTCGGTGATCGGGCAGAGACCGGCAACGGCGCCGCTGTTCGCCAAATCGGTCGTCTCGGTGTCGGTCATGTGGGTGGCGTGGATGAGGCACCAGCGCTGGTCGACCTTGGCGTTGGCAAGCAGCCATTCGACCGGCCGCGCGCCGGACCAGGCAAGGCAGTCCTCGACCTCCTTCATCTGCTCGGCGATGTGGATGTGGATAGGCCCCTCCGGCGCCATCACCGTGATGTTTTCCAGTTCCTCCGGTGTCACGGCACGCAGGCTGTGCGGGGCGACGCCGACGACGCCTTGATTCAAGGTGCGAATGGATTCGCGGCTTTTCTCAACAAGCCGCGAGAACTGGTTCACATCGTTGATGAACCGGCGTTGGCCTTCATTTGGCGCAGCGCCGCCGAAAGAGGAATGCGCGTAGAACACCGGCAGCAAAGTCAGCCCGATGCCTGTCTCGGACGCTGCAGCAACGATGCGCTGCGCCATCTCGGCGATATTGGCATAGGGCCGGCCGTCGCGGTCATGGTGTAAATAATGAAACTCGCCGACGCGCGAGAACCCGGCCTCCAGCATCTCGACATAGAGCTGGGCCGCGACCGCCTCGACTTGGTCCGGCGTCATCGACAGCGCGAAACGGTACATCACCTCGCGCCAGCTCCAGAAACTGTCGGCGGAAGGGCCGCGCAATTCGGCAAGGCCGGCCATGCCGCGCTGGAAGGCATGGCTGTGCAGGTTCGGCATCCCTGATAGCAGGATGGCACGGCGCTCGTCTCCAGGCAGGAGCGAGGTATTCGCCTTGACCGTGGCGATCCTGCCGTCGGAGATGACGATCCGCACATTGCTGTGCCAGCCGTCGGGCAGAAGCGCCTGTTCCGCAAAGATTGCTGTCACGTTTTTCTCCAAATCCCGGTCTGCCGTGCGATGATAGCGCTTGCAGTGCCTTTTCATATGTATATACATAATCGTCACCTATTGAAACGGAAAAGATGATGGCTGCAGAGAGCAAAAGCCGGGCAGGGGAGGTTCGCCTCTGGCGCAATGCGCGCCTCGCGACCATGGCCGAAAGCAGCCCCGGGTCAGGCGTTGTCGAGCACGGTGCAATCGCCGTGCGCAACGGCCGGATCGTCTATGCTGGGCCGGAAGCCGACATGCCGGCAGCACTTAGCAAAGGCGCCGAGGCGATCGACTGCGAAGGCCGCTGGATCACGCCCGGCCTGATCGACTGCCACACTCATCTGGTCCACGCCGGCAACCGTGCCAATGAATTCGAGATGCGGCTGGCCGGCGCCAGCTATGAGGAGGTTGCCAAGGCCGGCGGCGGCATCGTCTCCTCGGTCAAGGCATTGCGCGCGGCGAGCGAGGACGAACTGGTCGGCCAGTCGCTGCCGCGCCTCGATGCGCTGCTTGCCGAAGGCGTAACCACCGTCGAGATTAAATCCGGCTACGGTCTCGACCTCGAAAACGAGAAGAAGTCGCTGCGCGCCGCACGACGGCTGGGCGGTGAGCGGCCGGTGACGGTCAGGACCACTTTCCTCGGCGCTCATGCGCTGCCGCCCGAAGCAAAAGGTGACAAGGACGCCTTTATCGATCTTGTTGCAAAGCAGATTTTGCCGGCCGTCGCTGCCGAGGGCCTGGCCGATGCCGTCGACGGTTTTTGCGAAGGCATTGCCTTTTGGCCGGAGCAGATCGCCCGCGTGTTCGATGCCGCGAAGGCGGCGGGCCTGCCGGTCAAGCTCCATGCGGACCAGCTGTCCAATCTGCACGGCGCCGAACTTGCGGCGCGCTATGGTGCGCTATCGGCCGACCACCTCGAATACACCGACGAGGCCGGTGCGGCGGCGATGGCGAAGGCCGGAACCTTGGCGACCATCCTGCCCGGCGCCTACTACTTCATTCGCGAGACCAAGAAGCCGCCGATCGCCTTGTTTCGCCAGCATGGCGTCAGGATGGCCGTTGCCACCGATAACAATCCCGGCACGTCGCCGCTGACCTCGCTGCTGCTGACCATGAACATGGCCGCGACATTGTTTGGCCTGACCGTCGATGAATGCATTGCCGGCGTTACCCGCGAGGCTGCCCGCGCGCTCGGGCTGCTTGGACAGACCGGCACGCTGGAGGCCGGAAAATCGGCCGATCTGGCGATCTGGAACGTCGAGCGCCCGGCCGAACTCGTCTACCGCATGGGCTTCAACCCGCTGCATGCCCGCATCTGGAGGGGACAATGACCGAACTCAAGCTAAGGCCGGGCAATGCCACGCTGGCCGATTGGCGCGCCATCTATCGCGGCGCCGCGCTGAGGCTCGACGATGCCTGCCGGCCGAAGATCAAGGCCAGCGCCGAGGCCGTCGCCAGGATCGTTGCCAAGGGCGAGCCGGTCTATGGCATCAATACCGGCTTCGGCAAGCTGGCCAGCGTCCGCATCCCCGCCGCCGATCTGGAAACGTTGCAGCGAAACATCGTGCTGTCTCATGCCGCCGGCGTCGGCGAGCCGATGCCCGTCGCAATCTGCAGGCTGATGATGGCGCTGAAGCTGGCCAGCCTGGCACAGGGCGCCTCCGGCGTGCGGCCGCGGACGATCGAACTGATCGAGGCGATGCTGGCCAACGACGTTATCCCCGTGGTGCCGGCGCAAGGCTCGGTCGGCGCTTCCGGCGACCTTGCGCCGCTGTCGCACATGACCGCCGTGATGATCGGCGTCGGCGAGTGCTTTACCCCGCATGGCCGCTTTCCCGCCAAGGTCGCCTTCGTTTCGCATGGGTTGGAGCCGGTGACACTGGGCGCCAAGGAAGGCCTGGCGCTGCTCAACGGTACCCAGTTTTCGACCGCCTATGCGCTTGCCGCTTTGTTCGAGGCGGAAGTGCTCTACCAGTCGGCACTGGTCGCCGGCGCGCTGTCGACCGATGCCGCCAAGGGCTCCGACGCTCCGTTCGATCCACGCATCCATCTGCTCAGGAAACATCGCGGCCAGATCGAGACGGCCGAGGCGTTGCGCAATTTGATGGCCGGCAGCGCCATCCGTGAATCACACCGCGTCGGCGACGAGCGCGTGCAGGATCCGTATTGCCTGCGCTGCCAGCCGCAGGTGATGGGCGCAGCACTCGACGTGCTCCGCAAGGCCGCCGAGACGCTCGGCACCGAGGCCAACGGCGTCACCGACAATCCGCTGATCTTTGCCGAGGACGACTCCGCACTTTCGGGCGGCAATTTCCATGCCGAGCCGGTCGCCTTCGCCGCCGACATGATCGCACTCGCCGTCTGCGAGATCGGCTCGCTGTCGGAGCGGCGCATCGCCATGCTGGTCGATCCGGCGCTGTCGGGCATGCCGGCCTTTCTCACGCCCAAGCCGGGTCTGAATTCCGGTTTCATGATCCCTCAGGTCACGGCGGCAGCACTGGTTTCTGAAAACAAGCAAAAGGCCTATCCGGCCAGCGTCGATTCGATCCCGACCTCGGCCAACCAGGAAGACCACGTCTCGATGGCGGCGCATGGCGCGCGCCGCCTCATCGGCATGGTCGAGAATGCGACGGCCGTCATCGGCATCGAATTGCTGGCCGCCGCGCAAGGCTGCGATTTCCACGCACCGCTGGCCTCGAGCGCGGCCCTGGAGGCGGTGCGCCGGCTGGTCAGGGCAGAGGTGCCGCATCTCGACAACGACCGGCACTTCCACCCCGACATGGAGAAGGCCATCGCCATGATACGCAGCGGCGCGGCGGTGAAGACCGCGGGTGCGGTGAAACTGCCGGGCGTTGCGTCATGAGGCGGTGTGCCGTGACAGGTCGCGTTCTGTCGCGCCCCCCTCTGTCCTGCCGGACTGTCCGGCAGGACAGAGGGGGGCGCTGTCCCGCTGACGTCCTGCCAGAAACAAAAAACCCGCCTCAAAGGCGGGTCGTCGGGCCGAATCAGCACCATACCGAACTTAGTAGCATAGCTGCCGGCACAAAGCAAGAACAAAATGCGTTCCGACCGGCAAAAAGCGAGGTCGGTGTTCACGGACGATTGCAAGGTCGCGTTCTGTCGCGCGGAGACTTCCGATGACCTCACCCTCCTGGCTCACCGTCACCCAAGGCACAGCACCCCTGCTGGTTTCGATCCCGCATACCGGCATCGATCTCGCCGGCCTCGACAGCCGGCTGGTCTCGCCCTGGCTCGGCCGCCGTGACGCCGACTGGTGGATCGACAAGCTTTATGACTTCGCCGAGAGCCTCGGCGCGACGGTCGTGCATACGGCGATTTCGCGCACCGTTATCGACGTCAACCGCGATCCGTCCGGCGTTTCGCTCTATCCCGGCCAGACGACGACTGGGCTCTGCCCGACAGAGACCTTTGACGGCGATCAGCTCTACCGCAAGGGTGAAGAGCCGGGACCGTCGGAGATCGACGAACGCCGCGAGAAGTTCTTCGTACCCTATCATGCCGCTCTGCAGGCCGAGATCGACAGGCTGCGCGCTTTGCATGGGAAGCTCGTCGTCTATGACTGCCATTCGATCCGCTCGGTGCTGCCGCGCCTTTTCGAAGGCAAATTGCCGGTCTTCAATCTCGGCACCAATGACGGCAAGAGCGCCGATCCGACGCTGCAAGCGACGGTTGGCCGGATCCTCGCCGAAACCGGCGAGAGCTACGTCGTCAACGGCCGCTTCAAGGGCGGCTGGATCACGCGCCATTTCGGCCAGCCGCTAGCCGGCGTCCACGCGCTGCAGATGGAACTCTCCAACCGCGGCTATATGCGCGAGCCCGAAGGCAAGGGCGAACCGGCTAACTGGCCGGTGCCTTACGAGGCCGAATTCGCGGCGCCGATCCGCGTCACGCTGAAGAAGATCCTGGAAACCGCGATCGCCTGGGCCGAACGCTGACGCGCGGTGCACCTCACTCGAAAGGGACAATCATGACCGATCCTCGCCACAACATCCGTGAAGTGCGCAGCCCGCGCGGCAGCGAGCTCAACGCCCGCACCTGGCTGACGGAAGCGCCGTTGCGCATGCTGATGAACAATCTCGACCCAGACGTCGCCGAAAACCCCAACGAGTTGGTCGTCTATGGCGGCATCGGCCGGGCGGCGCGCACCTGGAACGATTTCGACCGCATCGTTGCCTCGCTGAAGACGCTTGGCGACGACGAGACGTTGTTGGTGCAATCGGGCAAGCCGGTCGGCGTGTTCCGCACTCATCCTGACGCCCCGCGCGTGCTGATCGCCAATTCCAACCTGGTGCCGCACTGGGCGACATGGGAGAAATTCAACGAGCTCGATAGAAGGGGCCTGATGATGTACGGCCAGATGACGGCCGGCTCGTGGATCTACATCGGCACGCAAGGCATCGTGCAGGGCACCTACGAGACCTTCGTCGAGGCCGGCCGCCAGCATTATCGCGGCAATCTCAGGGGCAAGTGGATCCTGACCGGCGGTCTCGGCGGCATGGGCGGTGCCCAGCCGCTCGCCGCGGTCATGGCCGGCGCCTGCTGCCTGGCCGTCGAATGCGATCCCGACCGCATCGATTTCCGGCTGCGCACCCGCTATGTCGATGAGCGCGCCGACACGCTCGACGAGGCTCTGGAAAAGATCGAGCGCTGGACCAAAGCCGGTGAGGCGAAATCGGTTGGCCTGGTCGGCAACGCCGCCGACATCCTGCCGGAACTGGTGCGGCGCGGCGTGCGCCCTGACATCGTCACCGACCAGACCTCGGCGCATGACCCGCTCAATGGCTATCTGCCCAAGGGCTGGTCGCTGGCCGAGTGGCGCGAGAAGCGCACCAGCGACCCGAAGGCCGTTGAAAGAGCTGCCCGCGCGTCGATGCGCGAGCATGTCGAGGCGATGGTGGCGTTCTGGAATGCCGGCGTGCCGACGCTCGACTACGGCAACAACATCCGCCAGGTGGCGAAGGAGGAGGGGTTCGAGAATGCTTTTGCCTTCCCGGGTTTCGTGCCGGCTTATATCCGTCCGCTGTTTTGCCGCGGCATCGGCCCGTTCCGCTGGGCAGCGCTTTCCGGCGATCCCGAGGATATCTACAAGACCGACGCCAAGGTGCGCGAGCTGACCCCCGGCAACACCCATCTGCACAACTGGCTCGACATGGCGCGTGAGCGCATCGCCTTCCAGGGACTGCCGGCGCGCATCTGCTGGGTTGGGCTTGGCGATCGCCACCGGCTCGGCCTCGCCTTCAACGAGATGGTCGCCAGGGGCGAACTGAAGGCGCCGGTGGTCATCGGCCGCGATCACCTCGATTCCGGCTCGGTCGCCTCGCCGAACCGCGAGACGGAGGCGATGAAGGACGGCTCCGATGCCGTCTCCGACTGGCCGTTGCTCAATGCCTTGCTCAACACGGCGTCCGGCGCCACCTGGGTGTCGCTGCACCATGGCGGCGGCGTCGGCATGGGCTTTTCGCAGCATGCCGGCATGGTCATCGTCGCCGACGGCACGCCCGAGGCGGCCAAGCGCCTGGAAAGGGTTCTGTGGAACGATCCGGCGACCGGCGTCATGCGCCACGCCGATGCCGGCTATGACATCGCGATCGAGTGCGCCCGGGAGAACCAGCTCAACCTGCCCGGCATTTTGGGCTGAGCCGCGCCTTGCGCATCCTTCGGGCAGCCGAATACCGGCCGATGCCGTGGAAGAACGGCGGCGGGGTGACGACGGAGATTGCCGTCTCGCCGCCAGGTGCCGGGCTCGACGATTTCGACTGGCGCGTCTCGATGGCGCTGGTCGAGGGCGGCGGCCCATTTTCCGGATTTGCCGGCGTCGACCGGACCTTGGCGTTGCTGGAAGGCGAGGGCATGATCCTCGACATCGCCGGCCGGCTACCGGTCGAAATCACCAAGGCTTCCGCACCGCTTGCCTTTCCGGCCGACGTGCCGACGCAAGCCACGCTGATCGCCGGTCCGATCACCGACCTCAACGTCATGACCCGCCGCGCCCGGGCGATCCACACGGTCGAGCGCCTGCTGATTTCGGCTCCGACGGAGATCCAGGCCGAAGCCGATGAAACACTCATCCTGTGCGTCGACGGCGAACTCAGCGTGGCCGGCGCGGCGCCCATGCAACTTGGGCCGCTCGACGCGCTGTTGCTCGGGGCGCAAGCGCCGGAACTGCGCCTGGATCCGGTCCGGCCGGCCATGCTGTTCGTGATCCGCATCGACCGCATTGCCGGCAACGATTAACGTCTGTTGCCAAACATGATCGTGACGCCGGCCAAATATCGCGTAAGCTGGTCGCTGCATCACGAAAAAGCCTGAATCTTCCGCCGATCAGAAGCCGAAACGATGCTCATAGTGCCCGCCTGGAAGTTGTCGAAAGACGGCATCTTGTCGTGGTGCGGAAACAAAACTTTCGGCCAAGTGTTGCGATGCAACCAATTGCATTTGGACCGGTTTTAGGGACATTGCCGTGGCGGTGACGCCGCACTGCGTCCCCAACACGGAACCTTAGATGAATATCCAGACCAATCTCGCACAGATCGAAAAGACGAGCGCCAGCTTCCCGGCTGTCACCGACGTGCCGATACGCTCCAATTTCCTGCCGGAAGATCGGCTGCGCGCTTTGGGCGCAGCCCTTGCCAATGGCGACGCCAAGGACTTGTTCGGTCTGACGCCTTTCGATTTTCAGGCGCGCATCCGCGACAGCGCCAGGAAAATTCTCGATGTCTACCGTTCCACCAACGCTGCCCAGGCGAGGGGCGAAACGATCACGCCCGCGGCGCAGTGGCTGCTCGACAACAACTACCTGGTCGAGGAGACCATTTTTCAGGTCAAGCGCGACCTGCCGCGCCGCTTCTACCGCCAGTTGCCGACGCTGAAACTGTCGGATGGATCCAGCGTGCCGCGCGCACTGGCGGTCGCGTGGACCTATGTCGCGCATTCCGACAGTTCCGTCTCGTCGGCCATGTTCAAGGCGATTGTCGAAGGCTTCCAGTCCGTCGAGCCGCTGAAGATTGGCGAATTATGGGCGCTGCCGTCGCTGCTGCGCTTCGTCCTGATCGAGAACCTTCGCCGGATCGCGGTCCGCGTCAATCGCACGCGGGAACTGCGCCAGATCGCCAACGAGGTCGCCGACCGTGTGCTGGCGACGGACGACAGCGCCGACCGGCAGGCGATACTTTCCCACTACAGCGCCCATGCGCAGGACACCACCTTCGCCACCCAGTTGCTCTACCGGCTGCGTGACGGCTCGCAAAATGCCGGCAGGGCGCTGGAATGGCTGGAGGGCGAGCTGGAAAGGACCGGCTCCGACGCCGAGGAGATCATCCTCAGCGAGCACCACACGCTGTCCAGCGGCAACGTGACCACCGGCAACATCATCCGCGGCCTGCGCCTGATCAACGACATCGACTGGACGGTGTGGTTCGAGGGCGTCAGCCGCATCGACACCTTGCTGCGCGAACGCACCGATTTCGCCGCGCTCGATTTCTTTTCGCGCGACCAATACCGGACTGCGATCGAGGAGCTGGCGCGCCGTTCCGATCTCTCCGAATTTCGCGTTGCCGAAAGGGCGATCGAGCTCGCCGGCCATGCTGCCGATGCACCGGGCTCCGAAAGCGGTCCGATCGCTCACACCGACGTCGGCTTCTTTCTGGTCGGCCCGCGCCGGCAGGAGCTCGAGCGGTCGATCGGCTACCGGCCGACCATCGGCAAGACGCTCAACCGGACCTTCCGCAAGACCGGATGGCTGGGCATCGTCGTGCCGGTGTTTGCGCTGACGGTCCTGCTTCTGGTCGTTTCCGGCAATGCGCTTGCCAATCTCGGCCTGTCGGTGCCGCCGATCGTCCTGATGCTGGCCCTGTTCGCGGTGCCGGCCAGCGAAGGCGCGCTCGCATTCTTCAACACCGTCGTCTCGCTGTTTTTGAAGCCGACGCGTCTCATCGGCTATGATTTCAGGCACGGTGTGCCGCCCGAGGCGCGCACGCTGGTGGTGGTGCCGTCGCTGATCGGCTCGCGCGACGATGTCGAGGAGAACATCCGCAACATCGAGGTGCATCACCTCGCCAACACGGCGGGCGAAGTCTATTTCGCGCTGCTTTCCGACTGGCCGGACTCGAAGACCGAGATCGATACGGCGGATGTCGAAATCCTCGAATTCGCCCGCGCCGAAATCGCCAGGCTGAACGCCCGCTATCCCTCGGAAGGGGCGCCGCGCTTTTATCTGCTGCATCGGCGCCGGCTCTACAACGCATCGCAAGGCGTCTGGATGGGCTGGGAGCGCAAGCGCGGCAAGCTGCACGAATTGAACCTTCTGCTGCGCGGGGACAGCGACACCACCTTCCTGCCGTTGGAAGTGCCATTGCCGGAGAGCGTCGTCCACGTGATGACGCTGGACGCCGACACCCGCACCACCCGCGACGCCGTCGCTGCGCTGGCCGGCAAGCTTTGCCACCCGCTCAACCGTCCGCATTTCGATGTCGCACGGCACGAGGTTACGGCAGGTTATTCCATCCTGCAGCCGCGTATCACCGCGTCGCTGACCAGTGGCGACGAGGCATCGTTCTTTCAGCGTGTCTTTTCCGCCAATCGCGGGCTCGATCCGTACGTCTTTGCCGTGTCGGACCTCTACCAGGACATCTTCGGCGACGGTTCCTTCACCGGCAAGGGTCTTTACCATGTCGACGCCTTCGAGGCGGCGCTGAAAGGCCGCATCGAGGAAAACACCATCCTCAGCCATGATCTGCTCGAAGGCGCCCTGGCGCGCTCGGCCTTGGTCACCGACGTCGAACTGGTCGAGGACTATCCGACCCGCTATTCGGTCGACGCGTCGCGCCACCATCGCTGGGCACGCGGCGACTGGCAGCTTCTGGGCTTCATTCTTGGCCCGCGCTCAAACGTGCCGGCGCTGTCGCGCTGGAAGATGGTGGACAATCTGCGCCGCTCGGTGACGCCGATCTTCTGGGTGATGGCCGCGATCGCCGGCTGGACGCTGCTGCCCTTCACGCAGGCCGCCCAATGGCAGGCGCTGCTGATCCTCACGCTGTTCATGGCGCCCACTTTCGACATTGTCGACGCCATCCTGCCGAAGAGCGGCGACCAGACGCCGCGCGGCCATTTCTCGGCACTGGCACGCGACGTTGCCTTCGGCACCGCCCTGGTGGCGCTGAAGATCGTGCTGATGGCGCATCTTGCCTGGATGATGGGCGACGCGATCATCCGCACGCTCTACCGCCTGTTCGTCAGCCGCCAGAACCTGCTCGAATGGCGCACCGCCTCGCAGGCACACAAGGGCGGCGACAACGATCTCGGCTCCTATTACAGCATCATGTACGGCGCGGTGATCATCGGCGTCGTCGGCCTCGCTGTCCCGGTGCTGGCCGATTCCACCGGCGCCTTCGTCGCCTTCTTCTTTGCCTTGTTCTGGATCGGCTCGCCCGCCATCGCCTGCTGGATCAGCCGTTCGGCCGAAACCGAGGACCGCCTGCGCATATCGGCCGCCGACATCCACGCGCTGCGCACCGTGGCGCGACGTACATGGCACTATTTCGAGACCTTCGTGACGGCCGAGCATCACCATCTGCCGCCGGATAATTTCCAGGAAAGCCCGGCCCCCGTGGTGGCGCCCCGCACCTCGCCGACCAATATCGGCGTCTACCTGCTGTCGGTGATTTCGGCACGCGATTTCGGCTGGATCAGCCTCTCCGACGCCGTCAACCGCATCGACGCGACCATGTCGACCATCGAGAGCATGCCGCGCGACCGCGGCCATCTCTTCAACTGGTATGACACGACGACCCTGAAGCCGCTCTACCCGCTGTACATTTCGGCGGTCGACAGCGGCAATCTCGCCGGCCATCTGGTGGCCGTGGCCGCTGCCTGCGCCGAATGGGCCGAAGCGCCGTCGGTGCATGTGCAGGGCGACTTCGAAGGCATCCTCGACACCGTCACCATCCTCGACGAAAGCCTTGAGGAACTGCCCGACGACCGGCGTCAATTGCGGCCCTTGCGCCAGCGGCTCGCCGACCGTCTCGACGGCATGCGGCGGGCGGTGGAATTGATCAAGGCGCAGCCGGAGATGGCGTCGATCCGCACCATCAACCTGGCCGTCCTGGCCGGCGAGATACGCAAGCTCGCGACAGCCATCCATACCGAGGCAGCGTCGACCCAGAGCGACACCATCGCCGATTGGGCGGCCAGGCTCGAAGCCACCTGCGAGGCGCATGTGCACGACGCGCACAGCGACGAAAACGCCGTCGCGGCATTGCGGGCCAAGCTTCTGACGTTGCGCGAGCGCACGCGCCGTTTCGCCTTCGAGATGGATTTCTCGTTCCTGATGCGGCCCGAACGCAAGCTCTTGTCGATCGGTTACCGGGTCGAGGAGCATCAGCTCGACGAAAGCTGCTACGATCTTTTGGCCTCCGAGGCGCGGCTGACCAGCCTGTTCGCCATCGCCAAGGGCGATTTGCCGACCGAGCACTGGTTCCGGCTCGGCCGGCCGATCGTCGAGATCGGCTTCCAGGGCGCACTGATGTCCTGGTCCGGCTCGATGTTCGAATATCTGATGCCGCCACTGGTGATGAAGGAGCCGCAAGGCAGCATTCTCAACCAGACCAGCAAGCTCATCATCAAGCGCCAGATCCAGTATGGCCGTTCGAAGAACGTTCCCTGGGGGATTTCGGAAGCGGCCTACAACGCCCGCGACCGCGAGCTGACCTATCAGTACACCAATTTCGGCGTGCCCGGGCTCGGCCTGAAGCGCGGCCTTGGCCAAAACACGGTGATCGCGCCTTACGCGACCGTGCTGGCAGCGCAGTTCACGCCGCATGAATCCGTCCAGAACCTGGCCAAGCTCAGGCGGCTGGGCGCACTGGGCCGGCACGGTTTTTACGACGCGGTGGATTTCACGCCGCAACGCGTTCCCGAGGGCACCGACCACGCCGTCGTGCTCAACTACATGGCCCACCACTCCGGCATGTCGATTGCCGCAGTTGCCGATGCGATCTTCGAAGGGCGCCTGCGCGACCGCTTCCACAGCGATCCGGTGATCGAGTCGGCCGAATTGCTGCTGCAGGAAAGGGCGCCGCGCGACATCCCGACTGCGACCGTCAGGACCGAGGCCGACGAGCGCTCGAAGGACGAGACCGAGCTGGAAAGCCCGGATACCCGCATCGTGCTCGATCCGCTCAGGGCGCTCCGCTCGACCAGTGTCATGTCCAATGGCCGCTATTCGGTCATGGTGACCGCCACCGGCTCCGGGTACAGCCGCTGGGGCGAACTTGCCGTCACGCGCTGGCAGCCGGATCCGACCGAGGACCGCCTTGGTTCCTATATTTTCCTGCGCGACGCCAGCAACGGAGACTGGTGGTCGACCACCGCCGAGCCGAAGCGCGCCGCCGGCGAGCGTGCGCAAACGCTGTTCTCCGACGACAAGGCGAGCTTCGTCAAATCGATTGGATCGCTGCGTTCGGAAGTCGAGTGCATCGTCATCTCGGAAGGCAATGGTGAGGGCCGACGGGTGACGCTCCACAATGATGGCCCCGCCGACCGGCATATCGAAGTAACCTCGTTTGCCGAACTGGTGCTGGGCTCCGAGCCCTCGGATAATGCCCATCCGGCTTTTTCGAAGATGTTCGTGGAAACCGAGATCGCGCCGAACAACGGCGCGATCTTCGCCACCAGGGGCAAGCGCGAAAAGGACGAACCCGACGTCACCATGGTGCATTTCGTCACCGACCCGTCTGGATCGGCGCGAGACGCCGAGGCGGAAACCGACAGGCGCGCCTTCATCGGCCGCGGCCGCACCATCACCGAAGCGGCGGCCTTTGATCCCGGCGCCAAGCTTGGCGGCCATTCCGGCTTCACCCTGGACCCGATCGCATCGCTTCGCCGGCAGGTGCGCGTGCCGGCCAACAAGAAGATTTCGCTGACGTTCTGGACAGTCGTCGGTACCCATCGCGCCGAATTGGATGCCGCCATCGCACGGCTCGACCATCCCGAAAGCTTCGCCCGCCAGGCGATGCTCGCCTGGACGCGCTCGCAGGTGCAGACCCGGCACCTTGGCCTCAGCCTGTCCGACGCCGCCAATGTGCAGAAGCTGGCGCGCTATCTGATCTATCCCGATCCGTTCCTGCGCCTTCCGGGCGAATCCATCGTCTCCGGGCTCGGCAGGCAATCCAGCCTGTGGCCGACCAGCATATCCGGCGATTTTCCGATTTTCCTGGTCAGGATCGCCGATGTCGCCGATCTGGAGATCGTCGCCCAGGCGCTTCGCTTCCAGGAATACATGCGCGCTCGCGGCATGATGATCGATTTTGTCGTCGTCAACGAGCAGGCGTCTTCCTACGTGCAGGACCTGCAGCGCGCGGTGGAGACGCTGTGCGAAAACAGCCGGTTGCGCGGCAAGGAGCTCGGACCCCGCCAGCACATCTTCGCGGTGCGCCGCGATCTGATGGAGGAAACGACCTACAGGACCTTGCTCGCCGTCGCTCGGGTGGTGCTGCATACGCGCAACGGCACCATCTTCGACCAGATCGAGCGCGCCGAGGCCGCGGCACTGCAGGCGCGGGACGCCGCCCTCCAGCCGGCAGACCTTGCAGCGCTTCGCGAGCCGTCCTTGCCGGTGCCGACGTCGCAAGCATCTGCCGCCCAGGCACTGATCGAGGGCCGCGTCGACGGCAGCGGGCTCGACCAATGGAACGGTTTCGGCGGCTTCGACGGCGACGGACGCCACTACGTTGTGCGTCTTGCCGGCCGGCGCACGACGCCGCAGCCGTGGATCAACGTCATCTCCAACCCATCGTTCGGGTTCCACATTTCGGCTGAAGGCGCTGCCTTCACCTGGAGCCGCAACAGCCGCGACTATCAGTTGACGCCATGGTCGAACGATCCGGTCACCAATCGGCCGGGCGAGGGCATCTATATCTACGATCATGCCAGTGGCAGGGCGTTCTCGCCAATGGCTGCCGTGGTGCGTGATCCGACAATGACCTACGAAACCTGGCACGGGCAGGGTTTTTCGACGTTCCGCTCAAAACGCGGGCCGCTGTCGATGGACCTGACCCATGTTGTCGATCCCGTCGATCCGGTGAAGATATCGCGGCTGCGCATCCAGAATTCGGGTTCGGTGCCGATGCGGCTGCGCGTCTACGCCTATGCGGAATGGGTTCTTGGCGGCCATCGCTCGCGCACCGCTGCAAGCATCGTTCCGTCGAGGGATGCCGCAACCGGCGCATTGCTGGCGCAAAATCCCTATGGGCTCGATTTCGGCGAGCGGATCGCCTTTCTGGCCGCCGACGGTGCTGTGCATTCGGTCACCGCCGATCGCGGCGAGTTCATCGGCAGGCAAGGCACGAGCGAGTTTCCGCATGCCGTGCTGAGCGGCGCCGGCCTGTCCGGCCGTGTCGAGGCCGGCGACGATCCCTGCGCGGCCATCGCACGCGACATCGACATCGCTGCCGGCGGCGACGTCACGCTGTTCTGGCTGCTCGGCGACGCGGCCTCGCCCGAGGCGGCCAGCGCGCTGGTGCAGACCCATCGCTCAAGGGATTTCGATCAGCGGCTGGCCGACAACGAGCGCACATGGCGCGGCTTTCTCGACACAATCCAGGTCGAGACGCCGGACAAGGCACTCGACGCTATGGTCAATCACTGGCTGCCCTATCAGAGCCTGGCCTGCCGCATCCGTGCCCGCTCTGCGTTCTATCAGGCGAGCGGTGCCTTCGGCTTCCGCGATCAGTTGCAGGATACCTTGGCTTTGCTGGCGCATGACCCCAAGCTGGCGCGTGATCAGATACTCAATGCGGCGCGGCGGCAATTCCCCGAAGGAGACGTGCAGCATTGGTGGCTGCCGCGCACCGAGGCCGGCGTCCGCACCATGATCTCGGACGACGTGGTCTGGCTGGCCCACGCCACGGCCCGTTACCTGCTGGTGACCGGCGACACCGCGATCCTGAAGGAGCAACTGCCCTTCATCGAAGGGCAGGCGCTGGGCGAAGGCGAGCACGATGCTTTCTTCATCCCGGAAATCTCGAAGAAGACAGCCTCGCTCTACGACCATTGCGCGCGGGCGCTCGATCTTGCCGTCAAGCGCAGCAGCCCGGCCGGGCTGCCGCTGATCCTCGGCGGCGACTGGAACGACGGCATGAACCGCGTCGGCGAGCACGGCAAGGGCGAGAGCGTGTGGCTGGGCTGGTTCCTGCTGAAGACGCTGGGCGACTTTGCCGCTGTCGCCAAGGCGGAGCGCGATGCCAAGCGCGTGCAGGCCTGGACGAAGCACGCCGAGGTGCTGAAGCGGGCGCTGGAAAGCACCGCCTGGGATGGCGAGTGGTATCGGCGCGGCAGCTTCGACGACGGCACGCCGCTCGGCTCGCGCAAGTCGGACGAGTGCAAGATCGACTCGATCGCCCAGTCCTGGAGCGTGCTTTCGGGCGAGGGCGACCCGGCGCGGTCGACCACGGCAATGGCGCAGGCGATGAAAGCGCTCGTCGACGACGACCTCAAGATCGCCAAACTGTTCACCCCGCCCTTCTCGAAGACGGAAAAGGACCCGGGCTACATCAAGAGCTATCCGCCGGGGGTCCGTGAAAACGGCGGCCAATACACGCACGCGGCAACATGGTTCGTCATTGCGCTCGCCGAGATGGGTCGCACCGACGATGCCTACCGTTGCCTTTCAATGCTCAATCCGGTCAACCATGCGCTCGACGAAGCCGCGGCAGAGCGCTACCGGGTGGAACCTTATGTCGTCGCGGCCGACGTTTATTCCGGGCAAGACAAGGGCGGCCGCGGCGGCTGGACCTGGTATACCGGGTCGGCGGGCTGGCTTTATCGCGCCGCGGTCGAGAGCATTCTCGGCATAGAGCGCCGCGGACAGCGCCTCCAGTTCACGCCGAGACTTCCTAGCCATTGGGACGGCTATTCGGCAACTCTGAAGATGCTGGGCGCCGAGATCAAGGTACGCGTCGTCCGCGACAAAAAGGCCCGGGCCATCTCACTTGAAGTGAATGGCACGAAGACCAAATCTTCGTCCTTCGAGCCAAAAGCCGGAGATAGTGCCGAGGTGGTCGTCAGAATACCGGCCTAGATTCAAGGGCTTGGAGCGTCGCTTAGCGTTCCCAGGGCACGCACGGGCGCTCCAAGTGCCGCTACCGGTTATATTTGCGGTTGACCTTGCTGAATGCCTGCACACGACTTTAGACGTCGTGCCCAGGGTCTTGCTGATTAAAATTGTGGCAGTGCTTTCCAGCTGCCATGATTTTGCCGCAACGCTGACATTTCACCTTTTATCTCAAACTGTTAGACGATCACGGCAAATTTCGAAGCGTCGTCATCTTTTGTTCGCGGAATGGGAACGGAACAGCTAGACGAGCATTGTTTTGCGACGCGTCAACCGGTACGAGTCAAAAAATGACGCACTGCACCATAAATAATTGGCGGAGTAGCTGAAGTGTCACTTCTGCAAATCTACTGGCGAGCGCTCGGTTATCTCGCTGCCGACAGGAAACGCGTTGCGTTTATCTGCGGGGCGAATGTCACGCTTGCCATTATCGCCATCCTCGAGCCGATCATGTTCGGCCGGGTGATCGATGCCATTTCGGACCGCGGCTCGGTGTTCTCGACGCTCGCAATGTGGGCCGGCATCGGCGCTTTCAATATCGTCGCCTTCGTTCTGGTGGCGCGCGGCGCCGACCGCTTTGCCCACCAGCGGCGCAGCGAGGTTCTTTGCCAGTCGTTCGAGCGCGTCATCACCATGCCGCTTGCCTGGCATCATCAGCGCGGCACCTCCAATTCCCTGCACACGCTTCTGCGGGCGGTCGAGACCCTGTTCAGCCTCTGGCTCGAATTCATGAGGCAGCACCTGTCGACAGCGGTCGCGTTGGTTCTGCTGGTGCCCACGGCGCTCAGCATGGATATCCGCATGTCGATGGTACTGCTGGCGCTTGGCGCGCTCTATGTCGGCATCGGACGGCTGGTGATGCGGCGCACCAAGGAAGGCCAGGCGGCCGTGGAGCGTCACTACCACAAGGTGTTTGCGCATGTGACCGACTCGGTCAGCAACGTCGCCGTCCTGCAGAGCTACAACCGCATCGGCCACGAGACCGAGGCGCTGAAGCACTACGTCAAGAATCTGCTCGATGTGCAGAACCCCGTGCTCGACTGGTGGGCAATGGCCAACGCGCTGCACCGCCTGTCGTCGACGATTTCGATGATGGTGGTGCTCTTGATTGGCGCCTATCTGGTGACGCACGGCCAGTTGCGCATCGGCGACGTCATCGCCTTTACCGGCTTTGCCACGCTGCTGATTGCCCGGCTCGACCAGATGTCCGCCTTCGCCAACCAGATTTCCGAGGCGCGCGCCAAGCTCGAGGAATTCTATCATCTCGAGGACTCTGCATCCGACGCCGCCGAGCCCGATGGGCTGCGCGATCTCGTCAACGTCACGGGTCATGTGCGTTTCGAGAATGTCTGCTTCGAGTTCGGCAATTCCGGGCAGGGTGTCGACGACGCGTCGTTCGAGGTCCAGGCCGGCCAGACCGTCGCCATCGTCGGCCCGACGGGCGCCGGCAAGACGACGCTCATCAACCTTCTGCAGCGCGTCTTCACCCCGTCCAGCGGCCGTATCCTGATCGACGGCATCGACACCCGCACGGTGACCCGCAAGTCGCTGCGCCATTCGATCGCCACCGTCTTCCAGGATGCCGGCCTGCTCAACCGCTCGATCGAGGACAACATCCGCGTCGGCCGCGCGGAGGCGACCTATGACGAGGTCCATGCCGCGGCCAATGCCGCCGCCGCGCAGGATTTCATCCTGTCAAAGTGCGAGGGCTACGACACGGTCGTCGGCGAACGCGGCGGACAGCTGTCCGGTGGCGAGCGCCAGCGCATCGCGATCGCCCGCGCCGTGCTGAAGGACGCGCCCATCCTGGTTCTCGACGAGGCGACCAGCGCGCTCGACGTCGAGACGGAAGACCGCGTCAAGGACGCCATCGACGAATTGCGGCGCGGCCGCACCACCTTCATCATCGCCCACCGCCTGACCACCGTTCGCGACGCCGATCTGGTCGTGTTCATGGACAAGGGCCGGGTGGTCGAGATGGGCGGGTTCACCGAACTGTCGCTGCGCAACGGTCGCTTCGCCAGCCTGCTGCGCGCCGGCGGCCTGCTCAACGACGAGGAGGTCCGCCGCCTCAGCCGTCCGGTGAACGAAGCCGCCTGAGCAGCGCGGCTTGCCTTCTCCCCTTGCGGGAGAAGGTGGCCTCGCGAAGCGAGGTCGGATGAGGGGTGCTCCAGCTTGGCGCAAATCTTCATCCAAATCCAGACTTCGGCGCACGGCGATCATTGGCGCCTCACTCCGTCCAGCACCCCTCATCCGGCTCGACGCTACGCGCCGATCCACCTTCTCCCGCAAGGGGAGAAGGGAAGACGTACCGCCGCTGCGGTTGCCGCAACTCCGCCGGCGGTCTATGTAAAGCCGCATGAGCGATACGACTTCACGCCTCTCCGGCTGGATGGACCTTGCCAACCCGACGCGGTTCGTCGGGCTGGCCGACAAGGTCGTGCCGTGGTTGGCGAGCGTGGCCGCCATCGTCCTCGGCGTGGGTCTCTATATGAGCTTCACGGCGCCTGAGGACTTCCAGCAGGGCATCACCGTTCGCATCATGTATATCCACGTGCCTTTCGCCTGGCTTGCCATGATGTGCTACACGCTGATGGCGGTCTCGGCACTGGGCACGCTGGTCTGGCGCCATCCGCTGGCTGACGTGGCGCTAAAATCGGCGGCACCCATCGGCGCCGTCTTCACCGCCCTTGCACTGATCACCGGTTCGATCTGGGGCAAGCCGATGTGGGGCACCTGGTGGGTGTGGGACGCGCGGCTGACCTCGGTCTTCATACTGTTCCTGATGTATCTCGGCATCATCGCGCTGACCCGCGCGCTCGACGATGCCGGGCGCGCCGCCTGGGCCGCCGCCATCATCACCCTGGTCGGCTTCATCAACATTCCGATCATCAAATTTTCGGTCGACTGGTGGAACACGCTGCATCAGCCGGCGTCGGTGTTCCGGCTTGGCGGGCCGACCATTGATCCAAGCCTGTTGTGGCCGTTGCTGGTGATGGCACTCGGCTTCACCGTGCTTTTCTTCGCGCTGCACCTAACGGCGATGCGCACCGAGATCTGGCGCCGCCGCGTCATTTCGATGCGCCGGGTTGCCGTGAGACAGGCTAGCTGATCTTGGTCGAGTTCCTTCGCGCCCCCCTCTGTCCTGCCGGACATCTCCCCCTCAAGGGGGGAGATTGAATGTCACGTATCGTTTCGCCAATCGCGAATGTTGAAAGAGAGGCGCTACCGGCGAAGCTACCGATCTCCCCCCTTGAGGGGGAGATGGCCGGCAGGCCAGAGGGGGGCGCTGTCCGGGCGCTGTCCCTCCAGCGTTTGAAGGATTTTGTACCTGAAGCGCACGCGCTCCAACTGGACTCACCCCATCCGCCCGCGTGCTGCCACCGGCAGCGTCTCCAACACCTTGTCGCCTTCGATCAGATGCACCTCGTCGAACAGGTTGGTGACGACGCAGCAATGGTCGGGCACGACGCGCACGCGCTCGCCGATGCGAAGCTCGGCGCCGCCTGACAGCGTGACGTTGCCGTGCTCTTCGCTGAGGCTGGTCACCCTTGCGCCTGAAATGCCCAGCAGCTCGCCGAAATCGGCGAGCCCCAGTGTGTCGCTGGAGAGCGCCTTGCTGCCGGCGTCGAGGATGGCGCGTGTCGGCGTTGGGTGGCTGACCACCGTCGACAGCACCGTCAGTGCGCAATCGTCGAGGCTGCCGACGCCTTTGGCGACCTGGTAGCGGTCGAGATAGATGTAGGTGCCGGGCCGGTATTCGGTGACGACGCTATGCTCGCCGGAACGCCACATATCGGGTGTGCCGCCGCTGGAGATGCGCTCGCAAGCAAGGCCGGATGCGGCAAGTGCTTGCTGCGCATCGGCGAGCCACGCCTCGGTCTCGGTGGCGCGGCCAGCCCCCGGGTAGGTCATCAAGCCGCCGAAGACGAGCCCCCGGACCTTGTCGATCTCGCTCGCCAGCGCGACTGCCTCGCCGGCCGACTGCACACCGCAGCGGCCCATGCCGGTGTCGCATTCGACCAGCACCGGCAGGCGGTGGCCGGGATCGGTAAAGGTGGCGGCAAGTCCCATCAGCGTGTCCATGCTGTCCGTTGTCACCGACAGGGTTACGCGGCCGTGCAGCGCCTTGAGGCGCTCCAGCTTGGCCCGCCCGAGGATATTGTAGGGCAGAAAGATGTCGGTCAGTCCGGTGTCGGCCATGACTTCGGCCTCGCCGATCTTCTGACAGGTGATGCCGACGGCGCCGGCCGCGATCTGCTTCTTTGCCCAGTAGGGCAGTTTGTGGGTCTTGATGTGCGGCCTGAGCTTCAGCCCGTGCCGGTCGGCATGGGCCTGCGCCCGCGCGATATTGGCTTCGGCGCGGCCGGCATCGATCAGGATCGCCGGCGTATCGAGGTCGTCTATGCTGCGCATGGTCTCACCATCGGAAAATTGGTTGACCTTATGGCCCTGATCGGACCGCATGTCATGGGGCCAGCGACAGCAGTTTGCATCGACACCGGATGGACGTTCGGCTATTGCGGTTTGAGCAATTCCAGGAAAAGTGTGAAACGGTTTTCCGTCCGGAATTGCGTCCAAAAAAAGATAGAACGGTTCATCGTTTCCGTGAAACGATGAACCGTTCTAGCGCTCGCAAAGCGACGGGAAGGAACCACGATCATGAAACGCTCCGCCATCAACGACATCATCCGCGACGCCGACGCCTTCATCAGCTCGTTCGGCTACATCATGCCGCCCTTCGCCTACTGGTCGCCGGAAGAGATGAAGGCGCGCCGGCAGGATTCGTCGGCAATCTTCTCGTCGCGGCTTGGCTGGGACATCACCGACTACGGCCAGGAGAAATTCGACGAGCTCGGCCTGTTCCTCTTCACCGTTCGCAACGGCCGCTACGAGGACATGAAGAAGGGCATGGGCATGCTTTATGCCGAAAAGATCATGATCTCGCGCAAGGATCAGCTGTCGCCGATGCACCGCCACAACATCAAGGCCGAGGACATCATCAACCGCGGCGGCGGCAGACTGGTGCTGGAGCTGTTCATGCATGATCGCGATGGCGGCATCGATCCGAAGGCCGAAGTATCGGTGCCTGTCGACGGAACCATCCACAGACTACCTGCGGGTGGGCTGCTGAAGCTCGACCCAGGCCAGAGCGTCACTTTGCTGCCGGGTGTCTGGCATGCCTTCTGGGCCGAGGGCAAGGACGTGCTGATCGGCGAGGTCTCGACCGTCAACGACGATCTCACCGACAATGTCTTTCGCGAACCAATCGGCCGCTTCGCGGACATCGACGAGGACACAGCACCGCTGCACCTGCTGGTATCCGATTATGAGAAGTGGGTGGGGTAGGGCAGAAGAGTCGGCAGGATTGTCGAAAAACGACCACGAATTCAATTCGTGCGATTAGCAATTCCACGTAGCCTGCGGACTTCGGCGATCAGGCGAGGGATGTCCTGGCGAGCGGCGGCAATGAAATCCTGGTCGGCAATCGTCGCGCCAGTCATTTCGATGTCTTCACCTCTATCCGGTCCTTGGCCGGTTTGGATGAAATTCGATCCTCCAGAAAAATCCCGGCCCTCGACCCACGATTTCCACGGGCCGGTCTGGGCCGCGGCAACTCGGGCTTCCATCTCTTGAAGTTCAAGCTCCGATAGAGATGTGTTCATGACAGCCTCGTGGAGCGTTGTTACCGTGCGTGCTTGTCGGCCCTGCGGTTGCCCAGCAGCAGCTTGCGCTCGAGATGCGCCCGTAGCTCGCCGTAGTAAGCCGTCAGGAACGCGCGCGCATCGTGGGCTTGCGGTGTCGCGCCGATCTTGCGTCCGATCGTTTCGGCAACCGTCCGCAGGGCGAAATAGTCGTCGCGGCGCAGCACCTCCTCCAGCTTGTGGAGTTCGGCAATCCCGTAGGCATCGAGTTGGGCGTGGCTGAACCGGAAGGCGCCGGCCGCCGGATCCTGCCGTGCCGACAGGTCTTCAAGCAAGGCGCGCTTCGGCGCCTCGACCACCCAGGTCCCCGCCAACAGGTCGCCGATCCGCATGCGGTCTCGATTGAACAGCGGGAACAAGGCAAACAGCAGCGTCCACACCAGTCCGAACACCGTCGTCAGCGTGTCGGCGAGGTCGGTCCCGCTGCGTCCAACGATGATCGACAGCGGCAGGAACACCTCGATCTCGCGCATCAGGTTGCGGGCGATGACCTGGTCGATCGACAGGCCGTCTCCGCTGCGCGACGCGACCCGGATGCCGACGATCCGCTTGCCGGGCGTAGCCGCGCGCCGGCCCGCTTCGAAAACGATGAAGTAGGCGTTGCGCAGAAAGAAGATCAGGATGATCCAGACTACGAAGAGCGGCTGAAATCCCTCGCTGCCAAGGCCTCCCACCCCGAATAGCGCGACGATCGTGATCACGATTGCAGCCACGGCGATGAACACGATGTCGAGCAGGAAGGCGGAGGCCCGCGTGCCGGCGTCAGCAAGCCTAATCCGGAGATCGACGCCTTCGGGCGTGATCAGCGGCCGTATAGCCGCGAAGGCGGCGCGTTTAACGATCGCCATGCCGCACCGCCCGGAACAGGTAGAAATAACCGATCCACAGCACCAGCATGCCACCGCCAATGCCGTAGCGCGTGACGTCGCTGGTGATGGTCTGCCTGCCAATGCCCTCGAGCAGCCCGGCAAACAGCAGCATGACCGAGACCCCGACCATGGCGTTCGCGGCGATGCGTCCGGCGCGAGCCGCTGCCGCCATGCGTGTCAATTCGCCGGGAAAGGCGATGCTGGTGCCGATGCGCATGCCCGCCGCACCGGCCAAAGAGATTGCGAACAATTCGGTGGTGCCGTGGATGGCCAGCCAGCCGCCGAGCTCCATGCCAAGCCCCTTGGACCAATAGACTTGGAACAACGCCCCGATCATGCAGCCGTTGAACAGCATCAGCAGCACCGTCGGCACCGCGAAGGCGAAGCCAAGGGCGAAGGCCAGGATTGCGACCTGGACGTTGTGCGTGAACAGATAGGCGGCAAAGCCTGAGAGAAAGCCATTGTCGCCATCATAAAGTATGCCACGCAGCAGTTCGGCCGAGGTGTCGGGGCCGCGGCCTCCTGCCAGGCCGGGCGGGATGATCGCGTCGAACCAGCTCTTGTCGGATGCCACCAGCCAGGCGCCTGCACCAATGCCGATCACCATCAGCGCGACCGACGCCAATGTCTCGCGCCACAGGTCGCGAATGGCCTCGGGCCAGTCATGCAGGAAGAAATCGGCGAGGCGCTGCCGCAGCCCGCGCCGCGCGCCATAGAGATAGAAATAACCGCGCAGCGACAGCGCTTCGAGATAGCCGACCAGCGCATTATCGAGCGATGTCGCGCGCGCCACCGACAGGGAAGACAGCGCCGATCGATAGAGCAGCGGCAGCGACAGCAGCTCCTCTTCGGAAAGCGTCCGCGGCGCGCGCTTCTCGACACGCGCCAGCAACGCCTCGAATGCCTTCCAGTCGGCCTCGCGCTCGCGGCGGAAGCTGGCCAGCGACTGGCGTACCGCGTCGCCGCGCACCGCATTGCCGCGTACCGGCGCCGTCACAGCAAATCCTCGTGCTTGAACTGCAGATAGCGCTCGACCAGCGCGGGACCCAGCCGGTTGTGGTCGGCTTCGATCACATGCGCCCCAAGCAGCCGCAGCCGGCCGATGACGACCTGCCTTTCGCGCAAAAGCCCTCCGGCGACGACCGCGCGCGCAACATCCTCGCCGGAGCGTGGCGGCGTGTCGGCCAGGCCCTCCAGTTCGGTGTCCTTCATCATCATGAACAGCACGAGATGCCGTTCGGTGAGCCGACCCACGGTGCGCAGCATCAATTCCGCGCTGATCGGATCGACGAAATCGGTGAAGATGATGACCAGCGAACGGCGGTCGAGCCGCGCCGCCAGCGTCGTCAATGCCAGTGTGAAATTGGTCTCCTCGCTGGAGTAGTCGATCTCGGCGGCCCGTTTCTGGATCATCGCAAAGCTGGCGGGGCCGCGCACCGCGCCGCTCGAAACGCGCGGCCTTGCATCGAAGCCGAACAGGCTGACCATGTCACCGCCCTTCAGCGCGATGAATGCCGACAGCAAGGCGGCCGTCACCGCCCGGTCCACCTTCGGCACACCGTCAACCGGCTCGCACATCAGGCGTCCGCTGTCGATGGCCAGCACGATGTTGTTGTTCTCCTCGATGCGGAACTCGCGCGCCAACAGCTTGCCGTGGCGGGCGCTGCGCTTCCAGTCGATCATCCGCCGGCCCATGCCCGGCTGGTAATCCTTGAGCGCGTCGAACTCGCGGCCTTGGCCCGCGCGGCGCTGCGCATGGCCTTCGGCAAGCGCCGCATGTTGCAGCAGCGTGATCGCCTCGCCGCGGGCGCTGCTGACGTCGGGCAGCACCGCAACCTTGCTTTCCACCGGCAGCACGACCTGGTTCCAGACCAGCCCGAACGGCCCGCGCCAGCGCACCCAGAGACGGTCGAAGCTGGCGACGCCGCGCCGCAGCGCCTGGAAGCGGAGGTTGAGCGACCCGCCTCCGGCGATTGGCAGCAAGGCGCCGCCGCTGCCGTCCACCGGCGCCAGACGCGCATCATGGCCGACCCGAGCCTCCGCGGCGCGCGGCCCCGAGTGACGGGCGGTGATTTGCGCGCCGAATTCCCCACCGACACCGGCCTGCTGCGGCGCATCGATGCTGGCATTCAGCGATGCCCGTCCGCGTCCGGCCGCGGCATCCACCGCCAGGAAGGCAAGCAGCAGGCAACTCCAAAGCAATCCCAGATACCAGAACGACGGCAGTGCCAGCGCGACCAGGAAGGCCGGGACCGCGCCGGCCGCAGCTGCCCATACCGCTCGGCCGCTGGGATAGATCAACGTGGTGCTTCCGTCTGGTCGACCAGGTCGGAGACGATCTGCTCGACCAGCCGGCCATCGATCTGTGCGGCAGGCGAAAGGATGACGCGATGACGCAGCGCCGGCACCGCCAGCGCCTTGACGTCGTCGGGGATCACATAGGCGCGTCCGTCCAGCGCCGCCCGGGCACGCGCCGCCCGCGCCAGCATGGCGCCGGCGCGCGGACTGGCCCCGACCTCCAGATCGGCATTTTCGCGCGTAGCCCGAACCAGCGCCGCTATGTAGCCGACGACATCGTCGACGAGGGTGACGGAGCCGACGACTTCAAGGGCCTCCTGCAGCGTTTCGCGATCCGTCTGCGCCTCGATGCCATATTGCGCGATGTCGTGCGAGGCGGAGCCGCCGCCATGATGGACGATGATGGCTCGTTCTTCCTCGGGGCCGGGATAGCTGACGCGGTGCTTGAACAGGAAGCGGTCGAGCTGCGCCTCCGGCAGTGGATAGACGCCCTGGTGCTCGATCGGATTCTGGGTCGCGACGACCATGAAATTGCGGCCGAGCGAATGCGTGGTGCCGTCGAAGGTGACCGCATGTTCCTGCATCGCCTCGAGCAGTGCGGCCTGCGTCTTGGGCGGCGTGCGGTTGATTTCGTCGGCAAGCAGCAGATCGCAGAAGATCGGGCCGCGCGTCAGCGTGAACTGCCCGGTCTGGAAGTTGTAGATGTTCGACCCGACGATATCGCCGGGCATCAGGTCCGGCGTGAACTGGATCCGCCCGTAGGCGATCCCAAGCGCCTGGGCGAAGCAGCGCGCCGTCATTGTCTTGGCCGTGCCCGGAGGACCTTCCAGCAGGATATGCCCGCCCGCAAACAAGGCGGTCAGCATCAGGTCGACCGTATCGTGCTGCCCGGTGATCGCCTTGGCCACTTCTTCCCTGATCCGTGTCGCCAGGGCCTTCACATCATCGACGTTCACCGAGCCTCCTTGCCGTCCAGTCATGCAGCCGTTCTGCTGCCTGTTGCATCTGCGTCAGATTCTTCGCCTCGCCGGCCGCTTGCGAGCGCGTCGTGAAGCCGCCAGCTTGCTCCTTATCGCGAGAGTCGAGCCAGTGGTCGAGCGCTTTGCCTTGCAACCCTTGCGGTGCGCCGAGCAGCGCGCCGGCGCGTACCCGCATCAAGGCCGCATAGCGGCCTCCCAGCTCGTCCAGCCGGCCGGCACGCCGCATGAGCATCGCTGTCGTATCGACCAGCGCACGCTTGCCGAAGGCGATCGCGCGCTGGTCGATACGCGGCGGGCCGAACCGGCCAAGGCCATGCAGGAACGCCAGCGCCGCAGCGATCAGGATCGTCAGTGTCAGCGCCAGGAACGGCGGCTCGACCAGGAGCTTGGCCAGATCATACTTCCGCCCCGCGCCGTGCAGCGTCAGATCGAACATCACCGGGCCGTCGTCGGGCTGAAGCAAGGCAATCAGCCCGAGCGCGGCTGCTGCCTTTTCGGGATCCTTGAGGGCGGCGTTGTTGATCAGGTCGGGGTCAGTCAGGATATAGAACGGCTTGTCGTCCAGTTCGGTAAGCACAGCCTTGTCATTGCCGGCTGCGATGAGAGGGTACTTGTCGGCCACCCACTGCAATTCTTCGGGTGCGGCAACCATGTTGCCTTCGATGTCGAGTTGCTTTGCCGTGCTCTGGCCGGCACCGATCTTCGCATCGGCGATGCGGCCAAGCCATTCGTTCACCACCGAACCGGGCAATCGCCCGAATTTCATGTTCCAGCCTTCATGCCCCTGCAGCGGCAGGATCTGCCATTTGGGCAGCACGAAGAGCGTGTTCTGGTCCTGGCGAAGATTGAGGATGTGGTCGAGCGCCTCCGGATCGCTGTCGGGCGAGATGGTGACGATCAGCAGTATATCTCTGGCAAGATCGTCTTCGGTCCGCGCCATCAAGGGCGCTTCGCCGGTGAGCCGCAGCCATTCCGCCAGGCCGGCGTAGCCGACGCCGCTTTTCGACAGCGGCGTGGCGCCGCCATTGCCGGGCTGCCGGAAATCGGGAGCATAGGTGGACAGCAGGAAGAAACCGGCTGCCGCAAGGAGGCTGGCGAAAATCCCCCAAAACAGTGTCTTTCGATTGAACGGCTCCTGTGCCTCGACCGCCGGTGCACTCACGTCCAGGCATCCCGGAAGGCGAAACGTTCATAGGCGCCGCGCGCCTGCCGCCAGCCTTCCGCGCCGACCGGCCGGCGCGCGAACAGCGCCGCCTCGACAATGCGGGCGATCTCGGTAAACGCATGGCGCGCCCTTCCCGGCAGGGAAGGGGCATTGGCGATGTCGCGCGCGGTGAGCGACGGGCGCAGGAAGTCCGGCAGCCGGCCGGCAATATCGGCGACGCTGCGCCGAAGCAAAAGGTGAACCGCCTCGTCATAGTCGCCGCGTGCGGCCAGCGCATCCGCTTGCGACAGCAGGATCTGCGCGGCGCCGGCGTCTGGGCGCCAGGTTTCTTCGTCTTCGACTTCGGGCCGCGCGCGCTGCCATGGCAGCCGCCAGGCGATGCCTTTCACCTCGAGGAAGACCAAAAGCAGGATGATTGCGACGCCCGATATCACCGCCCCCCAGAACAGATAGATCATGTAGGGACCGAGCCACGACAAAAAATCCTGCAGCGGTTTCAGCCACTCGGGCGGCTTCCGCGGCACATAGGCCGGCAGGTCGAACTGGATCGACTCATCGGCGATCAGCTGCTTGTGCAGATTGGTCAGCCGTTCGGCTTCCGCTGTGCCTGGCTGTGCCAACGCCACCCGCTCCCCTGCAACCTGTGGTTCCCTGCCGACACTGACAATGCAGCGGAACAATTGCAAGTGGGCTGGACGGCGACGGTTAATCTTGGCAGATTTACTGCCGGGATTGTGCTGCCGGCATGACGCAATGCAGCAGGGGGACGCATCATGGCTTCGACGACACTGGACCGGCCTGAGAAATTCGAGATTGGCAGGGTGTTCAACAACAGCTTTGCGGTGATCAGCCGCAACGCCGGGCTTTATTTCGGATTGGCGGCGCTATTTTCGGGATTGCCTGCTCTTGTTCTTCACCTTTGGAATCGGGCGCACCTGGAGGACATGGCGATTGGCGACCCGGGCAATCCAGCTATGGCCGACCCCAGTGCGCTGCTTCGTGATTCCTTGCTCTCGTTTGCCCTTGCCATGCTCTATTTTGTACTCTCGTTATTGCTCCAGTCTGCGCTCGTGCGGGCCACGATCGAGGATTTGAGCGGCAAGCGGCCGACCTTTGGTGACTGCATTCAGATAGCCATCCGCTATTTGCTGCCGACCCTCGGCATTGGCCTGCTCGTCGTTCTAGGTGCGGGGCTGGCTTCAATAGCCTTGCTGGTTCCCGGCATCATCCTGTGGCTGGGATGGTGCGTGGCGGTGCCGGTTCTGATCCAGGAGCGGCTCGGTGTGTTCGGCTCCATGTCGCGCAGCCGTGCCCTGACCAAGGGCAGCCGTTGGCCACTGTTCGGCCTGTTCCTCATCCTGATCATCATCGCAATGGTCATTCAGTCGGTGATGGTGGGAGCTGTCGTCCTGTTTGGCGGGACCATAATTGCCGATGTAGCGGGAGCCTTGGTGTCGACGATATCGTCGATGGTGTTGTCGGTAGCCACGGCGGTCAGCTACGTCGAACTGCGTCAGGTCAAGGAAGGCACCAGCGTCGAAGACTTGGCGGAAATATTCTCCTGAGGACGGGTGGAGGCTTTTCACCGGCTGGCATGTCGCGTTGCGCTCGAGCAGCCGAGCTTGGTCACAACGCCTTTGTCTGCTGCACCGGCAACGCCGCCGCCAGCCGCTTCGCCCATTCCTCGATGCCAGAGCCCGCCAGCAGGTCCTGCCTGATCTCGATGAGGACCGCGGGAATGCCGCGATCGTCGCCATGGACGGGTATGGCATAGTCGCCGTCACGGCTGATCACGTAGGGCTCGTTTGCCGCGGCGTTGAGTGCACTGTCGGCGCGCAGGCCGGCAAGCACGGCCTGGCCGAACTCCCTTGCCCGATCGTAAAGCACGCCGGCGTGCCAGGGCCGCGCAATGCCGAGGAAGACCGGCGTGAAGGAGTGGATCGTCGCGATCCGCGTCGCTCTGCCCTGCTTCGCCCGCTCGTCGAGATGGGCGGCCACGCGGTCATGAAACGGCGCGAACATGATCTCGGCACGCCGGCTTCGTTCCTCCGGATCGAGGCCGACATTGCCGGGGATGCCGGTGTCCTCCGATAGCGCCGGAATGCTGCCGCCGGAACCAAGCGGCCGGTTGAGATCGATCAAAAGCCGCGAATAGGAGCTGAGGAAAGCCGGAGCATCGAGCAGCTTCGACAGGGTGCGGGTCACTTCGGCGGCGCCGATGTCCCAGGCGATATGGCGCTGCAAATGGCGGCTGTCGAGACCGAGCCGCGCATACTCGGCCGGAATATGATTGGACGCATGCTCGCATATCAGAACGATATCGGAACGCCCCGTTTCGTTGATTGCTTCGACCGCTGGAAGCCAACCTTCCGGTAGGATGGCGTTAGCAAGCGGCTCAGCCATCAATACAGCGTCCGGTAGA
This sequence comes from Mesorhizobium sp. M0663, assembly GCF_040320585.1. Taxonomy (NCBI): domain Bacteria; kingdom Pseudomonadati; phylum Pseudomonadota; class Alphaproteobacteria; order Hyphomicrobiales; family Phyllobacteriaceae; genus Mesorhizobium; species Mesorhizobium sp. M0663. The sequence continues at coordinate 131,475 of NZ_JAMYPX010000015.1, forward strand.
GATCGCAGACCGCCACTGGATCGAGACCGGCGAGGCGCTCGGTCTCATGCCGCTTGAGGCCGACAAAGGTCTCGACGAACACCGGCGCGAACCATCCGGTGACGGTCTTGTCGGCAACGAGCGCGTCGAGTGCCGCAGGCAGCGTTTCCGGCAGCCGCACGAGGCCAAGCTTCTTGCGCTCGGCAACGCTCATCTGCGTCGGGTCGGCCGAGACAAGCGGCGGCGCCGGCAGCTTGGCCTTCAGCCCCTCCAGCCCGGCGCGCACGATCGCCGCCAGCGACAAATAGGGATTGCCGGTGGCGTCGGCTGCCCGGTATTCGATATTGTACTGCCGCGCAGGATCGCGCCCGCCGATCGTCACCGTCGGGCAGATGCGCAGGCTCGCCTCGCGGTCGCGATCGGCAAGCCAGGTGTAGGACGAACTCCAGCTATGCGGCTTCAGCCGGTAGTAGGACGACACACTCGCCGCCGTCATGGCGGTGATCGCGGGCAGGTGGCGCAGCACGCCGGCACAGAACGAAGCAGCACGGCTGGAAAGGCCGCCAGGCTGGGCCGGATCGTAGGTCGCCGGCTTGCCGGCCTCGTCGACGAAACTGAAATGGATGTGGACGCCGTTGCCGACGGCATCGGGAGCGATCTTGGGCGCGAAGCTCGCCCGCCAGCCGGCACATCGCGCGACTTCGCGCGTGATCTCGCGGATGGCGACGGCGCGATCGGCCGCGGCAAGCGCATCGGCCGGCTCGCACGTCACCTCGAACTGGTCGGTGCCGAATTCGGCGATCACCACTTCGGGCGCGACGCCGGCTTCCGCCAGCGCCGCCATCAGATTGGCGGCAAACGGGTCGGCGCGGCGCAGTGCTGCCAACGACATCGAATGAGCCGGCCCAAAGTCGCCCTCGATATGGAATTCATGCTCGAAGGCGGCGATGACGGAAAGCCCGGCCGCTGCCTTCAACTCCGCCAGCACATCCTTGAGCATGGTCCGCGTGCAGCCGACCCACGGGCTGCCGTCGAGTTCGACAATGTTGGCGGCGACCATATCGAAGGGCGTCGCCGATCCGGTCAGCGCCGTGCGAAACCGCGCGTTGAGATCGGGAATGAGCCGCACATCGCCGGACGAGCCCCACGGATTGGGGTCGACGATGGAGTTGAACGGCGTCAGCGACAGATTGGCCTGCAGCCAGCCGACGCCGGTCGCGGCGATCTTCTGCAGCTTGCTTTCGGCGACCGAGCGGCCGCGCGTAATCGCCGAAAGATCGGTGGTGACGACGGCAACGAGCGGTTCGACGGTCGATATCATGCAGCTTTTCCCAAAGCTTCGAAACGGGCCGAAACGATGGCGGTATCTGCGGCCCAGCAATAGCCGCCGAAGGCTTTTAGCGCACCGTCATGACGCTCCTGCGAGGCGGCGGCGCAGGCATCCGATACGCAGGTGACGAGATAGCCGCGATCGGCGGCATCGCGTACCGCCATGTCGACGCACTGGTCGGTCATGATGCCGGCGACGATCAGGTAGCGCACGCCGAGGTTTTTCAGGACATAGTCGATGTTGGTCGAGTTGAAGACGCCCGATGACGTCTTCGGCAGCATGATCTCGTCGCCGACCGGCGCCAGCGACGGCACCGGCAGGCCTTCCGGCCGGCTCGGCGCGATATGGATCGGCGTCAGCTTGTGGTCGAGCGAGCGGTCGCGGCCGTCCTCGGTCAGGCTCTGGATGATGGTGTGGATCACCTCGACGCCGTTGGCCCGCGCCGCCGCCAGCAGGCGCTCCTGGTTGGGGATCGATTGCGACGCGGTCTGCCGGTAGAAATAGTGATCGGGCCCACGCTCCGGATGCGCCGGATCGGCGCCCGGCTCCAGCCAGACCCGCTGCATGTCGACCAGCAGCAACGCGGTTTCGCCGGCCCGGAACGGCTCGTTTCGTTTTGGCAGTGCTGGCGTCATGCTTGGGTCCTATTCGCTGATCACGTCTGGCTGATTTAGCTGATTTTGGCCCAGGCGTCCTGCGTGGCGGACGCACTTATTGGGATATTCGAAGTCACTAATTTAAGGTAAGCTTTGTTTTCGGGCGTGGAGACGGGGGGTCTCTGTCATGATCGATTCAGACGTGTTCGACTTTGTCGAACGCTGCAGGAAACACGCAGCTACCGGGCCGCTGCTGGGCGACCTGCTCGAAACCGTGCGAAATCTCGGCTTCGAGCACTTGATCCTGAGCGGGGTGCCGCTTGGCGGGCAGAAGCTTGCACCGATGGTCGAACTGAATGGCTGGCCGGCCGGCTGGTTCGAGCGCTATGTCGAGGCCGAGCATGCCGCCGTCGACGGCGTTTGCGTTTACTCGGCAAAGACCTTGAAGCCGTTCCTCTGGTCCGAAGTCCCGGCAAAGTGGTCGGATACGGAGGGCTCACGACGCGTTGCCGGCGAGGCGACGGAGTTCGGCATCTGTAGCGGCTTCGCTGTGCCGATGCTCAGCGTTCATCATTGGCAATCCGTGCTGTCGTTTGCGTCTTCCGCGAAGTCCTGCACCCTGTCGCCGCGCCATCAAGTGCAACTGGTGACGATGGCGGTCTATGCCGGCATGTCGATCCAGGCGTTGGCGAATGACGATGATGACCATGAGGGCGTACTGACCGACCGCGAAAAGGAAGTGCTCTTGTGGGCCGCGGCCGGCAAGACCTCATCGGAAACCTCACAGATTCTCGGCCTGACCGAGCGTACGGTCAAATGGCACTCAACGCGGGCCCGCGAGGCTTTTGGCGTCGCCACGACCACGCAAGCGGTCGTCGAGGCGGTGCGCCGGCGCCTGATCCATCCCTAAACGCGTCAACTGTCCCATCGGACAGGTGACGTATATTAGCGCGACTGCGACTATCCCTGCGAGAACGATCGGGGGATCGCGCCATGATAACGGCCCACGTAGTCAATGCGCATAACAAGCATCTCTATGAAAACGAATTCGACGAGTTTCTGCGCCGCCGGCACGATTTCTTCGTGCATCAAAAACGCTGGCGCCCTCCGAGCCCGGATGGTCGCGAACTGGATCAATTCGATACAGACGCGGCGACATACCTGCTGGGCATTGAAGACGATCGCGTGGTGACTTCGGCTCGATTGATCCCAACGAGCGAGCCGCACATGGTCTCGGAGGTTTTTTCTCACATGTGCGAAAAATCGGGCGTCCCGAGACGACCCGATTGGGCCGAATGGACGCGCACATTCGTCGTCCCCGACAAACGCACTGCCGGACTGAGGGGCACGCTGACGCAGCTGTGCTGCGCGGTGATGGAATACGCGCTCGACGAAGGACTAACCGCCGTCGGCGGCATCCAGGAAACCTACTTCATGCCGCACCATGGCGCGCTCAAATGGCGGGCCGAGCCGATGGGCATGGCCAGGGAAGAAAACGGTGAATGGTACATCGTCGCGTATATCGAGGTGAATGAGGCGGCGCTGGCGAGTGTGCGGAAGATACTTAGGGTCGAGCATTCGTTGCTGGTTCGTCGCGGGAGGCAAATGCCTCTCCACAGGGAAAAACCCGAATCTGCAATCGCGTAATATTTTTAGGTAGACGAGCTCGTTTGGGGCGGGAGGATGAAATGAACCGACGCACTTTTCTGCATTCAGGTGGCATGTTTCTGTTGGCCTCCACGTCATTGTCTTCGATACCGGCGTATAGTGACTCTTTAAGTATCGAGCAAAAGCATGGGTTTGCCCAGATATATGGTGTTGAGAACAATCTCCTCACAATATTGCAAAAACGACAAGATGAGCGAGCCGCTGTGCCTATCTCCCCAAGATTGTTTGCAATAGAGCCAATACTTGACGCGGTAACTGCTGAAACAACAGATAAAGAGCTTTGGCTTGTAACCGTGGAGGCCTGCCACAAACTCGCTCTAGATCTTACCGCTATAGATCATAACACGACCACCAGTGTCAGTGTTCCTGACATAGATATCTACGGCGAACAGCTAGGGCCTGCAAGAAGCAGCTGGGCGCTCGGCCTCGTTCATCTGGCTATGTTCGAAGCAATGAATGTGTTTCGAAATGACTACGTCAGCTACAAGCAGCCTGGTTCTAATACTGAGATACGGGAGGAGATAATAAGAGAGTCTCATTTAGGTACGAATGATATAGTAATAAAAGTCGGTACATTAGCATCGGCTGCCTTTCATTCTGTAGTAATGATCGTCAAGACCCTCTACCCGAAAAAGCGCGCCTTCATAGCGGCTCGCGCTGATGAAATATTCAAAACGAGTGTCAAGGGTGAGCAAGGCATTGCCATTGGAAAGGCCATCGGCGAGGCCACTGCCCTTATCGTGTTAAGGGCTCGCGGATGGAGTGATGCGTACGGTTTTACTGACGGATCAGAGTTTCCGGAGCCAGCAGCGGATGATTTTAAGACAGCTGATATTAGAAAGTGGCATATAGACCCGATCTCTAAAATTCCCGTAGCGCTAGGCGGAATGTGGTCTAGAGTTAAAACGTTCGTTATTCCTCAAGCAGAATCGTTTCGCTGTGATCCGCCACCTGATCTGACTTCCGATCGATTTATATCTGCCTTCAAGGAAGTGAAGACTCTTGGGGCTTGGGGCAAGAAAGTGTCGGCTGACCCAAGCACGGGCAGGTTCGCTACAGAGACCACTCGCGAAGGCGAAGTTGACCCCGAGCCAGGGGCCGATGGGAAAATCGATTATAAGAACAACCAGAGCTTGAAAGCCGTGTTCTGGGGCTATGATGGCACTGCCTTCTTATGCGCTCCGCCTCGTCTGTATAACGCACTAGCAATGACGATTGCGCGGACAAAGCTCAAGTTTATTGATCCTTATGAATTATCCCGTTTCCTGGCAATCGTAAATCTGTCCATGGCAGATGCCGGTATTAGCGCTTGGGAGGCTAAGTATTACTATTTGTTTCCTCGACCAATTACATATATACGCAATGTGGACGCGGATAGTTCGCCTGAAGGTAAAGGCGAATCGACATGGACGCCACTCGGCGCAGCGGTAACAAATGCGGGAAGGATGGGCCGGAATGTCACGCCTCCATTTCCTGCCTACCCCTCGGGGCATGCGGTGTTTGGTGGCGCGGTATGCGAAGTCCTTCGAAGATTCTTGATTGCCTCATCGACTGCAGATGCGTCGTTTAAGTTCATCTCTGATGAGTATAACCATGAGAACTATTCTCCTGGCTCGGTAGTGCCTAGACCGCTTGTAGAAGTGGAGTTTCCTGACCAAGCGGCGGTTGAAGAAGAGAACGGAATGAGTCGAATTTGGATGGGAATTCACTGGGAATTCGATAAAACAAACGGAAAAAAGCAAGGAAATAACATAGCAACGTATGTAATGGATGAAGTCTTTTTGCGACGTTAAAGCTTGATGGAGGGTAAAGTGCTGCAAGACTTTAAGGTGTTGATGGCAAATAAATGGTACCTTACTTCGTATGAAGCATTCAATGAACCTAGCGGGAGCCAGCTAGTGGAAAACCTGCGCGTTACATTGACCAAGAATATTCTTGTGATAGAAGGCTTGGCTGGTGAGACGACTATGACGGAAGCTGTAATCCAGGGTCGCCGAAGCCTTGATCTAGGCCCTCAACCTTCTGAGTTGGCAGCCTTTGTCATAGTGGAAGAAAATCTAACGTCTACGTCGAAGCCGTTTCCTGCCCAAGGGACCGCTATTGTCTATCGAGAGGGCGACAAGTGGCGCCTGAGAGCCGCTGGTTTTGACAGGAACGGTCAGCCAAAGGGCTGGATATTCGATGCAACTGAAACCGGGCCCGGCTAGTCATTTATAAATTTGCACCAACTGGGGCTTAGATAGCGGACTACAGACCGGGAACGCGGCAACGCGCACCAATGTGATCTAGCGGCGGGCGACATGGTAAGCAGTGCACTGTCACCGTAATTCCGCGGGGTTTGGTCGGAATGGCACCCCTAAAGGTTGGATCTTTCACGCGACAGAAGTTCCGACCTAATCGACGCACCTATTTGTCGATTATTGCCGAGTGAACTCAAACGTTCGTGGAGCGACCATGGTATCCCTGTTCCGTACAATAATAATCGCCGCAATACAGCTGACGGTTGCTTCAACGGCGCTTGCCGACGACTTTCAGCGGTATGTGCCTGGCAAAACAGTAACATTCGAGGAGTTCACCCAGATCGTCGGTGAGGTAAAGGGTCTGGAAGCATTAGGTTTTGATACCAAAAACTTGAGCGGAACGGAAATTGATCCGCGCATAGTTGGCGGGAAGGTAACAACTGTTGAGCAATATCCATGGCAGGCGGCTCTTCTCTATGCGATGGTGCCTGAACCTCAGAGAATTTTACGGTGTGGAGGTAGCGTCATTGCCTCCAATTGGATATTGACCGCGGCCCATTGCGTTGCGGACAAGACCGAAGAAGACGTTGTAACTAAGACAACATTCTATCATGCCCTTGGAATTCGCACAAAGAGCGTTCAATATTTCGTTCATCCGAGTTATGATAGCTCCACCTATGAGAACGACATTGCTCTTGTAAAACTTGCCGAGCCGGTTGCGGACCCAACTGTGGTCCCATTGATAGAGCAATCGGCAGATATCCCTGATGGCACCAACGTTTCAGTCACGGGATGGGGGGCTGTAATGGAGGGAGGCGCTGCGTCGGAAGTACTTCGCGTGGCCGATGTTCCGCTTGTGAACTTGAGCGATTGCAATCAGCCTGGAAGCTATAACGGCAGAATCAAGAATACGATGATGTGTGCGGGTTATCGCGACGGCGGGCTGGACTCATGCCAAGGCGACTCCGGGGGTCCTGCGGTGGCAACGCGTGGCGGAAAGCCAGTATTGGTCGGCATTGTAAGCTTTGGCGAGGGCTGCGCTCGCCGATTAAAATACGGTGTTTACACCCGCGTGAGCGCCTTCTCTGACTGGATCACCCAGACAATGGCTGCCAACTAGGCTGTCTTCGTGGAAGTTAGCGAGCTTCATCAATCAAAGTGTTCAGGGGCGTACATACGCTCACATCGGAGGAATATTCATGCGAAGCGCTTTTCCCGTGCTTATCGCTTGCTCAATCCTGGCGGCCGCCCCCTGCGCAGCAGCGGAGGTCGAATTCGGGGGAGATGCAACGGCTTCTCTACTCGCGCTGACCAATCCGGATGAGTATGCGTGGCAAGTGTTTTTTTCCGTATCACGACCGGCGGAACTGGGGACAGCTGGCGTCGCAGATTCAAGCAAGAAATTTGGCGATGCTCCGGACCTTCCGCTTGTCTGGGAAACTTGGGCCCTCGAGTCGGGTGGTGACCACAGCGAGGTCTATAAGACTGACGGCTCAAGACCGCCGGCATGGGAGAAGTTGCCAAGGGAGAGTCACGAAATTGTCTTGGACGAAAACTTAGAAAGGAAGATGGTCCTGTCGTCGAGCAAGATCGTCAAACCAAAATTTGATCCGCTGAGTCCAGTCAGCCAAGAGGTACGGGCAAACCGCATAATGTATGAGAAGATTGTCTCAGGTGACCTTTATTCCCGAAACGGACTCGAAAGAAACTTCGCGGCCGCCGTGAAGGAAGATAGTCGAAAGAAAATTTCCTTTGATCAAGGCGCGAAAGAGATAAAGGCCGAATGGCGGCCAATACGGGATGAGGACAAGCCCCGCTACCTGTGGAGGAAATTCGAACTGAATGGGCAACAAATAGCGATTGGTCTTGTTGCTTTACACATCATAACGAAGGACCTTCCGAATTGGGTCTGGATCGATTTCGGTCATCGAGATTGTGAGATTGCTCAAGGCGCCTGCGACAACAAATGGCTTTCTCAATTTGGCTTTCCGACGCAATTGGTCGCCGAGACGAGCCCTGTTGACGCTACCATTGGACAGGACGGCGTTAGGGCTGAGACAAGAGGGACTGTTTGGCAAAATTACATATTGCGAGGGGCTCAGACTGAATTCACGACCTCAATTGGATCTCCGACGGTGCTATCAAATCCCGTAATCGAAAACACTTTCCAAAAGTCGTCCTGCATAAGCTGTCATGCGCGTGCATCTGTCGGGCCGCGTCTTGTATCTGGTGACGGCAAGCAATCAGACGACCTGAATACGCTTTCGTCCGGAGATCCTGAGCTCGGAACGCCGAACGAAACCCTGTTTGGTGCTGGTCCAGGACCCGGCATATCGACGATCGAATATATTCAAACGGACTTCATTTGGTCGGCGCCATTTAGATCTATGAGAGAGCAGAATTAGCGAGTCCGCTGCGCCTGCGCGTCGGTTCGCATGTTTAACGAGGAAGGCGGCGCGGAGCGCTGTCATCTGGGCCGCAGGTCACAATCGGATTACGGTGACAGTGCGCCGCCTGCTTCGTTTTCGGGTTTCACGGCTTTGCCGATTTGCCCGGCGAGGGCCCACGGGTGCATCGAAAACCGCGACATCCGCGACGCGGCAATACTCGATGAGCAGTTCTTGTGGAAGACTTTGGGACGTGAAAACACTTTGGCTCGCCCGCACGGTGCTGGGGATGCGGCAGACCGGGAACGCCGGCAAGGTGCACCGTGCGGCGGGGGCGACATGGTAAAAAGTGCACTCACCGTAATTCTGATCTATACTACGGACACCAGCCCGACCGCCTACGGCAAAGCGAAGGGCGGATGTAGCGCTTGATAGAGTTCTCTTTTTAGTCATGGGGCGATGTTAAGATGTTAGCCTCCGACCTGACGAAATTTATCGAGCAGGATCATCTGGCCCTGGATGCCTTCGTAAAGGGCGATCCTGAGCCCCTGAAAAACCTCTACTCGCGACAGGACGACGTCATTATTGCCAATCCCTTTGGCCCGCCGGCGAAGGGATGGAGAAAGGCCGCTGACACCATGGAACGGGCCGCCACCAATTACCGGCACGGCAAGGCCATCGGCTTTGAGCGCATCTCGGAGTATGCGACAGCCGACTTGGGATACATCATCGAGGTCGAGCGGTTCCAATCCAAGGTCGGTGGTGGCAACAAACTGGTGCCGATTGCGCTTCGAGTCACCACCATATTCCGGCGCGAGGAAGGCGCGTGGAGGATCGTCCTTCGTCATGCCGATCCGATAACCTCGGCACGCCCGCCGACGTCCATTGTCGGGGAGTAGAAGGGTTGCCGGAGAGGTTTTAGGAATTACGGTGACTGTGCACTATTTCTTTTCGCCGCGTGCCGCATTTTCCGGGTTCTCACGGCTTTGCCGATTTGCTCGCCGATACTCTCGGCCCACGGGCGCATTGAAAACCGCGACATCGGCGACGCGGCAATACTCGATCAGCAGGAACATATAGTCTTCGGACGTGAAAACACTTTGGCTCGCCCGTACGGTGCTGGGGATGCGGCAGACCGGGAACGCGGGCTAGGTGCACCATGCGGCGGAGGCGACATGGTAAAAGTGCACTGTCACCGTAATTCATCCTTAGCGGCCAATTTCCCGCGTCGCATCAACAATCTAGGTCATTTTCGGTTTCGCTTTAGGCAGCGCGGCCAGCAAGAGCTGGTGCTGTTTCTTCTTTCTCTTCGACGTGAGGGCTCACCCATTCGTCGGTTATCACGCGGCTGACCAAGGTGCCCGGCACCGCTTTTCTCAAGGCACGCAGCAAAAAGTATCTAACCCGCTCGGACAGTCAAGAGGTGTGGCAGGCAGGCCATGCGCAGCCAGCCGCAGCGAGCCGCCAAGACGCGCGAAGCACTTCGGCGGTGTAGGACAGCGGCACGCCAGAACGCGCGCAGGCCAGGCGTTGGCTTGCCCAATTGTGTTTTGACTATTTGGCTGAACGGGAGCGTAAAATATCAGGTTCGCCCGGTCGGGCGAACTAACTCAGGGAGGATGTTATGAAGATGAATCGACGTAATGCTCTCGCCCTTGGTGCCACCTCGTTGGCGGCCCCGCTATTGGTCGCAAAGCCCATTCCGGTAGCGGCCAAGACCTACGGTCCGACTGATGGCAAAGAGATTTTTCCCGGCGTTCGGCTCGTCGAACTGGGAACACGAGACTCCCATATCAAGGGGTACAAGAAAATTGCCATGGAAGACGTCGTCTACCAGCCAAAGGCAACTAGCCCGCTCGGGGATGTCATGGCCGACGATATGGTCTGCACGGTCACTGAAGGCGAGCTGCAGGTCACGGCCGGAGACATGCAGTTCACGGCCAAGGAGGGTGACGTATGGAGCTGCGGCAAGGGTAGCACGAAGGAGGCTGCTACGAACAACGGAACAGCGGTCGCAGTGATGCGGGTGATTAACCTGAAGGCTGCATAAAGTTACCCACACTCTGGCGACTGCAGACGCTCCAGCCGGCTTCGGCCGGCGGGCTTTTCCGGTGCGCCACGGCCTCGATGACCGGACATTTCTGCCGGCGCGCTGTGGCCAGCGCGGCGGCAGACTGAGGCCTTAGCGCACGGGCGAGCCGCCCTTCAGTGGTGGTGGGCGGAAACGCTCTTGACGTATTCGGACACCAGTTCCCTCGGTGCCGACTGACTGACGTCGCCGACACTAAGGATGCCGACCATCCGCATATTCTTGTTGATCACCGGCAACCTGCGGATTTTCAGTTCTTCCATGTGCCGTACGGCCTTGGCCAGATCGTCGTCTTCGCGGCAGCAGTGAATGCCGGCCGTCATAACATCGCGCGCCGTTGCGATGCGGCCGTCGAAACCATCTTCTGCCAGTCCGTTGCAGACAATATCGCGGTCGGTCACCATTCCGATCAGTCGGTCGTTCTCTCCAATGGGAATCGACCCGATATCCTGGGCTCGCATCATTTTCGCCAGTTCGGTGACAGCGGTTTCGGGGCTGACCCAGTCGACACCCTTATGCATTGCGTCTTTGACCTTCATGGCGGACCTCCCTTGCTGGGTTGGTGAATGTCCCCCTGTCCCATTCTAACGCGGACGGGGTTTGGCTGCCAGAGGTCATCATCCAGACCCGCATTTTGCGGTGGTTGTCATGCGGAATTACGGTGACAGTGCACTTTTTACAATGTCGCTCCCGCCGCATGGTGCACCTTGCCCGCGTTCCCGGTCTGCCGCATCCCCCAGCATCGATAACCGCAACATCGGCGACGCGGCGATATTCGATGAGCGGTCCTTGTGGAACGCATAGTCTTCGGACGTGAAAACACTTTGGCTCGCCTGTACGGTGCTGCGGCAGACCGGGAACGCGGGCAAGGTTACACGATGCGGCGGGGCGAACATGGTAAAAAGTGCACCGTCACCGTAATTCCGGTGCACTATTTTCTTTTCGCCGCCTGGCTCGTTTCCGGGTTTCTCGGCTTTGCCGATTTGCCCGGCGATACTCTCGGCCCCCGGGTGCATCGAAAAACCGCGACATCGGCGACGCGGCAATACTCGATGAGCAGTTCTTGCGGAACACATAGTCTTCGGACGTGAAAACACTTTGGCTCGCCCGTACGGTCCGGGGATGCGGCAGGGCGGGAACGCGGGCAAGGTGCACCATGCGGTCAATCTAGACACGGGGCGACATGGTAAAAAGTGCACTGTCACCGTAATTCCTAGATGTAGTGTGCTCAGCCGTCCAGCAAGTATAAGGATCAACGTCGTGCGCGGACGCAGGCACTTGACAGCTTCGATCGCGAGTGGCTCACGCGCCGCCGCTCTGTTGCAGGCTGTGCCATTGTTCAATGCTATCGCATAGGAACTTCACAAATCCACTGCACAGCAACGGCTCAGCTGCACCGTCTGGCGTGAATTCATATATCGCGTCCGACTCATCGATTCCCCAAGTTCCGAGATATTCGCCTTCCTGAGTGACGACAGCGCCGTCCTCAAGCAGGTTTATTGACCATCGAAGATTCATGCCACCTCCCGGTCCGAATGATGCGGATAGAATACCATGCGGATCATCCGCATGGTTGTAACACATGCCATTTTCGGGAATGATCTAAGTAATTGTTTCTATTGAAAAAAAGAAGCTGGCTGGGGAACCTGGATTCGAACCAGGACTAACGGAGTCAGAGTCCGTGGGTCTACCGTTAACCTATTCCCCAGCAGGCGCGGCTGTTGAAAACCACACGGGCAGGGCGGCGACGTCGCCGCGCGTGCCTTGTAGCCGCCGCCGGAAAATAGTCAACCCTGTGTCTGGGTTCAATCGTCGGCTTCCCGCGCTTCAACTCTCGCTGCGGCTGTATTGCGAGTGCTCGAAGAACAGCACCACGCCGAGTGCGATCAGCAGCGGGATGATCAGGTAGAACAGCCGGAACACCAGCAGCGCCGCCAGCACGCCGACCTGGTCCATATGTGACAAGCCCGCGAGGAACACCACCTCGAAGACGCCCAGCCCGCCCGGCGCATGTGAAATCTGCGCGATCGAGAACGACACCAGGAAGACGCCGAGCACGACGAAATAGCCGGGATTGCCGGCGGCGGGCAGGGCAAAGAAGATGATCGCCGCTGCCGCCAGGAGCTCGATCGGGCCGACCAGCAATTGCCGCGCCACGATCGGCAGCGCCGGGTAGTGCAGCTGAAAGCTGCCGATCCTCAGCGGCCTGAGATGCAGCCAGCTGCCGAAGACATAGGCCGCCACCACGAGCAGCATGGCGAGCCCTCCCGCCTGCGCCAGCCGGTGATGCGGCGTGCCGGAAAACCGGTCGATCACCTCGGGCTCGAGCAGCAGGACGATGCTTGAGACGAACAGCGTCGACAGCACGAAGGTGATCCAGCAGATCGCCACCAGAATGCCGACGTCCTGCCCGGTCAGGCCCTTGGTGCCGTAGGCGCGGTAGCGGATCACCGCACCGGAAAACACCGAGCCGCCGATATTGTGCGACAGCGCGTAGGTGGTGAACGAGCAGAAGGTGACGAACAGCCACGAGACTTTCTTGCCGATGTGCAGCAGCGCGATGTGGTCGTAACCGGCGAGCGAGGCATAGGCGATGACCGAACTCAGCGCCGCCAGCACCCAGCCGCGCGCCGGGATGGCGATTATGCCGGCCCAGACATCGTCGAGCGAGATGCCGCGCAATTCGTGCAGCAGCAGCCACAGCGAGAACACCACAGCGGCGATGCCGATCACGGGCCAGAAATAACGCCTCCAGTTCATGGCCTGACGATCATGCGTTGCAGCCCGTACCCGATTTCCGGTTCGCAGCAGGAAAACCGCCCGCGCTCCCGAATGGTTTACCCCTCCATTTCAGAAATGCCTCATTGAAGCCGGCTATTCAACCGGGAAGGCGCGTTGTGGCGCTCGCGCCTTCCCTTCTCCCCTTGTGGGCTAGCGTGCGCACACATCTGCTTCGGAGAGGTGTCAAGGGAGTTTTGGTTGGGTAGCAGGTTTGGCTTGCGGGGTTGGAATC